>JBLNCI010000008.1:0-130308 GCA_050260515.1 Gemmatimonas sp.
ACCACGGCACGCTCACCGTGGCGGCCGACGGCTCCTACGTCTTCACCGCCGAAAGCGCCGACTGGAACGGCTCCGACAGCTTCACCGTGCGCAGTACCGATGCCTTGGGCGGCACCACCGACCACACCGTGACCATCACCGTCAATCCCACGCCCGACGCCATTGCCTATCCCCTGCCGAAGGAGCCGACTCCGTCGCAGCCTGCCAGCAATCCGCAGCAACTCACCAACGGAGACGACCGCTACCAGGGCGGCGGCAACACCGATGGGGCGGTCAGCGGGCTGGGGGGCAACGACACGCTCAAGGGCGGCGCCGGCAACGATTACCTCAGCGGCGACGGCGGCAACGACGACCTGCGGGGGGGCTCGGGCAACGACTATCTGACCGGCGGCAGCGGCAACGACACCCTCTCGGGCGGCACCGGCAACGACACCATGCTCGGCGGCGCCAACAATGACAGCCTGGACGGCGGCGACGGCAGCGACGTCATCTACGGCGGCAGCGGCTCGGACTGGATTTCCGGCGGCTCGGGGATCGATGCGCTGTGGGGTGGTGATCCGCTCAATGCCCAGGACGGCGTCGCGGATATCTTCGCCTACGCCACCTCGACGGAGGGCTGCGACGTCATCCACGGCTTCACCGTCGGCGAGGACAAGGTCGACCTGCACCTGCTGCATCAGCTTTCGAACAGCTACGCCATCGTCGCGGTCGACACCAATGCCGACGGCACGGCCGACAGCAGCCTTATCCAGGTCACCGATGGCGCCGGCATCCACGACATGGCGGTGGTGCTCGGGCAGGCCCTGGGGGCGCAGGACATCTTGTGGTGAGGTGGTTTAAGCGCTGTTCACGCGTGCGATAAACCCAGTTCTTCGTCTCCTGATATGATCGGGCCGCCACCCACGGAGACGAGAATGGATTTCCCGCGCTGGACCAACGATCTCACCGTCTACCACCAGGCGATGGACGAACAGCATCAGCGGCTGTTCGTCCTCGCCGAGGCGCTGGCGCGCAGCAGCGGACAGGGTGACGCCGAGATCGATGCCCGGGTCAACGAGCTGATCGACTACACCTACACCCACTTCGCCAGCGAAGAGGCGTTCCTGATCCAGATCGGCTACCCGCATTTCCGCAGCCACAAGCAGCAGCACGAGGCCATCTTCCGGGCCGTGGACCAGATCGTTGAAAAATACGCCAATCTGGATCGCCGCCTGTTCGTCGACGAACTGGCGATCTTCGTCGCCGAATGGCTGGTCCGCCACATCCTCGACGAGGACATGGCCTATGCCCGCTTCATCGCGGACAACCGGATGCGGCGATCGACCGACATCACGGCGGCGCCTCAGCCCCCCGATCCGGTCGATCGGCTGCGCAGACTGAAGGCGGCGCTCGACGAGGGGCTGATCGGCCGCGACGAATTCGACGCGCAGCGCCGCCGCATCCTGGGCGACTTCTGAGCGCCGATCCCGGCATCCATCAGGGCGGGCCTTCGTACCCGTAAGCATCGACGGGGCGGCTGGAACCTCTGCGCCGCGGGCTGCATCTAATCGCATGCACCCCGAGGAGGTCCGCGATGCCCATGGCTCCGACCGAGGACGATCTGATCGCCCAGGCACAGCTCGGCGACCACGCCGCCTGCGAGGCGTTGATGCGCGGCTGCAACCGGCGTCTGTTCCGACTGGTGCGCGCCGTGCTGGGCAGCGACGCCGAGGCTGAGGACGTCCTCCAGGACAGCTATATCCGCGCCTTCGCCTCACTCAAGGATTTCGCCGGACGGAGCAGCTTCCAGACCTGGCTGTCGGCGATCGCCCTCAATGAGGCGCGGGGCAGGTTGAGGCGGCGCCGCGAACTCGCCAGCCTCACCGACATCACCGAGAGCGATCTGTCGGAGGCGATGCGCCGCCAGGGTGGCGGCATGCCCGCCCCCGATCCCGAGGACGCGATGGCGCGGACCGAGATGCGGCGGGTGCTCGAGCATGCCATCGACGATCTGCCGCCGCATTACCGCAGCGTCTTCGTCTTGCGGGCGGTGGAACAACTGTCGGTGCGCGACACCGCCGAAGCGCTCGGAATTCCCGAGGATACCGTCAAGACGCGCTTCCATCGCGCCCGCCGGTTGCTGCGGCAAAGCCTGGGCGAAGCCGCCCGCGATGCCATCGCCGACATCTTCCGTTTCGACGGCGTACGGTGCGACCGCATCGTCGCCGCCGTCCTGAAGCGGATCAATCCCGATCCGCCCGAGAGAGGAGTCCCGACATGCGAGCGATCCCCCTGATGGCCCTGAGCATGCTGGCCGTGGCGTCCCTGCCGGCCGTCGCCGCCGACGTCGAAAAGGCGCCGCCGCCCGCCCCCTACCAGGCCGTGTCCAAGCTGGTGGCGCTGCCGGACTTCCTGCCGGGCATCGGAACGCTCTACGTCGATCCCAAGACCCTGCCGGCCGGGCCGTTCCTGGCCTATGACAAGGCGGGCAAGCTGGTCAGCACCATCTACATGGTGCCGATCGACGAGATCGAGGCGCACAAGAAGTTCGAGGATCTGAAGACCTCGGGCCACAAGGTCGACCACGTCGACATGGTCTTCAATGCCGGCCATCCCGGCGTGGAAAAGCCGCACTACCACATCGTTCTGTGGCACGTCTCACCGTCCGAGGCCGCGGCGGTGAAATGAGGATCTCGCGGCGATCGTTCCTGATCGGCGCGCTGGTCGCCGGCGGCGGCTTGGCCTGGGCCAAGCCCGTCCCGGCGGCCGGCGCCGCCATCATTCGCATGATGAGTGCGACCGACGGCTCGGACGTATGGTTCGATCCCATCGGCCTGTGGGTGCCGCCGGGAACGGCGGTCACCTGGAGCAACGGCCCCGATCAGGCCAACACCCATACCGCCACCGCCTATCATCCCGCCAACGGGCGGCACCAGCTGCGCATCCCCGAGGGGGCTCCGCCCTGGGATTCCGGGCCGCTGCTGCCGGGCGGCTCCTTTTCGGTCACCCTGGAGCGGGACGGGGTCTACGATTATTTCTGCCAGCCCCATGAGAGCGCCGGCATGGTCGGCCGCATTGTGGTCGGCGATCCCCGCCGCTCTGCGGCGCGCCCTTTCGACGTCGAGGTGCCCGCGGCCGCCCGGCAGGCCTTTCCCGCCGTTGATGCCATTCTGCGCGAGAAAATTGTTAGGCGCTAATGCACGCCGAGTTGAGCTTTCTCCGCGTTGTCCGTCCCGCCGCGTCTGTTAGTATTGCAGGGTGGTGCGGCGGATCGGGAGATGACATGCGGCTCGTAGCCGTCGTGGAGGCCTGGGCCCGGACGCGAGGTCCGTCACGGTGACCGCCCCCTTGCCAGACATCCCCGGGCCAGACATCCCCGGGCCAGACATCCCCCGGCCAGAGCCCCCCCGGCCAGCCGTTCCTCGGCACCGGCGCGCGTCGCTGGGCGGCAAGGTGTTGATGATCGCCCTGTCCGCCACCGTGCTGGTGGTCTCGGCATCGGAAATGTTCCGGCTGTGGACCATGCGGCAAGATCGCATGGACCTCCTGCGCCAGAAGGCCGAACGCACCGCCGACATCCAGGCGGTGGCGCTGTCGCGTCCCATGTTCGACTACGACAACGACGTGGTGGCGGGCCTGGTCGGGGCGATGTCCGGCGACCCCGAGATCGTCTGGGTCCACGTCGCCGCGCCCGACGGCAAGGTGTTCGGCAAGCTGGGGCAAGACGACCACGGGGCGGAGCCGCCCCTGATCGTCACCCGCCAGATCCGCTATCGCCACCAGCTCCGCGACGATCTCGTGGGCACGCTGGTGATCGGCTTCTCCACCGAAGCCGCCGACCACGACGTCGAACGCAACATGTGGTTCAGCCTGGCCGGCATGATGGCGGTGCTGACCAGCCTGTCGCTGGCCATCATCTGGAGCCTGCGCCGCATCACCATTCCATTGCGCGACATGGCCGGGGTGCTGTTGGGCCTGGCCAAGGGGGACAAGGACGTCACCGTCCGCGACCTCGACCGGCGGGACGAGATCGGCGACATCGCCCGCGCCGCCGAGGTGTTCCGCCGCCACGCCATCGAGATCGAGCGTCTCGAGGCGGAGAAGGCGGCTGAAGTCGCCGTGCGCGAGAGCGAGGAGCGCCTGCGCCTGGTGGTCGACAGCATGCCGGTGCCGGTGGCGATGACCAGCCTGCTGAACGGTCGCATCCTGTTCGCCAACCGGCAGGTGCGTGCCAATCTGCTGGGGCCGGAATTCGATCCGGTGGGGACGCCGACCCGGAATTTCTACGTCAATCCCGCCGATCGCGACCGTCTGGTGGCCGAGGTGGCGGAAAAAGGGTCGGTGCACGGCTTCGAGGCGCACTTCTGCCGTCCCGACGGCAGCACCTTCTGGGGCATGGTTTCGGCGACCAGGACCACGTTCCGCGGCGAGCCTGTCATCCTCGCCGGCATCTACGACATCACCGACCGGCGCCGGGTCGAGGAACAGTTGAAGGAGGCCAAGGACAGGGCCGAGGCGGCCACCCGCGCCAAGTCCGAGTTCCTGGCCACCATGAGCCACGAGATCCGCACCCCGATGAACGGGGTGATCGGCATGGCCCAGCTCCTGCGCGAGGGGCCGCTGACCCCCGAGCAGCGCGAGCACGTCGAGACGCTGTGCAGCTCGGGACGCGCGCTGCAATCGCTGCTCAACGACATCCTCGATCTGTCCAAGCTGGAATCCGGCAAGGTCGAGATCGCCGCCGCCCCCTTCGAACCGCGCGCCGTGATTGCCGAGACGGTCGGCCTGCTGCACGGCCGCGCCGAGGAAAAGGGCACGCTGCTCGAATGGCGGGTCGCGGAGAGCGTGCCCGGATGGGTGACCGGCGATGACCTGCGGCTGCGCCAGATCCTGCTCAACCTCATCGTCAATGCCATCAAGTTCACCGCCGAAGGCCGCATCCTGGTGTCGGTCAGGGCGGGGATTGAGACGGGCTCGGACGTGGTGCGGTTCGAGGTCCAGGATACCGGCATGGGGATCGCCGCCGACCGGCTCTCCGACCTGTTCCAGCCCTTCAATCAGGGCGATGCCGCGGTGGCGCGCCGCTTCGGCGGCACCGGGCTGGGCCTTGCCATCTGTAAGCGCCTGGTCGAGCTGCAATCGGGCCGGATCGGCGTCGAGAGCGAGCCCGGGCGGGGCAGCCTGTTCTGGTTCGAGCTTCCCTTGCCGGCCGCCGCCGCCCGGGCGTCGTCCGACGGCGTGATCCCGGCCGCCGCGCAGGCGCGCGCGTTGACGCTGCTGCTGGCCGAGGACAATCCGGTCAACCAGAAGGTCGTGGCGACCTATTTCCGGCGGCGCGGCCACGAGGTCACCGTGGTCGGAGACGGGCGGCGGGCAGTGGAGAGTGCGGCCACCCGCCGCTTCGACGTGGTGCTCATGGACATGCAGATGCCGGTGATGGACGGGCTCGACGCCTGCCGCGCCATCCGGCAGGGCGACGGTCCCAACCGCACCACTCCGGTGATCGCGCTGACCGCCAACGCCTTCGCGGACGATGCCCAGCGCTGCCGGGACGCGGGGATGGATGACTTCGTCACGAAGCCGGTTGATTTCGAGGCGCTGATGGCCAAGATCGCACGGGCAACCGGCGAGGTGGCGGACGCGTGAACGCGCCCGCCGGCGCCACCGGACCTTTTCTTAGTGGAGCACCCATGTCGGACCCGGCCTCCTTTGCCAATGTCCTGCGCTTCGTGGCCGCGCACAGCGACCGCAGCGATCCCCGCATTGCCGCGATGATGGACATTCTTGGCGCTGCCGCCGATGCCATCGAGGCGACCGGCGGCGTGACCGTGGCGGCGGCCGAACTGGAACTGGCGGCCCGCGCCTTCGCCGGTGTCGCGGGCTTCCTGCAGCAGCGCATCCTTCCTGAGACGGTGGCTGCGGCGAACAAGGCGGGAGAGGAGCAGGTCCGGGCGGCGGTGGATGCGTCCATGGACGCGGTCAACCGTCTGCTGCGCGAGGCGGCCGGCGGCGCTGGCCAGCCGGTCGCGCTCAGCTTCACCTGACCCCCATCGTTCGGACGAACGATCATTAATACCAAAGAAACCAAGGGCTTCAGGCATTTGCCCGATTGTTTGTAATCGGCGCACGGCCTAGCGTGGCATGGTCAGTAGCCGCGGCACCGGTTCGGGGACGCTGCGGCAGGAGGGAAGCCATGATCGTGCCCGCATTGCTGACCCTGTCCGCGCTGCTGGTGCTCCGCGCCATCATGCAGCGGAGCGAAGCCCGCCTGGCGCTCGGCCTCGCAGTCTATGTCGGCGTCGTGATGTTCATCCTGGTCACCCAGCCGGAACTGTTCGTCCCGGCCGTCGTGCTCGCTCTCGCCCTGGCCTGCCTGGCGCTGGCCCGCTTCATGTTCGATCGCAGCACGGCCGCACCCGACGCTCCGGGGGCCAAGTTCCTGTCCTTCTTCGACGACCCTCGCTAGCGTCCGGAAGAGGTTGGACGGGACGACGGCAAGGGGGAGTGCCCGGGCGACACCGTGCCCCGGACGCCTCTTCCATCGTTGCCGGGCTTGACCCGGCAATCCAGGGGGCGTCCCGCGCGAGCTGGTTTCCAGCAATGGATTAGGTTGGGTCTCGCCTGGATGGCCGGGTCGAGCCCGGCCATGACGACACGGGGGGAGATTGTCCGGCGACGACTGAGATGGACCTGTCGGCAAAAGAGAAGCCCCGTATCCGGCTTTGGCCAGAGACGGGGCTTTCCCTAAACAGATCTCGTGTCGGCGGCCGCTCTCACGAGCTCGGCCGCTGTCCCGCTCAGGGCAGGACGATCTCGACGCGGCGGTTCTGCGGCTCCTTGACGCCGTCCTTGGTCGGGACCAGCGGGTCGCTCTCGCCCTTGGCGACGACGGCGATCTGGTCGGCGGGGATGCCCTGCTTGACCATGGCGTCCTTGACGGCATTGGCGCGCTTCAGCGACAGGGCCATGTTGTACTTGTCCGAGCCGGAGCGGTCGGCGTGGCCGGTCAGGTTGACGCGGGCGCTCTGGCCCTGCTTGGCGGCGGTCACGGCCTGGCTGATGATGCTCTGGGCCTCAGGGGTGACGTTCGCCTTGTTGAAGTCGAAGAACACCATGTAGTTCTTCTGCAGCTCGACCTTCGGAGCCGGGGCCGGCGCGGGGGCCGGAGCCGGGGCCGGGGCGGCGACCGGAACCGGCGCGGGGGCCGGGGCCTTGCCGAACTTGTAGGTCAGGCCGACCATCAGCGCGTGGTTCTGATAGCTGCCGTCGACCTTGGCGCCGGTGTTGGTGGTGAACTCCGGATCCAGGGTGGCGAAGTAGCGGTACTGGGCCTTCACCGCCACGCTGGGATTGACGTCGTAGGACACGCCGGCAAAGCCCTGGTAGGCGAACTGGTTGTCGCGGTTGTCGACGGTCACCGCACCGGTGCTGGCGTCGGCCTTCATCCAGGCCCAGCCGATACCGGCACCGACGAAGGGATGCCAGCTGCTGTTCGGCATGAACTCGTAGATGCCGTTGACCATCGCGCTCCAGCTGTCGATGCCGTCATTGCCGCGATAGCCGCCTTCGAGCTCGACCTTGGGGGCGCCGAAGCTGTAGCCGACCTGGCCGATGCCGACCCAACCCCAATCGGAGTCGATGTTGACCTGGGCACCGCCGCCGGAGAGATCGCTGTCCTGCTTGAAGTTGGTGCCGACGTCGGCGCCGACATACCACTGGGCATGGGCCGCCGCGGGGAGCGTCACAAGGGCGGTCGCGGCGAGGAGGGCCTTTAGGGTGCGCATGGGGTCTTAGCCTTCTTTCGCGGAGGAGAGTTAAGAACGATTAACCTACCTCTACCCCACGCCCCCGCACATCGACAAGCGATGAGGGGGTCTACTACCGACGATTTCCCCGCGCTGTTGCACGGATGCAACGGTGTGGCGACTTTCGTTATATGGAAAGTAGCTTGTTTAGTCGATGCTAATATGATACCACCCGCTTCAGGACGCCGCTCGCCGGCTGTCCCAGCGACCTCCCTGTGAAGGCCCGATCCCCTGGTGGGATCGGGCCTCCTTTTTCACTGGGGCTCAGGCGGTGGTCGCCGGCGGCTGCTCGCCGACCCGCTCCGCCTCGGCCTTGAGGCGGCGGAACGCCCGCACCGAGATCGGGATCAGGCCCAGGTAGATCAGGCCGACGGCCGCCAGGGTCAGCCAGGGCTCGGTCACCAGGAAGGCGGCCAGCACGCCGACGATCAGCAGCATGGGCAGCACCCAACGATGGGGAACCCGCACCTTCTTGAACGAGAAGGTGGGGATGGTGCTGACCATCAGGAACGACACGAGCAGCAGGAACAGCGCCACCAGCCAGGTCTGGCCGAACAGCCCCGGCCCGAACTCGATGCTTGCCACCAGCGGCAGCAGGACGACGCCGGCGGCCGCGGGGGCGGGCACGCCGGTGAAGAAGTTGTAGGCGTAGGGCGGGAGGTCGGCCTGGCCCAGCATGGTGTTGAAGCGGGCGAGGCGGAGCGCGCAACACACCGCGTACAGCAGCACCAGCGCCCATCCCAGGCCGCCGGCCCCCTGCATGGTCCAGAAATAGAGCAGCATGGCCGGGGCCACCCCGAAGCACACGAAGTCGGACAGCGAGTCCAGTTCGGCGCCGAACTTCGAGGTGCCCTGAAGCAGCCGGGCCACGCGCCCGTCCAGCCCGTCGAGTATGGCGGCCAGCAGGATCGAGACCACCGCCTGCTCCCAACGCTCGTGCAGCCCGAACCGGATCGAGGTCAGGCCGGCACACAGGGCCAACAGCGTGAGGATGTTGGGGATCAGGCGATTGATGGTCAGGCCGGGAATGCGCGGCGGCCGGATGCGGGACGGACGCGTGGCGCGGAACATCACCGCACCTCGCCCTGTCGCGCCGGCTCGTCGGAGGCGGCGTCGGCCAGCACGGTCTCGCCGGCGATCATCAGCTGGCCGCAGGCCACCTGCGGCGCCACGCCGTCCGGCAGGTAGACGTCGACCCGCGACCCGAAGCGGATGAGGCCGAAGCGCTCACCGGCATGGACCTCCTGGCCCTCGCTGAGGTCGCACTTGATGCGGCGGGCCACCAGGCCGGCGATCTGGACGAAGGCGATCTCGCGCCCGTCGGCCAGTTCCATCCGCACCGCCATGCGCTCGTTGTCCTCGCTCGCCTTGTCGAGCGAGGCGTTGACGAACTTGCCCGGCTTGTAGGCGAGCTTGACCACCCGGCCGTCGGCCGGAATGCGGTTCACGTGCACGTCGAATACGCTCATGAACACCGACACCCGCATGCGGGGCTCCGTCCCCATGCCCAGTTCGGCGGGCGGCACCGCGTGGCCGACCATGCAGACGACGCCGTCGGCGGGGCTGACCACCAGCCCGGGACGAACCGGGGTCACGCGGTCGGGGTTGCGGAAGAAATAGGCGCACCACAGCGTCGCCGCCAGCCCGAGCCAGCCCAGCGGGCCCCAGAGCATGCCGAGGAGGGCCGCAGCCACCGCGAACAGGGCGATGAACGGCCAACCCTCGCGATGGATGGGGAGCCAAAGGTATTTCGCCAGGGAGATTTCTTGAGCCTGCACGGCGTCCTCATGTCCTTCTGAAAAAACGCATTGTAGTCGCGGAGACGCCGGACGTTAATACCCCAGCGTTCCCCGTTCAAACCCGCGCGACGACGTGGTAATCTCGTCTGCGTTTCAAATCCAGTGCGCTCCAGGATGCCTGACCAGAAGCGTTTTTCTCTCGGCGGCTCCGTCCTGCCGATCGACATCGATGCCATCGAATCCCTGCCGGCCACCGGCGGAGTGATCGTCTTCGATTTCACGTATCGCGGAATCCGCTTCGGCGTCCGGTGCGAAGAGACCGGCGAGGGGACCGCGCGCCTCAAGGCGGTGGGTGACGTGGGGCGGGTGCCGTTCTCGGCCGAGGCCCCCGCCGCCCGCGCCGGCCTTTCGGCGATCATCCTGCACGGCAACGACCTTCTCGGGCAGACCTTCCGCCTCGTCGACGGGCGCATCCTGCTGGGCGGCGAACGGATCCTCGCCCTTCCGGTCACTGCGACCCGCCTGGTGACCGCCCTGGCCGAGATCCTGATCCCGGCGGCGCCCTACCTCGACCTGTGCGACGTCTATCTGGCGCCGGACGGCTCGCTGCGCCCCGAATGGCGCCGGCCGGCGCGCCCGGTCGCTCCCGCCTACTGCTGAGTAGCGCCTCCGTTGAATCGATAGATGGTCGCGCTGGTCTGGCGGCCGTCGACGCGCCGGGTCATGCGCCATTCGCCGTCTGCCGGCCGCACCGTCACACCGTCATCGACCCCGGGAAGGCTGGCGGCCTCGTAGGCCACCTCGGCGCGGCGCACCAGCTTGCCCTTGCCGTCCACCTGTTCGGCGACCACGCTGTGGCGGCCGGCCGCGGGCGCCGGGGCGCCGATCGTCCACGAGCCGTCGGTGTCGGCGAGGCCGCGTCCGGCCGGCCGGTTGTCCAGGATCAGATGGACGGACGCACCCGCGGGCGCCCGCCCGCTGACCACCAATCGTCCGTCGCCGGTGTCCTCGGCGGTTTCGACCGCCAGGGCCGGAGTGTAGCCGCCCGGCGGCAGGAGCAGCTTGGCGCCGCCGCCCGGCAGCGGCTTGATGGCCAGCGGCGGCTGTCCGGCTTGCCCGGGGACCACCAGGATGACCGGGCTGGCGGAGATGTCCGCAGAACCGTCGGGACGGGCCTCGCGGATGGAGAAACTGTGGGTGCCCGGGGCGATGGGCAGTTCGGGGACGAAGACCCATTCGCCGCGCGCGTCGGCCACGACATGGCCGAGTTCATGCCCGTCCTCCAGGATGAAGACGTCGCTCTTGGCTTGCGCCCGGCCGGCCATCACCGCGTCGCCCTCGGCGCCGATGCGCACGACGTCGAAGCTGGGGGAATGGGTGATCGGAGCGGGCGCCACGCTCGCCGCGGCGGGGCCGGGCGTCGAGGCGGCGGTCAGCACCTCCTCGGCCTGTCGCGCGACGAACAGCACGATGGCGAGAATGGCGGCGCCGAGGCCGACGAAGGCAATAAGAACGGTGCGGGACACGGGCACTCGTTGGCGGCGGAACGGGTGCCCAACCTAACGCCTCGCCCGGCCAGGGGCAACCCCGGCTGACCAGGGGCGGCAACAACAAGGCCACCGCTGCCCGAAGGCAGCGGTGGAGGTTGATCGTGGAGGGAGAAGAAGGTTCGTGCCCTGAATGTGGGCCGCGCCGCCTCGCATGCAAGTCATAGGCGCCCGGCCAGCCGGCCGCCTGCCGTCCGGGTCACCAGCCGACCGCGCGCTGCTGGGCGATGATGTGGCGGGCCTTCTGCGAGAACGCCACGGCATCGGCCAGCGTCTTGATCCCGCGCCGGCCGAGCAGCGCCAGCATGCGGACGTAGATCTCGGCGGTGACCAGCGAATCGCCGAGCGCGGTATGGCGCCCCTGGATGCTGACGCCCATCCGCGCCGCGACGGCGTCGAGGTTCAGGTCCTCCTGCTCCGGTTCGAGCGCGCCGGCGAGAAGGATGGTGTCCAGCCAGGGGGGATCGACCCAGGCCAGGCCCGCTTCCTCGGCCGAGCGCCGCAGCAGGGCGAGGTCGAAGCCGATGTTGTGGCCGACCACGACGGTGTTCTGGAGCATCGCCATCACCTCGGGCAGCGTCGCCGCGATGGCCGGCTGGCCGGCGACCATGGCGTCGGTGATGCCGTGCACGGCGGTGGAGCGGGCGGGGATGTGCTTGCCGGGGTCGACGAGGCGGTCGATCACCGCCGAGCGGAAGATGCGCGCGCCGTGGACCCGCACCGCTCCCACCGAGACGATGCGGTCGAGCTTGACGTCGAGGCCCGTCGTCTCGGTGTCGAGCACGGTGACCGGCAGCTCGTCGAGCGGCGTGGCGCCGCCGGGCGCCGGTGCCGCCGGCGGGACGTCGTGGAGGTCGAGGGCGACCTCGACGGCATGCACGTGTTCGGTCTCGGCCGCCGGCATGGTGATGACGGCGCCGCGGTGTTCGCCGAAATTGCCGACGCGGGCCCGCACTTCGGTGCCGTCGACCGTCCGCAGCAGAGTCTCGACCGAGCCCCGGCCGCCCTCCAGGGCGCCGGCCATGGCGGCGGCCAGGCTGTCGCGGTCGACCGCCGCCCAGATCGACTTGCCGACCGCGGCGCGCTCGGCGCCGAGCGCGCGCTTGGCGGCGGCGTTGATCAGGCTGACCAGCCCGGAATCCGTCACCACCACGACCCCGTCGGTCATGGCGGCGATCACCGAGGCGAGGCGCTGGTCCGGCTTGCCGCTGTCGAGGGCGCGCCGCGTGGCGATATCCGACACCAGCACCGCCAGCCGTTCGGCGGCGTGGCCGCCCTTGCCGTGGAAGCGGGTCGCCAGCTGCTCGGGTGGCTGGTGCCCCGCCGCCACCGCCTCCAGGGCCGATTGCAGCAGCTTGAGGTCCTCGGCGTGGTGGCGCCAGCCGTCGTAGGCGAGCATCAGCCCGAACCAGGCGAACACGCCCAGGGCTCCCACCAACCACAGCGGCGCGACCCAGCCGGCCACCTTGGGCAGGGCGGCCAGCAGCGCGAAGGCGAGCAGGAATGCGGCGGCGATGGCGGCGGTCCAGGTGACCTGCCGGCTGTCCGACAGCCTCATGGCTGCCCCCTGTGGTAGCGGACCCGCATGCTGGGCATGGCCACTCCGACCGACGTGCGACAACCATCGATCATGGCCCGACCGGAACGGGTTGTACAGCCCGCCGGGAGCACCGGTGCCTCCCACCAAAGGGAGGGCGTTTCCCTATTGCCAGTTGCGCCGCCAACTGGAACCATGAAGCCAGTGTCCCTCTCGGTCGCCCGCTCCCGGGACGGCCACCGGGCTCCAGTCTTGGAGATGCGCATGACCGGCAAGACACCCTCCCTGCCGCGGGCCGCGGCCCTGGTCGGCCCCTTCGCCAGCGGCAAGACCTCCCTTCTCGAAGCGCTGCTTTTCCGTGCCGGCGCCATCCCCCGGCAGGGAAAGGTGAAGGACGGCGCCACCGTCGGCGACGCCAATCCCGAGGCCCGCGCCCGCGCCATGAGCGTCGAGCCCAACATCGTCGCCTGCGAGTACCTGGGCGAGAAGTGGACCCTGATCGACTGCCCCGGCAGCGTCGAATTCCAGCAGGACGCCTATAATGTGCTCATGGCGGTGGACGCCGCCGTGGTGGTGTGCGAGCCCGATCCGGGGCGCGCGGTGATGGTGGCGCCGCTGCTCAAGTTCCTCGACGCGCGCGGCATCCCCCACCTGCTGTTCATCAACAAGATGGATGCCGGCGACGTCCGCCTGCGCGAGACCCTGGAGGCCCTGCAGGGGGTGTCCGACCGTCCGCTGGTGCTGCGCGAGATCCCGATCCGCGAGGGCGACAAGGTGACCGGCTTCGTCGACCTGGTCAGCGAGCGCGCCTACCGCTACCGCCCCGGCCAGACCTCGGATCTCATCCGCATTCCCGACCAGTTGAAGGACGAGGAGAAGCAGGCCCGGCAGGAGATGCTCGAACACCTGGCCGATTTCGACGACCACCTGCTGGAGGAACTGCTGGAAGAGGTTCAGCCCCCCAACGACGAGGTCTACGGCGACCTCTCCAAGGACCTCGCCGACGACCTGATCGTGCCGGTGTTCTTCGGCTCGGCCGAGGCGGACGGGGGCATCACCCGCCTGTGGAAGGCGCTGCGCCACGAGGTGCCGGCGGTGCCCGCCACCGTGGCGCGGCTGGGCATGTCCGCCGAGGGCGCCGCCGCGGCACGGGTGTTCAAGACCGTCCACGCGGCCCATACCGGCAAGCTGTCGTTCGCCCGCATCCTGCGCGGCGAGTTCGCGGACGGCCAAGCGGTGGACGGCGGTCGCATCTCGGGGCTGTTCGCGCCCGCATCCGGCGCGCCGGCCAAGATCGCCAAGGCCGGCCCCGGCGACGTCGTCGCCTTCGGCAAGCTGGAGGCGGTGGCGACCGGCGACACGGTGGGCGCGCGCGATTCCGGCATGGCGTCGTGGCCGCAGCCGCTGGAGCCGCTGTTCGGCGTGGCCATCACCGCCGAGAAGAAGGGCGACGAGGTCAAGCTGACCGGGGCCCTGGCCAAGCTGGTGGAGGAGGATCCCTCCTATCGCCTCGAGCAGAACGAGTTCAGCGAACTGGTGCTGTGGGGGCAGGGCGAGATCCATGTCGGCGTCGCCATCGACCGCCTCAAGAGCCGCTTCAACATGGCGGTGGCCACCCACCGGCCGACCGTGCCCTACAAGGAGACCATCCGCAAGGCGACGGCCGTCCATGGGCGGCACAAGAAGCAATCGGGCGGCCACGGCCAGTTCGGCGACGTGCACATCGACATCCATCCATTGCCGCGCGGCGAGGGGTTCGCCTTCATGGACAAGATCGTCGGCGGCGCCATCCCGCGCCAGTACATCCCCGCGGTCGAGGAGGGCATCCGCGACTTCCTGCACCAGGGCCCGCTCGGGTTCCCGGTGGTCGACGTGGTGGTCACCCTGACCGATGGCAGCTACCACACCGTCGACAGTTCGGACATGGCGTTCAAGACCGCCGCCCGCATCGCCATGAGCGAGGGCATGCCCAAGTGCGAGCCGGTGCTGCTGGAGCCCATCCTGTCGGTGGAAATCTCGGTGCCCAACGACTTCACGGCCAAGGCCCAGCGCATCGTCACCGGCCGGCGCGGCCAGTTGCTGGGCTACGACGCCCGGGCGGGCTGGCCGGGCTGGGACACGGTGTCGGCCTATCTGCCGCAGGCGGAGATGGGCGACCTGATCGTCGAGCTGCGTTCGCTCACCATGGGCGTGGGCAGCTTCACCTGGCGGTTCGACCATCTCCAGGAACTGACCGGCCGCACCGCCGACAAGGTGGTGGAAGCGCGCAAGGACGCCTTGGCGCACGCGTGACGGCTCGCCATATCCCCCGTGACCCGAACGTCACAGGGGATATGGCCATGGCCGAAGAGTTCCACGCGCCCTACGACAGGCTGAGCCGTGAGACGCTCACCCGCCACCAGGCGATCCGCTCGTTGATGGAGGAACTGGAGGCGGTCGACTGGTACCGCCAGCGGGCCGACGACTGCCACGACGCGGCGCTGCGCGAGATCCTCCTGCACAACATGCGGGAAGAGATCGAGCACGCCTCGATGATCCTGGAATGGCTGCGCCGCAACGACCCGGACTTTGCCGGCGAGTTCGACACCTATCTCTACAGCACCGGCGACCTCACCCACCTGGAGGCCAAGACCGAGGCCGGCGGCGGCCGCAGCGACCCCGGGAAGGCGCCGGGGTAAGTGCAACGAAGGATCTGGTCCGCAGCGGCGGGCGCAGATCCTTCGCTCCGCTCAGGATCGCACGTCGGAGGGGAAACGGCGCCCGGTCAGCCCTTGGCTTCCGCCTTCTTGGGGGCGGCCTTGGCCGCCGGCTTCTCCTTGGCGCTGGCCTGCTTGACGGCCGGGCCCTGGCAGGAGGCGGGGGAATAGGGCTTCTCCACCGTGTCGGCGGCGAAGGCCTCGATCTCATGCGGACGCATGGACAGGACCTTCGAGAACACCGCGTCCTGGGTTTCGCAGTAATTCTCGATGTGCTGGCTGTTCATGGACGCCTGGTTCGACAGCTCGGTCATGTAGCGGTCGACGTGGCCGGCACCCTTGCCCAGGCGCACGAACATCGACTTCAGCTCGCTGGCGTTCTGGTTGAGGTTGGGGCCGATCTTGCCCACGTAGGCGGCGTACTTGTCGCGGACGGCGGGGTCCACCTGGCGGCACTTCAGCGCCGCGACCATGAGTTCGACCTGCAACTGCCGGAACTGCATCGCCCGCACCTCGGTGGGGGTGTAGCAGAGCGGCTTGGCGGCGGCGGGTAGCGCGGCGGTGATCAGGATCGCGGCGGCGATCGCGGTGCGGCAGCGGCTCAAGGGCGACCTCGGGGCTGGGGTGAATTTCTTGGCCCATAGTTTGGCGGACCCCCCCCGAAATCGCAACAACCTCGCCAGGGTCATTTTTGCGGCGTTCGGGATATCCCAAATCGCGGCGCTGTCCCACCGGGGGCGCACATCCCCTTGAGAGGCTACGCGACAGGTGAGGCCGGGCGCATATGTGGACGGTCATAGCCACGACGTTCGTGCCGTGTGTGACACCCACGTAGCGCCATCACCGCCAGGGGAGGCCGATGCGTCATTTTGACATCGACCAGGCACCGCGCCTGCTCACATGGCCAGGTCACTGGCCCAAACCGGGATGGCGGGACGGGGCAGGAGACGGCCCCGCGCCGGTGGCGCACGTCCTGCGCAGCGTGCTGCTGCTGGCGGGACGCCTGGTGGAAGGACTTGCCGTCGCGGTCGCCGGCCTGGGGGCGGGCCTGCTGGTGCCGCGGGGCCGTCCGACGGAGGCGCTGATGGTGGTGGCGGTGGCCCTGGTGGTGGTCAACGCCTTGGCCTTCGCCGGCCTTTATGCCGACGAGCGCGGCTACGGGCGGCGGCGCTCGGCGGTCACCGCCGCGCTGATCACCCTTGTCACCGTGCCGGTCGCCGAGCGGATCGTGACCTGGCTGGCCGGCACCGGGCGGGTCGACGGCGTGGTCTGGGCCGTGCTGGCGGCAACCGGCGTCGGCCTGGTGCGGGGGGGGTGGGGACTGGTGCTGCACCGCCTGGCGCGGCTGACCACCGTTGCCCGCCGGGTCCTGGTGGTCGGCGACCGCGACCGTACGCTCGAGGTCCTGTCGGTGCTGGCCGGCGACGAGCGCCGCTGGGCCTTTCCGGTCGGCGTCTGCCTTGACCGCGATCCGCCGCGCAAGCCGACCATGGGCGGCTTCATCGCCGGCCTCGACCATGCCGAGGCCATGGTGCGCGAGCATGCGGTGGACGACGTCATCGTGGCGATCCCGTGGTCCGACAGCCTCCGCCTCAGCCACTGCCTCGAGGTGTTGCGGCCGCTCACCGTCGACGTCCACCTGTTCCCGGAATCCGCGGCGCCTTTCGCCCGCGGCGAGGCGCTGTCGCTGCTGGCCGGCGTGCCCATGGCCAAGGTGGGGGCCCGGCCGCTGTCGGGCCGGCGCGCCCTGGCCAAGACCATCGAGGACCGGGTGCTCGGCGCCCTGATCCTGCTGGCCGCCTTGCCGCTCATGGCCATGGTCGCGCTGGCCATCAAGCTCGACAGCCGCGGCCCGGTGCTGTTCCGCCAGTCGCGCTACGGCTACGACAACCAGCCCTTCACCTGCTTCAAGTTCCGCAGCATGGAGGTCAACGACGACACCGACGTCCGGCAAGCCACCCGCGACGATCCCCGGGTGACGCGGGTCGGGCGGTTCCTGCGGCGGACGTCGCTCGACGAGCTGCCGCAGCTGTTCAACGTCATCGCCGGCACCATGTCGCTGGTCGGCCCCCGGCCGCACGCGGTGTCGCACCATCACTACTACGCCCGCCTGGTGGACGATTACCGCTGCCGCCACCGCATGAAGCCCGGCATCACCGGCTGGGCCCAGATCCACGGATACCGCGGCGAGACCTCCACCGTCGAGCTCATGCGCAAGCGGGTGGTCTACGACCTCTGGTACATCGACCACTGGAGCCTGGGCTTGGACCTGGCCATCCTTGCCCGCACCCCGCTCGCCTGCCTCAAGGGAACCAACGCCTACTGAACGCCCGTCATTGCCCGCGAGAGGTTACCGCCATGTACAGAGAGTTCTTCAACTTCTCGGCCGAGCCCTTCCGCGTCACCCCGGACCCCGGGTTCCTGTACCTCACCGACCAGCACAAGGAAGCGCTGGCCGCCATCATCTACGGCATCGCCAAGCGCAAGGGCTTCGTGTGCATCACCGGCGAGGTCGGGGTGGGCAAGACCACCATCCTGCGGTCCTACCTGGACAGCGTCGACGAGCCCGGCCTGCGCTTCGTCTACATCTTCAACCCCAATGTCTCGTTCCAGACCCTGCTGCGCACGGTGTTCAAGGAGCTCGGCATCGTCTATCCCGGCGAGGACATTGCCGGCATGGTGGAGGCGCTGCGCGTCTGGCTCACCGAACACCACCGGCGGCGCGAGACGCTGGTGCTGCTGATCGACGAGGCCCAGAACATGCCGATCGGCACGCTGGAATGCCTGCGCATGCTGTCCAATCTCGAGACGGCGACCGAGAAGATGGTGCAGACCGTCCTGGTCGGCCAGCCCGAGCTGGAGAACCTTCTCGCCGAACGCCAGTTGCGCCAGCTCGAATCGCGGATCGCGGTGCGCACCCGCCTCGGGCCGCTGTCGAAGACGGATTCGCTCGCCTACATCCGCCATCGCCTGAAATGCGTCGCCCTCGATGACCGCCCGGCCTTCAGCGAGGCGGCGCTCAAGGAGATCGTGCGCCAGGCCGGCGGCATCCCCCGACGCATCAACGTGATCGCCGACAATGCCCTGATGACCGCCTACGGCCACAAGGCCCGGCCGGTGCCGGCCTCGATCGTGCGCGACGTGGTCCGCGAGATGCGGGCCCGCGACCGGGGCATCCTCCCCCGGGTCCTGCCCTGGCGCACCGTCGCCATTTCCGGGGGTGCCCTCGCGGCGGCCGGCCTGGTGCTGGCCGGCGGCATGTGGGTGCGCGACGAGTTGCCCCAGTTGGCCTCGTCGCTGGCGCGGCCGGAGGTCGCCGCCGAAGTGGCGCTGCCGTTGCCGCCGCCGGTGGCCAAGGCGGAAGCGATGGTCTCCTCCCCCGCGGCGCCGGAGCCGCCCCGGACGGAGCCTCCGGCCGCCTTGCCGCCGGCCGCCCTGCCTCCGGCCGCCCCGCCGCCGGCCGCCAATTCCCCGTCCGCCAAGCCCTCGGTGGTCGCGAGTTCGGCGGCGGCAATCGCCGACTTGGGCGGCGAGGCCGCTCCCAAGCGCGTGCTCCGGATCGTGGCGCCCGGCGATACCTTGGCGGGCCTCACCTTCCAAGTTTACGGCAAGGTCGACGGCAACGCCCTCAAATGGGTGAAGGAGCACAATCCCGGCATCACCAACGTCGACCGGATCCAGGTGGGGCAGATCATCGAATTTCCGGCGGCGCCGACCGGTGGATGGGACTGATCTAAGTGCCGATCGCTCAGGGCCGGCTGTGGGCGAGGTGGGGGGCCTCGTCGCGGCAGCCGGCTTCCACCCCCTCGATCCCCAGCCGGTCCGCCCAGGCCAGCAGCACCGCCAATGACCACAACGGCCGCTCCAGGGCCGCGCCGTCGCGGTGGCGCGCCAGCAGGCCGCTGATGTGCGCCTCCTCGAAGGCGCCTTTCCTCACCAGGGCGGAGCGGCCGGCCAGATCGGACAGGACGCCGCCCAGGGTCCCCGCCATCCAGGCGCCGACCGGCAGGGCCGCCCTGGCGGCGGCGATGCGTGCCGCCATGCCGGCGGGGACGAGGTCGCCGAGGATGCGCCGGCGCATCTGCCGCGGCGAGCCGGCGGGGGAGCGGACGGTGCCCGGGATGCCGAGGGCATAGCCGACGAAGGTGTCGTCGAGGAAGGGAAGGCGCGCCTCCAGCCCGTTGGCCAGCGCCATCGCGTCCACCGACGGGGCCAGGCCATCGGCGACGCGCCAGCGCAGGTCGGTGAGCCCCACGGTTTCCAGCGGATCGCCGTCGGTCCAATAGGGGATGGCGGGGCGGGCCGGCAGAGCGGAGTCCACCGCCGCCAACCCGGACCATCCCTCCGTCCCGAACGGCTGCATCGCCGCGGGCAGGGGGGGATCGGTCGACGGGCTGGCGCCGCCGTCCATCCGCACCCCGAACAGCCGGGCCAGCCGCAGGCCGAGCCGCGACCGGCGCGAGCCCTGGTAGGCGGGGTGGCCGAGCAGGACGGCTTCGGCCCCCTCGCACGACAGCAGGGCGCCGGCGCCCAGGCGGGTGGCTTCCCTGGCGGCGAACCAGCGCGCCAGCGTCCGCTCATCCGCCAGGGGTTCGCTGAGGGCGGCGGCCATCTCCATGAAGGCGGCGGTGCCGTCGGCCTCGGTGACCTCCACCTCGATGAGGTCGGCGCGGGCTGCGTCGGCCAGCAGGCGGACGTCGCGAATGCCGTCGCGGTCGCCGGGCATCACCGCGACCGCCTGGGCGGGTCGCCCGGTGAGGCGTCCGACGATCGCCGCGACGGCGCCGGATTCCGGGGCGGGGTCGAGGGCCACCGCCGCTGGCGCCTCGCCCGGCAGCCGGTCGGCCACGCTGCATTCGAGAAGGGTGCGCAGGTTGCCGGCGTGGCGGTCGAGCGGCAGCCGGCGCATGGCCAGCACGCGCCGTTCCTCCGGTTCGCAGCCGCCCCACGCCGAGCGCACGGGACGGTGTCCGCGCTCGGCCACCAGGATCTCGCCGGGTCCGAGTTTGGAGATGCCGGCCGCCAGGGTGGCCGGGGCGGGGACGAAGCCCAGGGTCAGGTAGGCGGCGAGGGCGGAGGGATCGAGGGTGCGCCGCCGGGAGCGGGCCACGAACAGCGCGTCGATGCCCGAGGCGAAGGCCAGGCAGTCGGCATCCTCGGCGAAGAACAGCGGCTTGCGGCCCAGCTTGTCGCGCGCCAGCACCAGACGGTCACGGCGGTCGTCCCACAGGGCCACGGCGAAGGAACCCTGCAGATGGATCAGGAAGTCGAGCCCCCATTGCTCGTAGGCGTGCAGCGCCACTTCGCAATCGTCACCCGAGCGGAAGCGGTGGCCGGCCAGTTCGAGGGAATGGCGCAGCGCCCGGTGGTTCAGAACCTCGCCGTCGAAGGCCATCCACACGTCATGAGTCTCGTTGGCCATGGGCTGGCCGGAATCGGTCCCCGGCGCCAGCGTTCCCGCCAGGCGGCGCACGGCCAGCGCCAGCCGTCCGTCGGGGGAGCGGTAGCTGCCGTCATCGTCCGCCCCCCGCCGGCTCAGACGCGCCGCCATGCGTTCGGCCTGCTCGGCCTCCGCCGTCCCGTGATCGAGACGCAGGATGCCGGCGATACCGCTCATGGGCGCACTCCCGTCAGACGATGGAGAGGTAGACCTGCTCGTACGCCTCGGCGATGCGGTCCCAGCAATAGCGTGTGGCGGCGGTGGCGCCCGCCCGCAGCCGCATCCGCGCTACCACCTCGGGATCGTCCAGAAGCCATGCCAACACCCGCTTCAGGTCCATGGGGTCGCCGCTGGTGAAGGTGAAGCCCTCGGCGCCGACCACGTCCATGTGCTCCGTCTGGTCGCTCACCACCACCGCCCGTCCATGCGCGAGCGCCTGCAGCAGGGTCGGCGGCGCCTCGTCGGCGGTGGACGGCAGGAGAAACAGATAGGCATGCGCCATCAGGGCTTCCAGCACCGGGCCCGACATTCTGCCGACGAACACCACTCGGTCGTGGTCGGCATCCCGCCAGAGGGCATGGCGGTATGCCTCGTCGCCATCCCCCAGTTCGGCGAGGACCAGCTTGCAGTTGCCGGCCAGGGTGTTGATGGCGGTCACCGCGTCGTGGGCGCCCGACGACGCCACCATGCGGTCGGCGATCAGCAGATAGTTGCCGGGGGTCAGCCCAAGGGCGGTCACCAGGGCCGGGTCGGGCTCGGGGCTGGCGGTGACGCCGTTGGGGATGTAGATGGTCTCGCGGCCATAGGCGTCGCGAAAGAAACGCTCCAGCCGCTTGGAGACGACGGTGATCACGTCGGCAAAGCGGGCGGCGATGGATTCGGGGCCGAACAGGGGGGCGACGGGAAAGCCGGAGGGGCGGTCGAGCCCGTGCACGCTGACCACCGTCCGATGCAGCCCGAGCTTGGCGGCGAGGGTGAACAGGCCGCTGGTCTCGGCGGCGACGAAGTTGACCACGTCGTAGCCGCGAAAGGCGGTGGCCAGCGACGAGATCAGGGCGTGCGAGGCGGCGTCGTTGAAGCCGAGCGGCATCCCCGGCATGCGGATGGTCCGGGCGCCCGTGACGTTGGCGATCGCCCGCCCGTTGCGCTCCGAGAAGAGGTCGATGCTGTGTCCGCGCCGCGCCAGGCGGGGGCAGATTTCGGCCAGGGCCCGGTCGACGCCGTCCTGGCATGGTCCCCCGCCGCGCGTTCCGATGACCGCGATCCTCATCTGCCGCCAACCTCCCCGCGGGCGAGGAAGCCTTTCCCGCCCAGGCCCGGATTGTCGTCGGGATGGTCTTTTGCCCTCAATCCCTGCATCGGGATTAAGGCGCGTTCTTCGGTTCTAACGGGGCCGCCTATCTCCCGCCGCGAGCCATCCGCCGAAGGTCGCGGGCGCAGTCAAAGGTCGACCAGTTCCGGGGGCGGGGCCTGGAGGTTGGGAAAGAACCGCCCGGCCACCCGGGCGAAGCGGTCGGGCGCGTCGGTGGTCACCAGGCGGATGTCGCCGGTCCGTCCGTCCGCGGCGGCGAGGCCGTGTTCGGCCAGCAGGCGGGCGGCGGCGTCGGCCACCGCGTCGGCGCAATCGACGATGATGGGCCCGTCGCCGATGACGCGGCGCACCGTCGCCGCCAGCAGCGGGAAATGGGTGCATCCCAGCACGATGCAATCGTGGCGGTGCGCGCCGGAGAACCACGGATCCAGGTACTGCCGGGCGACGCCCTCGGCGATGGGGCCGCTGGTCAGTCCTTCCTCGGCCAGGGCGACGAACAGCGGGCAGGGGACGCAGGCGATCTCCGCCGCGGGCCGGCGGCCGAGGATGGCGCGTTCGAACGCGCCCGACCGGCACGTCCCCTCGGTGGCGATCACGACGATCCGCCCGCCGGCCGAGCCCTGCGCCGCCGCCGCCGCGCCGGCCTCGACCACCCCGAGCACCGGCAGGCCCGGATGGGCGGCGGCCAGGGCGGGCAGGGCGTGGGCGGAGGCGGTGTTGCAGGCCACCACCAGCATCTTGACGCCACGGCCGGCCAGGAACCGCCCTGCCTGCAGCGCATAGCGGATCACCGTCTCGGGCGCCTTGGTGCCATAGGGCAGGCGGGCGATGTCGCCCAGGTACAGTAGTCGCTCCGACGGAAGCCGGCGCGCGAGCGCCGCAGCTACGGTCAGACCTCCCACACCCGAATCGAAGACCCCGATGGGGGCGTCTTCGTGGCGATTACATAGGGGTTTCACCTGATCAATTCCTAATTTTTCGGGCAACTGGCGGAAAACAATACCTTTGGCATGGATGTAAGCATTGTTCTAGTTATCATCATCTTGGCAATGCACAGGCAAATGTCCTATAAGCTGCGCCGGGGAATGAGCGACGCCTGTGGTGTCGCTGGAACAAGCGGGGCGAAAAGTGTCAGGATGGGGTGAAACGATGTGCGCCGGGCGCCACTGGTCGGCGACCGCCCTTGCGGCGTGGGGGTGACCTCATGTTCTGGACGCTTGCTCGGAAAGTTTCATTTGCCCTGGCCGCCATCCTGCTCAGCACGATGGTCCTAACCGCCCTTTTTGGCTATTTCAAGTTCACCGACGTCCTATCGGCGCAGGTCGGGTCGCGCTACGGGTTCGTGGTCTTCACCATCAAGAAGAGGGTGGAGGACAGCCTGAACCTGGGGCTGGCGCTCCGTCAGCTGCGCCAGGCGCAGGAAACCATCGAGCGCGAGAAGGTCGGCGATTCGACCATCATCGGCATCGAGATCTTCGACGCGCGCGGCGAGATCCTGTTCGACACCGACCGCGGCGCCATCGGCACCTACGTCCCCGAGGAATGGCTCGACGGGCTCGCCGGCGCCGCCACCCAGACCTTCAGCCGGGTGGATGATGACATGCAGGTCGTCGGCCTGCCGCTCGTCAACACGCTGGGCAAGGTCGAGGGCGCGGTGGCGCTGCGCTATCCCGCCGCCTACATCGAGCAGCAGACCGGGCACCTGCTGGGCACCCTGGCCGTCGAATGGGCGGTGGTGGTGGCGGTGTTCGCCGTCATCGCGGTGGTCGGCGCGCTGTGGATGTTCCGTCCGGTGGGCCGGCGCCTGGGCGCCATGGAGGCCGTCCTCGTCCGCGGGATGGCCGAGCCCGGCGGTCCCGTGTCCCAGCCGGGGCTCGACGATCCCTTCGAGGTCCGTTTCTCCGAATTCCTGAGCAAGACGCGGGAGGCCGCCGACCACCTCCGCGACGCGACGCAGGAAGTCGAGCGCCTCGACCGGTTGGCATGAGGTCGCGATGACGCTCGACAGTTCCCGCTCCCTGCTGATCCGCCTGCTGACGCTTGCCGCGCTGGTGCTGCTGCCACCCGTCGCCATCCTGTCGGCGTCGGCGCTCAATGATTTCGAGCGCGGCATGGCGCCCGAGCTCGACAAGAAGGCGATGGCGGTCGGCCGCGACATCACCGGCCAGATCGAACGCGCGGTCGGCTACGGCATCCCCCTGCACTCGCTGGTGGGGATGGACGATTTCTTCCGTCCGGTGCTGGCGTCCAATCCCGAGATCCGCTACCTCGCGGTCAGCGACACCGCAGGCAAGGTCCTGTTCGTGACCGGCATCGACCGGACCGTGGTCGAGCCCGAGTACCGGTCGGCCGGCCTCGCGATCGGCGACGGCGGGCACCGTGCCGCCATTGCCGGCTACGTCGACCTGGCCCTGCCCCTGACCCCCAAGGGGCAGGCGGTCGGCCTCGTGCATGTCGGCTTCGACCAGAACTACATCCGCGGCCGGCTGAACGACATCGTCGCCGACATCTTCGTGGTGATGGTCGTCTCGCTGATCGTCGCGTTCGAGATCCTGCTGTTCGTGGTGTTCTTCAACATCACCGGCCAGCTGAAACTGGTGAGCCGGGTGATGGACCAGGTCCGGCGCGGCGACTTCACCAGCGTCCCCAAGGTGGTCTCGGCCGACGAGGTCGGGCGGTTCGTGCGGGCCCTGCAGGCGGCGGTGCGCCAGGTCGACGATCTGTACCGGCGCCTCGCCGCCTACATCGACGAGGTGAAGGCGGCCCATTTCGACCGCACGGTGGTCGAGCGGGTCGGCGACATCGAGAGCCGAGTCAAATTCCTGTTCCGCTTCTCGCCGGCGGGCCTGCCGCGGACCACGCACGAGGCCCAGGCGACCGACATTCGCCTGCCGCTGTTCCTGTTCGTCTTCGCCGAGGAGGTCAGCCGCTCGTTCATGCCGCTCTACACCAAGGAGCTGCTGCGGTCGGCCTCGGGCTCGTGGCCCGAGGCCCTGATCGCGCTGCCCATCGCGGTGTTCATGGCCGGCATCGCCCTGGCGACCCCCTATGGCGGCCGCCTGACCGAGCGCCTGGGGGCGCGCCGGGTGTTCCTGCTGGGCATGATCCCCGCCCTGGCCGGCTACGTGATGACCTCGCTGGCGGTGACGGTGTTCGACCTGATGCTGTGGCGCGCCCTGACCGGCGTCGGCTACGCCCTGGTCACCATGGCCTGCCAGGGCTACATCGGCAAGGTGCTGAGCCAGGGCAACCGCACCCAAAACCTGGGAATGTTCATCGGCGCGGTGCTGACCGCCTCGGTGTGCGGCACCGGCATCGGCGGCGTTCTCGCCGAGCGGGTCGGCTACCGCGCCACCTTCATCATTTCGGCGGCGCTGACGCTGATGTCCGGATGGCTGATCTCGCGCCTGCTGTCGGACGGTGCCGAGGAGCGCCACCACGGTCGCGAGGTGGCCGGGCGCGAGCTGTGGGGGCTGTTCCGCAACTGGCGCTTCGCGGTGTTGATCGCCTTCGCCGCCGTGCCCAGCAAGATGGCGCTGACCGGTTTCCTGTTCTTCCTGGCGCCCCTTACCCTGTTCCAGGCCGGCAACGACCTGGGCGACATCGCGCGCACGCTGATGATCTATCCGGTGGCCGTGGTGCTGTTGTCGCCCCTTGCCGCCTACCTGTCGGACCGGCACGGGCTGCGCGCCGGCCTGGTGGCGGTGGGCGGCCTGATCGGCGGCCTCGGCCTGGTGCTGCCGGTGCTGCTGCCCGCCTCCTGGGGCGTCTTCTTCGGCATCCTGGCGCTCGGGATCGCCCACGGCCTGTCGGCGTCGCCCCAGCTCGCCATGGTTCCCGACATCTGCTGGATCGAGTGCCGGCGGCTTGGCCAGACCAACGTGCTCGCCTTCGTGCGCGTCGTCGAGCGGATCGGCTCGGTGGTCGGCCCGCTGATCGCCGCGGCGCTGGTCAGCGGCTGGGGGTACGGAGTGGCGGCGGTCGGCCTCGGCGTCGCGGTGCTGGCGCTGGCCTGCGTGTTTGCGGCCGCCTCGCGCCATTACGGCGACGGTCCCCACATCGAGGCGGAGGAGACGGCATGATGCCGCGTATCGTCGCCATCCTGCTGGCGTGCGCGCTGTGGGCGGCCCCGGCTCTGGCCGCCGGCAACGGTCAGGCCCAGAAGCCCTACCGCATCTACATGGCGCTGTACCGGGGCTGGGAGGAGTGCGCCCAGGGGTTCAAGGACTACTTCACCAACCAGAACATCCCCGTCGAATTGATCATCCGGGACGCCAACCAGGACAAGGCCAAGATCCGCGAGTTCGTCGCCGAAGCCAAGGCGATGAAGGTCGATCTGGTGTTCACCTGGGGCACCACCGTGACCCAGGAGATGCTGGGTCCCTACGACGCGGTGGATCCGCAGCGCCACATCACCGACATCCCGGCCGTCTTCGCCATCGTCTCGCAGCCGGTCGGCGCCCGGGTGGTGCCGGATTTCAAGTCGTCGGGACGCAACGTCACCGGGACCAGCTACCTGGTGCCCGTCGAGACCCAGTTGAACCTCATCCAGTCCTACCGGCGCTTCACCAAGCTGGGGATGGTCTACAACCCGCTGGAAAAGAACTCCCTGGTGGCCATCGACGAGATCTCGGCGCAGGGCAAGGCCATGGGCTTCGAGCTGGTCGCCGTGCCCCTCGACGTGGTGGACGGCAAGCCCGCGGGCGCGTCGATTCCTTCCAAGGTGGCCGAGGTCAAGGCGGCGGGCGTCGAATACCTCTACATCCCGCCGGACACCTTCCTCAACGTCAACCGCGACATCCTGACCGGCGCCGCCCTGGAGCAGAAGCTCCCGACCTTCGCGGCGGCGGAGAACCCGGTGCTGACGTCGAAGGCGATGTTCGGCGGCGTCTACCGCTATTACACGGTGGGTCAGCTGACGGCCTACAAGGCCGAGCAGATCCTCGTCCACAAGAAGTCCCCGGCCGAGATCCCAATCGATCCCCCCAAGCGATTGTCGATCATCATGAACATGCCGGTGGTGCGCGAGCTGGGATTCTATCCGCCGATGAACCTGCTCGGCCTGGCCGAGATCATCGACGGCGCCGATGGGCGCAAGGGGGGGCAGTGAGAATCATCGTCTGTACCAAGCGGGATCTGGCCGGCGCGCTGGTCCTCAACCAGCTGCTGCCGAACCTGTCCGGCTGCGAGGTCCTGGTCCTGCTGTCCGACAAGACCCGGCCGGTCGAGAAGGCCGTGCCGGAACTGGCGGAGATGAAGTTCTTCGAGCGCGACCTGCCCATCGACACCCTGTTCCCCCTGATCGACCGGATGGGGCAGGACACCGCGCCGCTGGCCACCTTCGAAGGCGTGCCGGCCCGGTTCGGCGTGCCGGTGAAGGTGATCGACGACATCAACGGCCCCGCGACCGAGGCGCTGATCCGCGACTTCGCCCCCGACCTCATGCTGTCGGCCCGCTTCTCGCTGATTTTCAAGCGCCACATCTTCGAGATCCCGCGGTTCGGCACCTACAACGTCCACCCCGGGGCCCTGCCGCGCTACGCCGGCCTGTTCGCGCCGTTCCGCTGCCTGGTCGAGGGCGGCGAGCGCATCGGCTGCACCCTGCATCGGGTCGATGACGGCATCGACACCGGGCCGGTGGTCGGCATCGGCTGGCTGCCGGTCGACCGGGGCCACTCGCTGATGTGGCACGTGGTGAACACCTATCGTCCCGGGATCGACCTGTTCCTGGCGATGCTGACCGACATCCGTGCCGGC
Source organism: Gemmatimonas sp. (assembly GCA_050260515.1). Taxonomy (GTDB): domain Bacteria; phylum Pseudomonadota; class Alphaproteobacteria; order SMXQ01; family SMXQ01; genus DATJIG01. The sequence continues at coordinate 27,813 of JBLNCI010000008.1, forward strand.
CGCCCGGTGTCGCTGGCGGTCCAGGACCGCTCGCAGCGGGTCTACGGCAGCCTGCCCGACGCCGAGGCGTTCACGGCCTTCCACGCCAAGGGCTATCGGCTGTTCGATCCGGCCGAATTCAATCAGATCGTCGCGGGCTTCCTGCCGAGGGACCTTGCATTGGCCGACCAAGAGAGCGGAGTGGAGGCGGCATGCTGCTGCGCACACGCGTAACGCTGATCGTCTCGGTCACCTATTCGCTGCTGGTCGCCGGACTGATGTTCGCCGGCCTCAAGAGCGAGGAACTGGCCGACGAGCGGTACGCCCAGGCGACCCTCAACGGACAGGACATCTTCTGGCGCAAGCTGGTGGAAAACACCGTCCAGCGCCTGGAGACGGACGGACGCGCCATCGCCGACTCGAAGGAATTGATCGCCGCCGTCGAGCGGCGCGATCCCACCGCCGTCCTTAATGCGGTGGCGCCGCTCAGTGCCGCCATGCGGGCCCGCCAGCGCGTCAGCCGGTTCGAGGTGATCAGCCCCGACGGCGAGCTGCTGTTCAATTCTCGCGGCTCGCTGCTCGACCCGCCCACCCTCGATGCCGGGACCGTCAAGTCGATCGCCGAGACCGGCAAGTCGGTGCGTGGCGTCCAGCAGGACAGCGCCAAGGTGTTCGCCGCGACCCTCGCCTTCCCGCTCGAGAACGCCGGCCGGGTGGCCGGCGTGGTGGTGGTCGCCGCCGACATGCACCCGCCGCTGGAGGAGTTCAAGGCCTCGACCGGTTCCGACATCTTTGTGGTGGACCGCAACGGCCAGCTTGCCCTGGGGACCGATGACGGCCTGTGGACCCGCTTCGGCCAGGGCATTTCCGTGCGTCGCAGCCGGCTGGAGACCATCGAGAGCGGGGCCGACTACTTCTCGGTCGCGGTGCTGCCCCTATGGGACGGCTCGCAGCGGGTGATCGGCGCGCTGCTGACCGCGCGCGACGTCACCGCCACGCAGACCCGCCAGCACATGATCCGCCGAGTCTCCATCGCGGCGGTGGTCGGCTTCCTGCTGGTGGTGCTCGGGGTCTTCTACGTCTACCTGCGCAAGTCGTTCGGCCCGCTCAACGAGGCCATCGCCGTGCTCAACGCCCTGTCGCGCGGCGACACCTCGGTGACGCTGGAAGTCCGCAACGACAAGGACGAGATCGGCCGCATCGCCGGCACCGTCGGCGTGTTCCGCGACAATGCCGTGAAGCTGGAGATGCTGCAGGAACGGCGCGAGCGCCAGCGCCGCCGGCAGGAATTGTTCATCCGCCTGCAGATGCAGAAGCTGTCGGAGATGCTGGCCGAGGAGGCGCGTGCCGCCATCCTGGCCGATCTCAAGCAGATGGAGGAGATGTCCAACCGCGACCGCCACGCGGCCGAGGCGGGCAAGGGCGAACTGGAGGTGCTGGGCGTCGCCTTCCAGACCATGTCGGACCGCATCCGCGAGCAGCACGAAAGCCTGCAATCGCTGATCGCCGAGCGCACCCGCGACGTCGAGATCCTGAGGGAGGCGTTGCGCACCCGCGACCAGCTGGCCGCCCTGCGCCAGGAACTGGACTTCGCGCGCGAACTGCAGCTGTCCTCGCTGCCGCAGGTGTTCCCGCCCTTCCCCGACCGCACCGAATTCCAGATCCATGCCGCCATGGTTCCGGCCAAGGAGGTGGGCGGCGATTTCTACGACTTCTTCCTGATCGACAGCCACCACCTGGGCTTCGTCATCGGCGACGCCTCGGGCAAGGGCGTGCCGGCGGCCATGTTCATCGCCATCACCCGGTCGCTGATCAAGGCGGTGGCGCCGCTGTCGGGAAGCCCGGGCGAGTGCATGGCCTTCGTCAACACCATGCTGTCGGTCGACAATCCGCAGACGCTGTTTGCCACCTGCTTCTACGCCGTGCTCGACACCCGCAGCGGCGAGGTCGCCTTCTGCAACGCCGGCCATCCCCCGCCGCTGATCCTGCGCACCGACGGTGCCGTCGATGCCATCCGCGACGTGTCGGGCGTGGCGCTGGGCGTCATGGAGGGCCTGGACTACGAGACCGGCACCTTCCGTCTGCAGCCGGGCGACACGGTTCTGCTCTACACCGACGGCGTGACCGAGGCCCAGGATCTCGCCGAGAAGCTTTACGACGAACCGCGCCTGATCGAGGCGTTCGGCACGCTGGGCGGGCTGGAGCCGTCGCAGGTCATCGCCGGGGTGCAGGCCTCGGTGGAGACGTTCGTGGACGAGGCGCCGCAGTTCGACGACATCACCATGCTGTCGCTCCGCTTCGACGCGCCCAGCGTGGGCGAGGTGGCCGAGGATGCCTCGGCGGCACCGCGCCTGGCGCTGACCGGTTTCAAGCCGGCCGTGTCCGAAGCCGAGGCGCCGCCCGCGGCTCCCGCGCCGGCGGCCGTTCCGATGCCCGCCGTGGCGTCCGAGACGCCTGCTGCCCCCGCGACGCCCGCCACCCCCGAGCCCCCCGTCACCAAGGTCACCATCACCGCCAAGCCGGTCAAACCCAAGCCGGACGCCAAGCCGGAGCCGAAGCCGGTCAGGGCCAAGGTGGTGCGGGTCGCACGGGTGGAACCGGCTGCCGCGGTGGCGAAGGATGCGGTGGCCGCGGACCCCGCCCCTCCGCCCCCCCCCCCGGCTGCGCACAACAGGCTGGAGGTCATCATCGGCAATGACCTCGACGAGCTGCAGCGGCTGGCGGTGCTGGTCAACGAATTCGTCGAGCGCAACGGGTTGGCCGAGAAAATCGCCTTCAACCTGAACCTTTGTCTCGACGAACTGATCACAAACATAGTTTCCTATGGCTACCGCGACGATCATCGCCATGAGATCCACGTACGCTTCCGGTTGACGGACGGCACGTTGATGACGGAGATCGAGGACGACGCCCAGGAATACAACCCGTTCACGGAAGCCCCGGAACCCGACCTCGACGCCGGGGTCGAGGAGCGCCGCATCGGCGGCCTCGGGGTTTTCCTCGTGAAGGAATTCATGGACAGCACCGAGTACGTGCACGAAGCCGGGCACAACTTCACCCGGCTGTGGAAGCGAACCGAGGAACAGGAGAACTGAGGATATGGAAATTCGCGAAGAGCAGATCGGCGATGCGGCAGTGCTGATCCCCGTGGCTCGCGTGGATAGCGCAACGGCCAAGGCCTTCGAGGGCAAGGTCTTGCAGGTCGTCAACGGCGGTGCTGCGAAGATCCTGATCGACTTCTCCGAGATGGAGTACATCTCGAGCGCCGGCCTGCGCGTGGTCCTGGTCGGGGCCAAGATGACCCGGGGCGGCCGCAAGTTCCTGCTGTGCTCGATGAAGCCGCACATCCGCGAAGTGTTCGACGTCTCGGGCTTCGCCAAGATCCTGTCCATCTTCCCGGACCGGGACGCCGCCCTGGCCGGCTGAGTCGGAGGGGGTGCCACCGACGCACCCGGTGGCCGGGTGGCGTGGCGCCTCCGCTTTTGCTACCATTGTCGAAGAGAACAGGGCGCTGTTCCCCGATTCCGCGGAGGATGAGATGGGCACCCAAGACCCCCTGAAGACCATGGCGGAATTCCAGAAGGCCTGGATGGAGGCGTGGTCGAACGCGACCCGCCAGACTTTCGAGCTGTGGCGTCACATGTTCGAGCTGCAGCACCACTTCATCCACCGCGCGACCCACCATCGCTCGCATGTGGAGATCTCGGACGGGCCGTCCTTCACCGACAAGTACGGCAAGCGCTCGCACGACATCGATCCCGAGCGCGACGTCTGACCGGTCATCAGGCACCGGAACAGACGAAGGCCCGCACGCCGTTGGGCAAATGCGGGCCTCCGCTTTGCGGAAACGGTTTCTGTTTTTCTCGGGTTTCCCCGATGAAGCAGTTGCCGCTTCCGACACCTTGCATCTGGGGTCGACGCCGCCGGGCGGCAACCCGGCCAGCCCTTATCGTGCGCGGCTAGTCCCCAAGCGTGACTAATCTTCGTGGGCGCCCCGCCGGCCGATCGGCACGTCGCGGTGGATGTAGGCGCTCATCACCAGGCCCCAGCCGAACAGCAGCGACAGCATGGCGGTGCCGCCGTAGGAGATCAGCGGCAGCGGCACACCCACCACCGGCACCAGCCCCATCACCATGGCCGTGTTGATGAAGAAGTAGAGGAAGAAGGTGGTGGTCATCCCGTGCGCCACCAGGCGCCCGAACTGGCTGCGGCAACGCAGCGCGATGGCGTAGCCGTAGGCGACCAGAAGGACGTAGAGGGTCAGCAGCACCAGCCCGCCGATCATGCCCCATTCCTCGGCGAACATGGTGAAGATGAAGTCCGTCTGCTTCTCGGGCAGGAAGTTGAGGCGGCTTTGCGTCCCCATCATGTAGCCCTTGCCGAACAGGCCGCCCGAGCCCAGCGCGATCTTCGACTGGGTGATGTGGTAGCCGGCGCCCAGGGGGTCCTGGTCGGGATTGAGGAAGATGAGGACGCGCTTGCGCTGGTAGTCGTGCAGGAACTGCCACGCCACCGGGATCGCCCCCAGGCCGAGCCCGCCGATGATCGCGAATTTCCACATGCGCACCCCGGCCATGAAGAACAGGGCGGCGGCGGTCATCAGCAGCATCATGGCGGTGCCGAGGTCGGGCTGCTTGAGCACCAGGCCGACCGGGGCCAGCACCATGCCGATGGGCGGCAGCAGGAAGAGGGGGCGGCCGACATCCTGCAGGGTGGCGCCATGGAAATAGCGCGCCAGCGTCAGGATCAGCGCGATCTTCATCAGCTCGGAGGGCTGAAGCTGGATGAATCCGAGGTCGATCCACCGTTGCGCGCCCATGCCGATGGTGCCCTTGAGGTCGACCAGCACCAGCAGCACCATGGACACCAGGTAGAGCCCGTAGGCGTAGCGCATCCAGAAGCGGAGATCGACGACCGACACCGCCAGCATGATCGAGATGCCGAGGCCGAAGCGCAGGATCGACTTCATCGCCCACGGCTCCATCGAGCCCTGGGCGGCGGAATAGAGCGTCAGGAAGCCGATGCAGGCCACCGAGGTCAGCAGCCCGATCAGCGACCAGTTGATGTGCCAGATCTTGTCGCGCCAGGTGAGTTCGGTGCGGTTCAGGCGCGACGACAAGCGGGGCGTGGGTCTGAGCATCAGCTCCGTCCCCCTTCCTTCTCGGCGACGCGGGCGCGCTCGCGCTTCTGGACCTCGATCATGATGTCGCGGGCGATCGGCGCCGCCACGGCGGAACCGCCGCCGCCATGCTCGACCACCACGGCGATGGAGTAGCGGGGCTCGTGCTCGGGGGCGTAGGCCACGAACAGGGCGTGGTCGCGCTCCTTCCAGGGCAATTCCTCGTTCTTCTTCACCCCGGTCTCACGCTCGCGCATGGTGATGCGGCGGACCTGCGCGGTGCCGGTCTTGCCGGACAGCCACATGCCCTCCTGCTCGATGCGGGCGCGGTAGGCGGTGCCGCCCGGCTCGTTGGACACCGCGTTCATGCCCTTGCGCACCATCTGGATGGACTTGCTGGAGCAGCCGCAAGACGGCCAGGACGGGGCGGGGCGGGGCTCGGCGTGCTTGTCGGCGATGCGGTCGCGGGCGACGTGGGGCACCACCGCGAAGCCGCCGTTGGCGATGCGGGCGGTCATTACCGCCAGCTGCAGGGGGGTGGCGATGCAGTAGCCCTGGCCGATCGCGTTGATCAGCGTCTCGCCGGGGTGCCAAGGCTGGGCCATGGTGGCGCGCTTCCAGTCCTTGTTGGGGATCAGGCCGGCGCGCTCGCCGGGCAGGTCGATGCCGGTGGGGGCCGACAGGCCGAAGCGCTTGGCCATCTCGGCGATCTTCTCGTAGCCGATGCGCCGGGCGATCTCGTAGAAATAGACGTCGCACGAGCCCTTGAGGGCGTTGATCAGGTCGACCGAGCCGTGGCCGCCCTTCTTCCAGCAGTGGAACTTGATGCTGCCGAGCTCGGTGTGGCCCTTGCAGAACACTGTCTGCGCCGGATTGATCAGGCCGCTTTCCTGCGCCGCCAGCGCCACCACCAGCTTGAAGGTCGAGCCGGGCGCGAAGGTGCCGGCGATCGCCTTGTTGGTCAGCGGCGAGCGCGGGTTGTTGATCAGCTCCTTCCATTCCTCGGAGGTCAGGCCGCGGTTGAAGGCGTTGGGATCGAAGGACGGCGTCGAGGCCATCACCAGCACGTCGCCGGTGTGGATGTCCATCACCACCACCGAGGCGCTTTCCTCGCCCAGGCGCTGGGCGGCGTATTCCTGCAGGCGCAGGTCGAGGGTCAGGTTGAGGTCGACGCCCGGTTCGCCCTCCTTGCGCTCCAGCTCGCGGATGACGCGGCCCACGGCATTGACCTCGACGGCGCTGGTGCCGCTGCGGCCGCGCAGCGCCACGTCGTAGATCTTCTCGACCCCGGCCTTGCCGATGCGGAAGCCGGGCAGTTCCTCCAGCGGGTCGCCGGTGAGGTCGTTCTCGGACGGCACCGCCACGTATCCGAGGATGTGGGCGCCCAGGCCCTCCAGCGGGTAGAAGCGGCTCTGGCCGACATCGATGACCACGCCGGGCAGGTCGGGGGCGTTGACCTCGATCTTGGCCACCTCTTCCCACGACAGGTTCTCGCGCACGGTGACCGGCACGAAGCTGCGCCGGCGCCGGGCCTCCTTGTGGATGCGGGCGCGGTCGTTGTCGGTGAGGGTGATGATGCGCGCCAACGAATCCAGCGTGTAGTCGAGCGACGGCGTGCGCTCGTTGACCACCAGCACCCGATAATTGTGCTGGTTGATGGCCATGGCGATGCCGTTGCGGTCGAGGATCAGGCCGCGCGGCGGCGGCAGCAGGCGCATGCTGATGCGGTTGTCCTCGGCCAGCGTCGTGTACTTGTCGGCCTCGAGGACCTGCAGGTAGTACATGCGGGCCGCCAGGGCGCCGACCAGCGCGGCCTTGCCACCGGCGAGCATGACCGCCCGGCGGCTGAACATCTTGGCGCGGTCGTTGTCGTGGTACATGCCCTTCGCCTACACGTCCTTCAGGAACGTCATCTGCGTGCGCGCCAGCAGCCAGGTCAGCAGGGGGAAGACCCCCATGGTCAAGACGTACTCGAACATCACCGGCGCGGGGTCGATGGCATGCACCTTGAGGATCGAGACCAGCAGCCACGACAGGCCGATGGCGCCGGCGGCGAGCAGGCCGAAGGCCCACCACGCCACCAGGAACGACTTGCCCAGGAAGAACTTGCGCTGGGACGCGGCGGTACCTTGCACGAGAAGCAGTACCAGGGCGTTAACGCCGAGCGGCGTGCCGGCGATGATGTCGAACAGGAACCCCACCAGGAAGGCGGCCCAGGCCGGCAGCAGGTCGGGGCGGTAGATGGCCCAGTAGTACACGCCCATCATCGGCAGCATCGGCGCGATGCCGGCGAAAAACGGCAGCCGCGTCGGAATGGCGGTCAGCAGCAGCAGGATCAGGGTGACGCCGAAGGGCACGAACTGGCGCGCCCAGCCGTCCATCCGCACCAGAAGGGATGGCTTCAATTGCCTTCTCCACCGCTCGCGGCAGGCGGTGGCGGCGGCGGGGCGCTGGCGCCGCGGCGCCGGACCGGCTCGGGCGGCTTGTCGAACAGCAGCACGCCGCCCAGGCCGTAATCGACCACCGCGACGTATTCGAGCTCATGGCGATGGACGAAGGGCTCGACCCGGTAGGTGCCGTCCACGGCCGACACCACCACGCCGATGGGCAGGCCGGGCGGGAAGGCGGCGCCCGAGGCCGAGGTCACCACGCGGTCGCCGATGGAGATGGAGGGATTGCCGGCCAGGTAGTTGAGCTTGGGCCGCTTGTCGTTGTCGCCGGCCAGGATGGCGCGGGTGCGGGTGCTCTCGACCACCACCGGGACGTGGGCGTTGATGTCGGTCAGCAGCAGCAGGCGCGACGAGCGTTCGCCGACCTCGGCGATGTAGCCGACCAGGGTCTCGCCCGACAGCACCGCCTGCCCCTTGCGCACGCCATGGCGGGCGCCGGCGTTCAGCAGCATGGAATGTCCGAAGGCCGATCCCAGGTCGCCGATCACGCGGGCGGTGATGAAGGCGGGATCCGGATCGGGCACCACGTTGAGCTGCTCGTGCAGGATCGAGTTTTCGTTGTCGAGGCGGCGGGCCACCGTCTGCCAGTGCAGCAGGCGATGGTTCTCGGCCTTGAGGCGGGCGTTCTCGGTCCTGAGCGCCGCCAGCTCGCGCACGCTCTCGACCACCTCGGCGATCGACGCCGCCGGCCGCGACATCATGTCGAGGATGGGGGCGAGCGCGTCGGCGACCACCGTGCGGGTACGCTCGATCAGAAGGACGTCTGCCTTGCCCAGAAGCATCAGCGCCACGGCGGCGATGATCAGGGAGACGAAGGCGAAGCGCTGGGCCAAGTGGCGCAGCGTTGCGAGACGTCCGACCGCACCGGACTGTTTCACGAGGGGTCCTCCGTTCCCGTACGGCTCGGCCGCCAGACTCGCTGGCGGCCGGCCCTCGTCAAACTACTACATCTAGTATACCAAAAACTAGTACATGCTGGTCAGCACGTTCTTCAGCTTCGGCATTTCCTCAAGGGCGCGGCCGGTGCCCAGTGCCACGCAGGACAGCGGGTCGTCGGCGATCGACACCGGCAGGCCGGTGGCGTGGCGCAGAACGTAATCCAGGTTGGACAGCAGGGCGCCGCCGCCGGTCAGCACGATGCCCTTGTCGACGATGTCGGCCGCCAGTTCGGGGGCGGTGTGCTCCAGCGCCACCTTGACCGCCTCGATGATGGCGCCCACCGGTTCGGCCAGCGATTCGGCGATCTGGCGCTCGGAGACGATCAGCTCCTTCGGCACGCCGTTCATCAGGTCGCGGCCCTTGATCTCCATGGTGCGGCCTTCGCCGTCCTCGGGCGGGCAGGCCGACCCGATTTCCTTCTTGATGCGCTCGGCCGAGCCCTCGCCGATCAGCAGGTTATGGTTGCGGCGGATGTAGGCGATGATCGCCTCGTCCATCTTGTCGCCGCCAACGCGGACGCTGCGGGCGTAGACGATACCGCCGAGCGAGAGCACCGCGACTTCCGTGGTACCGCCGCCGATGTCGACCACCATCGAGCCGGTCGGCTCGGTGACGGGAAGACCGGCGCCGATCGCCGCCGCCATCGGCTCCTCGATGAGGAACACGCGGCGCGCCCCGGCCGACTCGGCCGATTCCTGAATCGCGCGGCGCTCGACCGCGGTCGATCCCGACGGCACGCAGACGATGATCTGCGGGCTCGCGAACGAGCGGCGGTTGTGCACCTTGCGGATGAAGTGCTTGATCATCTCCTCGGCGATCTCGAAGTCGGCGATGACGCCGTCGCGGAGCGGACGGATCGCCTCGATGTTCCCCGGCGTGCGGCCGAGCATCATCTTCGCCTCGTCACCGACGGCCAGAACCTGCTTCTTCCCCTTCACCGTCGCGATCGCGACGACCGACGGCTCGTTGAGAACAATCCCCCGCCCCTTCACGTAGACGAGCGTGTTGGCCGTACCAAGGTCGATCGCCATGTCGCTGGACAGCCAACCCAACAGTCGAGAAAACATTGCACCTCGCTTCCGCGGCGGAGACGACCATCGCCCCCGCCGGCACCATGAGCGGCTAGCCGCCCTAAAGACCCCCTCGGTGCGGACCGCTCACGCGGACTGCGCCGATACTTTCTTCTCGCGCTTGGTTAAAAGCTTGTTAAGAGCGTTCACATAAGCGCGCGCCGCGGCGACCAGGGTGTCGGTATCGGCGCCCTGGCCGTTAACGGTTCGTCCATTTTCCTCGAGTCGCACGGTCACTCCCGCCTGGGCATCGGTGCCGGCGGTGACGGCGTGGACCTGGAACAGCTTGAGCTTGGCCTCGTGCGGGAACAGCTCGCGGATGGCCTGGAAGGTCGCGTCCACCGGGCCGTCGCCGGTCGCCGTGGTCGAGCGCGGCGCGCCGTCAACCTCGAGCTTGAGCGTCGCGCTCTGCGGACCGTCGGTGCCGGCCACCACCTTGAGGCTCACCAGATGGATGCGGTCGTTGGCGCGCACGACCTCGTCGTCCACCAGCGCGATGATGTCCTCGTCGAAGATGTCTTTCTTCTTGTCGGCGAGATCCTTGAAGCGCCGGAACGCCTCCTCGAGGGCGTTGTCGCCGACCTCGATGCCGAGGTCCTTGAGCTTCGCCTTGAACGCATGGCGGCCCGAGTGCTTGCCCATCACCAGGTTCGACTTGGTGAGGCCGACGTCCTCGGGTTTCATGATCTCGTAGGTGCCGGCGTGCTTGAGCATGCCGTGCTGGTGGATGCCCGACTCGTGGGCGAACGCGTTGGCGCCGACGATGGCCTTGTTCGGCTGCACCGCGAACCCCGTCACCCCGGACACCATCCGCGATACCTTGGTGATGTTCTCGGTCTTGATGCCGGTCCGGAACGGCATGATGTCGCCGCGGGTGCGCAGCGCCATGACGACCTCCTCGAGCGCGGCGTTGCCCGCCCGCTCGCCGAGGCCGTTGATGGTGCACTCCACCTGACGCGCGCCGGCGCGCACCGCGGCCAGCGAGTTGGCGACGGCGAGGCCGAGATCGTTGTGGCAGTGAACCGAGATCACCGCCTTGTCGATGTTCGGCACGCGGTTCTTCAGCATCGCGATCAGCGCCGCGAATTCCTCGGGAACCGAGTAGCCGACGGTATCGGGGATGTTGATGGTGGACGCGCCGGCCTTGATCGCCGCCTCGACGGTGCGGCAGAGGAAGTCGTGCTCGGTGCGCGAGCCGTCCTCGGGACTCCACTCGACATCGTCGACGAAGTTGCGCGCGTACGACACCGAGTCGATGACGGCCTGGTAGACCTGCTCGGGCTCCATCTGCAGCTTGTATTTCATGTGCAGCGGCGAGGTGGAGAGAAACGTGTGGATGCGCCTGGCCTCGGCGGGCTTCAACGCCTCGGCGGCGCGCTCGATGTCGCCCTTCTGGGCGCGGGCCAATCCGCAGATGCGGGCGCCCTTGACGGTGCGCGCGATCTCGCGCACCGCCTCGAAGTCGCCGTTGGACGCGATCGGGAATCCCGCTTCGATGACGTCGACGCCGAGCTCGGCGAGCGCCTGCGCGATGCGCAGCTTCTCGTCGAGGTTCATCGATGCGCCGGGCGATTGCTCGCCGTCGCGCAACGTGGTGTCGAAGATGATGACGCGGTCGTTGGTTTGGGTCGGGCTCATTCTGGGTCTCTCGCTGCGATTCGGGTTGCGACGGGTACGCTCCCCCTGAACGGCCGACACGGCACGCTCAGGGGCCCGTAAGTCGCAGCGTGGTGAGAACGACGGCGCGCGCGACCGCGCGCGACGCGACGAGCGTCGTGCTGGTCAGTGCGTGTGCGTCGGTCCGCGTCATCGTTCCTATCGCCGTCCTTGGCTCCGACAGACTTGCCGTCCGCGCGGCAAGTACACTCCACATAAGCGCCGAGCGGTCCTTTTTCGAGCGGCCGTCGCGACCCCTTTGCGTCACGGCGACAGCCTTGAAAAGGCTCCACTTTCGACGTTAACACCGGCTTAACATGACCGGTCTGGTTAACGATTATTATTTACGCTGCCCCTCGGGCGCTTCGCAAGGTGGTACGGGGGAATCAAGGGTCATTTTTTATTGAATGTCGGGGCACGAAGCGGAACGTCGCCCGCCGGGCGGCTCCGCGCCGCGCCGCTTCGATGGGCTGAGTTTCCCGCGGATTTGTGGCACTTTGCAGACAGCCGCTCGGCGCTCCGCCGCCCGGACGGGGGGCTTTTTGAGCCGGACCGGCTTCGCTCCGCCCACGGCTGCCACACCGCGCGAGGCGCACACCAACCGGGACCGCGAACGCTGCGCCCCGCCGGAGGTCGATTTGGTCAGTTCTTTCGTTCTATTGGCGGCCGCCGCCTTTGTCGCCGGAGCGATGAACTCCGCCGCCGGCGGGGGGACGTTCGTCACGTTCCCGGCGCTGGTCTTCACCGGCGTGCCCTCGGTCGGCGCCAACGCCACCAGCACTGTCGCGCTGTTCCCCGGCGCGGTGACCGGCTCGCTCGCCTACATGGGCGAGTTCCGCGACGTCCACGGCGTCTCGGTCAAGGCCCTGCTGCCGGTCAGCATCTTCGGCGGGTTCCTCGGCGCGCTCCTGCTGCTGCTCACTCCGGTGCGGATGTTCGACGCCGTGGTGCCGTGGCTCTTGCTGCTCGCGGCGCTCGCGTTTGCCTTCGGCCCGAAGGCCGCCGCCATGTTGCGTCGGTTCGTGCGGATCGGCCGCGTCGGGCTGTTCGTCGTGCAGTTCGTGCTGGCGATCTACGGCGGCTATTTCGGCGGCGCCGTCGGTCTGATGACGCTCGCCACCTGGAGCCTGTTCGGCGCCACGGATCTGCGGTCGATGAACGCGGCCAAGACGCTGCTCGTCGGCTCGATGAACACCATCGCCGTCGTCTCGTTCGCGGTCGCGGGGCAGGTGTGGTGGCGGGAGGCGATCGTGATGGCGGTGGCCGCGGCGCTGGGCGGCTACGCCGGCGCGCGCATCGCCCGCAGCGTCGATCCGAAGCGGGTGCGGCTGTTCATCAACTGCGTGAACGCGACGGTGACCGCGATCTTCTTCTATCGCGCGTTCGGCTGAGGCGCGACGCCGTCCCGCCAGCCAAAAGACCCGCCGACCAAAAGAAAAGGGCGGGACCGAAGTCCCGCCCCGATTCCCTCTCCCGGGGGATCCCGCTAGTTGCGGGTCTTGTCGACCAGCTTGTTCTTGGCGATCCACGGCATCATCGCGCGGAGCTTCTCGCCGACCTGCTCGATCGGGTGCTCGGCGGACGCGCGGCGCATCGCCTTGAAGCTCGGCTGGCCGGCCTGGTTCTCGAGCACCCAGTCGCGGGCGAACTTGCCGGTCTGGATCTCGGACAGGATCTCCTTCATGCGCGCCTTGGTCGCGGCGTCGACGACGCGCGGACCGCGCGTGTAGTCGCCGTACTCGGCGGTGTTGGAGATCGAGTAGCGCATGTTGGCGATGCCGCCCTCGTAGATCAGGTCGACGATCAGCTTCACCTCGTGGAGGCACTCGAAGTAGGCCATCTCGGGGGCGTAGCCGGCCTCGACCAGCGTCTCGAACCCGGCCTGGATCAGCGAGGTGAGGCCGCCGCACAGCACGACCTGCTCGCCGAACAGATCGGTCTCGCATTCCTCGCGGAACGTCGTCTCAATCACGCCCGAGCGGCCGCCGCCGATGGCCGACGCGTACGACAGGCCGACGTCATGGGCGCTGCCGCTCGCGTCCTGCGCCACCGCGATCAGGCACGGCACGCCGCCGCCGCGCTGGTACTCGGAGCGCACCGTGTGTCCCGGACCCTTCGGCGCGACCATGAACACGTCGAGGTCGGGGCGCGGCTCGATCAGCTTGAAATGGATGTTGAAGCCGTGGGCGAAGGCGAGCGCCGCACCCTTCTTCATGTTGTCGCGGAGCTCCTCCTTCCAGAGCGCCGCCTGCAGCTCGTCGGGGACGAGGATCATGACCACGTCCGAGGTCTTCGCGGCCTCGGCCGGCGTCACGACCTTGAGGCCCGCCGCCTCGGCCTTCTTCGCGGTCGCCGATCCCGGGCGCAGCGCGACGACCACGTCCTTCACGCCGGAGTCCTTGAGATTGAGGGCATGGGCGTGACCCTGGCTGCCGTAGCCGACGATGGCCACCTTCTTGCCCTTGATCAAATTCACATCGGCATCGCGATCGTAATAGACGCGCATCAGCGTATTCCTCGGTTGGACGTCCCGCGAAGCAGGCCCAAAGGGGCCCCTCGGAGGGGCGGGTGAATGCGGGGCGAGTGTTTTAGATGGGCTTTTCGCCCCGGGCAATAGCAACCACCCCGGTGCGCGACAGCTCCTTGAGCCCCAGCGGACCCATCAGCTTGATGAAAGCATTGATCTTTTCGGTCGAGCCGGTGATCTCGAAGGTGAACGACCGGGTGGTCGAGTCGACGACGCCGGCGCGGAACACGTCGGCGATGCGGAGCGATTCGACGCGCTTCTCGCCGGTCGCGACCACCTTCACCAGGGCGAGTTCGCGCTCGACCGCCGGGCCTTCCATGGTCAGGTCGGCGACGCTGTGGACCGGCACCAGCCGCCGCAACTGCGCCTTGATCTGCTCGACCACCTGCGGCGTGCCCGAGGTCACGATGGTGATGCGCGAGCGCTTGGTCTCGGGATCGATCTCGGCCACCGTCAGGCTCTCGATGTTGTAGCCGCGTCCGGAGAACAGCCCGATGACGCGCGCGAGCACGCCCGCTTCGTTGTCGACCACCACCGCGATCGTGTGGACGCGGACGTCGTTGTTGTTGGTCGCGTTGTTGTTGGCCACCCTCAAGCCCTCTCGCACATATTCTCTTGTTATCTCGGTGACGCGCCGATTCCGTGTCGGGCAGCGCCCGGCTCAGACGAGAACCATGCCCTCTTCCGAGATCGGCTTCGCGGCCTTGTCGGCGGGGCCGAGCAGCATCTCGTTGTGGGCGGCGCCCGACGGGATCATCGGGAAGCAGTTCTCCGCCGGATCGACCATGATGTCGGCGATGACCGTCCTCTTGGTCGCGATCATCTCCTCGATCACGTCGTCGAGCTGCGACGGGTTCTCCGCGCGCAGCCCCACGGCGCCGAACGCCTCGGCCAGCTTCACGAAGTCCGGCAGGCTCTCCATGTAGGATTCCGAGTAGCGGCCGCCGTGCAGCAGCTCCTGCCACTGCCGCACCATCCCCATGTACTGGTTGTTGAGGATGAAGATCTTCACCGGCAGGCGGTACTGGATCGCCGTCGACATCTCCTGGATGTTCATCATGATCGAGGCCTCGCCGGCGACGTCGACCACCAGCGCGTCGGGATGCGCGACCTGCGCGCCGATCGCCGCCGGCAGGCCGTAGCCCATCGTGCCGAGGCCGCCCGACGTCAGCCAGTGGCGCGGCTTCTCGAACTTCAGGAACTGCGCCGCCCACATCTGGTGCTGGCCCACCTCGGTCGTGATGTAGGTGTCCTTGCCCGCCATGTGGTGCGCGAGCCGCTCGAGCGCGTACTGCGGCTTGATCAGCTTCGCGCTCTTCTCGTAGGCGAGGCAGTTGCGGGCGCGCCACTTGTCGATCTGCTTCCACCACTCGGCGAGCGCCCTGCGGTCGGGCTTCCTCGGCGTCTCCTGCCAGGCCTTGATGATCTGCTTCAGCACCTGCGCGACGTCGCCGACGATCGCCACGTCGACCAGCACGTTCTTGTTGATCGACGACGGATCGATGTCGATGTGGATCTTCTTCGCATTCGGCGCGAACGCGGCGATCTTGCCCGTCACGCGGTCGTCGAACCGCGCGCCGACACAGACCATCACGTCGCAGCCGTGCATCGCGAGGTTCGCCTCGTAGGTGCCGTGCATGCCGAGCATGCCCACGAACTGCCCGTCGGACGCGGGATAGCCGCCGAGCCCCATCAGCGTGTTGGTGATCGGGAAGCCGGTCTCCTTCACGAGCTGCTGCAGCAGCTTCGACGCCTGCAGGCCGGAGTTGATGACTCCGCCGCCGGTGTAGAAGATCGGCCGCTTGGCGTTGCTCATCAGCGCGACGGCCTCGGCGATCGCCGCGGGATCACCCTTGGTAACCGGCTTGTAGCTCGGGTGGTTCTTCGCCGCGCCCTTCGCGGCGAGGCCCTGGTACTTCACCTTGGCCTGCAGCACGTCCTTCGGCAGATCGACCACCACCGGGCCGGGCCGTCCCGAGCTCGCCACGTAGAACGCCTCGTTCAGCACGCGCTCGAGGTCGTTCACGTTCTTCACGAGATAGTTGTGCTTCGTGCACGGCCGCGTGATGCCGGTGGTGTCCGCCTCCTGGAACGCGTCGTTGCCGATCAGGTGGGTCGGCACCTGGCCGGTGAGACACACGATCGGAATCGAATCCATCAGCGCGTCGGTGAGGCCGGTGACGGCGTTGGTCGCGCCCGGGCCCGAGGTCACCAGCACGACGCCGACCTTGCCGGTTGAGCGCGCGTAGCCCTCGGCCGCGTGCACGGCGCCGCCTTCCTGGCGCACGAGGATGTGGCGCAGGGCGTTCTGCTTGAACAGCGAATCGTAGATCGGCAGCACCGCTCCGCCCGGATAGCCGAAGACGTGCTCGACCTCGAGATCCTTCAAGGTCGCCAGCACGAGATCCGATCCAGTCATCTCAACGGTCTTCATCACTCCACTCCGTCCAAATCCGCTCCGCGGCGGCACCCCTCGCGGACGACAAACGGGGCGCAGCGCCGTGCTGGCCCCGTCCAAAGCTGCGCGGAACCTAAGGCGTCAATCTTTCCCGGTCAAGAGGAAATTTGAAACTTTAGAATTTAATTCCGCGTAAACGCTTTCCGAAAGTTGCGCATCGACCCGCGCGTCGGCATCCATCTGGTGGCGAAACCAGGTCGACTGCCGCTTGGCATACTGGCCGCTCGCGACTGCCGTGGCGGCGATCGCGTCCTCCAGCGACCCTTCGCCATCGAGGTGGCGGGCGAACTCGCGTACCCCGAGCGCCTTCATCGCCGGACGGTCGTCGGGCAGTCGCCGCGCGCGCAACCTCCGCACCTCGTCGAGCGCGCCGGCCCTGACCATCCCGCGCAACCGCTCGGCGATGGCGGCACGGAGATCGACCCGCGGCGGGTCGAGGACGATCGTGAACGCGGGCAGCGCGCCATCGGCGTCGCCGTTGGCCCGCCGTTGCCATTGGGACAGCGGCGTGCCGGTCCCGAGCGCCACTTCGTAGGCGCGGATCAGGCGCTGGGTGTCGCCGGCGTGGAGACGGTCGGCAGCGTCGCGGTCGAGCGTGGCAAGCTCGATGCGGAAAGCCTCGCCACCGAGCGCCGCGTGACGGCGGCGCGCCTCCTGCCGCGCCTCGTCGGGGATGGGCGGGAGATCGGCGATGCCATGCACGAGCGTGCGGAGATAGAGCCCCGTGCCGCCGACGAGGATCGCCACGCGACCGGCGTCGTCGGTGCGGGCGATCTCCTCGCGGGCAAGATCGCGCCAGCGTGCCGCCGAGCACGGATCGGCGGCGTCGAGGACCCCGTACAGCCGGTGCGGCTTGCGCTCGCGCGCCTCATGCCCAGGCTGACTCGTGAGGATCTCGATGCCGGCGTACACCTGCATCGAATCGGCGTTGATGATCGTCCCGCCGAAATCCTCGGCGAGCCGCAGCGCGAGCGCCGACTTGCCGCTGGCCGTCGGCCCGGCGACGACGATGATCGGTGTCTTCGTCACGGGCATGCTCCATCGTACCTCAGCGAAAACCGCCGACGCGACTCGGCACCGCCGACGCGAGCGCAGCGCGGCCGCGCTTGCCAAGCCCCGACCCCGCTCGCAATATGCCGGCCATGCGTTCGGTCCTTTCCCTCGTCGCCGGCACGGGCGGCGCTCTCGACAACTCCACGGTTGAACTCGCTGCCGACGAGGCCGCGCGCGTCGGCGTCACCGCGGCGCCGGCATGGCTCGCGCCGGGGCGCGCCTGCGACATCCCGTTCGACGGCGATCCCGCGACGGTCCTGAGCCGTGTTCGCGCCGCGGTCGACGATCAACCGGTCGACATCAACGTCGTTCCCGCCGACGGCCGTCGCAAGAAGCTGCTGGTCGCCGACATGGAGTCGACGATCATCGAGAACGAGATGCTCGACGAGCTGGCCGATTTCGTCGGCGCCCGCGACCGCGTCGCCGACATCACCCGCCGGGCGATGAACGGCGAGCTCGACTTCGCCGCCGCCGTGCGCGAGCGGGTCGCGCTGCTGCGGGGGCTGCCCGACAAGGTGCTGCAGGCGGCGATGCAGCGCGTCCGCGTCATGCCGGGCGCGCCCGAGCTGGTGGCGACGATGCGCGCCCACGGCGCCTACACGGCGCTGGTCTCGGGCGGCTTCACCTGGTTCACTGGCCGGATCAAGGAGCGGCTGGGATTCGATACGCATCAGGCCAATGAGCTCGTGGTTCTCGGGGGTCATCTCATGGGCCGCGTCGCCGAGCCGATCCTCGGTCGCGAGGCCAAGGAAGCGGCGCTGCGGAAGCTCGCGTCGGACCGCGGCCTCACGCCCGCCGACGCGCTGACGGTCGGCGACGGGGCCAACGACCTCCCCATGCTGAAGGCGGCGGGGCTCGGCGTCGCGTTCCACGCCAAGCCCGCGGTCGCGGCCGAGGCGGCGGTGCGCATCACCCACGGCGACCTGCGCTCGCTCCTCTACCTGCAGGGCTATCGCGACGACGAGATCGTCGCCAAAGCCTGAGTCTCCGGAAACGAAAACGGGCGCCACCGGCGCCCGTCCTCGCTTCGATGGCGGTCGGCGCAGGGTCAGCGTCGGGCCTCCAGCGGCAGAACCACGAAGTTCTGGCCGTTGCGCCCCTCGACCATCAGCAGCACCGACTTCCGCTTCTTCGACTTCGCATCCTCCACCGCCGCCTGGACCTCCTTGGGCGCCGACACCTTCTTCGACGCCGCCTCGAGGATCACGTCGCCGGGGGTCAGGCCCTGACCGCGCGCGGGCGAATCGTTGGCGACCTGGGTGATGATGACCCCCTTCACGTTCGGGTCGAGCTTGTAGCGATCGCGCAGCGCCGGCGTCAGCGACGAGAGCGTCAGTCCGAGCACGGTGGTGGTGTCGCGCGGCGTCGCCTCGGGCGCGGGCGCGCTTTCGTCCTTGGCCTGCGCCTCCTCCTCCTTGAGCTCGCCGACCTTCACCTTGACCTGGGTGCTCTTGCCCTTGCGCCAGACCTCGACCGGGACTTCCTTCTCGATCGGCGTCTCGGCGACGATGCGCGGCAGCCGACGCATATCCGGGACGTCCTTGCCGTCGAACTTGGTGATCACGTCGCCGGCCTCGATGCCGGCCTTCTCCGCCGGACCGCCCTCGGTCGTGCCGGCGACAAGCGCGCCGCGGGCCTTGTTGAGTCCGAGGTTCTCGGCGATGTCGTCGGTGACCGTCTGGATGCGGACGCCGAGCCAGCCGCGCTTGGTCACGCCGAATTCCCGGAGCTGGTCGACGACCGTCATGACGAGACGTGATGGAATCGCGAAGCCGATGCCGATCGAGCCGCCGCTCGGCGACAGGATCGCGGTGTTCACGCCGATGACGTCGCCGTCCATGTTGAACATCGGACCGCCGGAGTTGCCGGTGTTGATCGACGCGTCGGTCTGCAGATAGTCGTCGTACGGCCCCGAGTTGATGTCGCGGGCACGGGCGGAGATGATGCCCGCCGTCACCGTGCCGCCGAGGCCGAACGGGTTGCCGATCGCGATGATCCAGTCGCCGACCCGGGTCTTGTCGGAGTCGCCGAACTTCACCGACGGCAGCTTCTTGTCGGTGTCGACCTTCAGCAGCGCGATGTCGGTCTTGGAATCCTTGCCGACGAGCTTCGCTTTCAGGTTGGTGTTGTCCTGGAGGATGACGGTGATCTCCTCGGCGTCGTCGATGACGTGGTTGTTGGTCACGACGTAGCCCGAGGGATCGATGATGAAGCCGGAGCCCAGCGAGGTGACCCGGCGCGGCGGCGCGTCGGGGCGGTTGCGGTCGAGGAAGTCGCGGAAGAACTCCTCGAACGGCGAGCCGGGCGGGAACTGCGGGATGTCCGGGCCGCGCTGGGCGCGCTCGCGGCTCACCTGGGTCGACGAGATGTTGACCACCGCCGGCAGCAGCCGGTCCGCGAGATCACCGAACCCCTCCGGGCCGCGCGCCTGCGCCGGCACCGCCGGAGCCGCGAACAGCAGCCCCGCAACAGCCATCAAAGCCATGCCGCCGCGAACACCCGTCGCGAGGGAGCGAACGACCGGAACCATCAAGGTTAACCTCCGAAACACAGCCCGCCGGGAAGCGCCGGAACGGCAAAGGGGGGCTGGGGACTTCGCCCTCTTGCCCGCCCATTGTGGTGGAAATGTGGCGTGACGGCTGGCGCCGTCCCGCCGTCACGACCGCGGGTCCGGGGAGGTTAACGACGCCCGGCGGGGCCCGTTCCGACGCCGCGTCTAGCGGCGGCCGGCAGGACGCTGGGCGTCGGGTTCGGCGGTGCCGAAGAAGCGGAAGAACTCGGAGTCTGGCGCCAGCACCATCGTCGTGTTGTCGCCGCCGAGCGCCTTCCGGTAGGCCTCCATCGAGCGGTAGAACGCGAAGAACTGCGGGTCGCGGCCGAACGCGTCGGCGTAGATCTTGACCGACTGGCCGTCGCCCTCGCCGCGGACGATCTGCGACGTCTTCTGCGCCTCGGCCGTGATGACCGTGCGCTCGCGCTCGGCGCGGGCGCGGATGCGCTGGGCGATCTCGGCGCCCTCGGCGCGCGCCTGCTTCGCTTCGCGGTCGCGCTCGGAGCGCATGCGCTGGAAGATCGCGTCGGAGTTGGCCTGCGGCAGGTCGGCGCGGCG
The DNA here is from genome assembly GCA_050260515.1 of Gemmatimonas sp. Lineage (GTDB taxonomy): Bacteria > Pseudomonadota > Alphaproteobacteria > SMXQ01 > SMXQ01 > DATJIG01. The sequence continues at coordinate 48,173 of JBLNCI010000008.1, forward strand.
CAGCCGGACGTCGATCACGGCGATGCCGAAGCTGGACACCTCGCCGTTCACCTGGTCGCGGATCTCGGCCATGATCGCGGCGCGGCGGTCCGACAGGACGTCGAGCAGCGTGTAGTTGCCGATGACGTTGCGCAGCGAGCCGTTGACGATCCGCGACAGGCGCGCCTGCAGGCCCTGCTCGTTGCCGACGGTCTGGAAGAACTTCAGCGGATCGGTGATGCGGTAGCGCGCGACGGCGTCGACGACCAGCCGCTTCTGGTCGGAGGCGATGACCTCCTCCGCCGGCGGGTCGAGGTCGAGCACGCGATTGTCCATGTAGACGACGTTCTGGATGAACGGGATCTTGAGCTTGAGCCCCGGCTCCTTGATCACGCGCTTGAGCTCGCCGAGTTGCAGCACCAGCGCCTGCTCGGTCTGGTGCACGGTGAACAGCGACGAGGCGAGGACGATCACCAGCGCGATGATCGCGACGCCGATGGCGGTGAGGACGTTGGTGTTCATGGCCTCTCCTCAGCGCGCGGGCGGGTTGGATTGCGGCTGCGATTGCGACGGGGGCTCGGCCGGCGCGGCCGGCCGCGGCGCGAGCGAGGGCAGCGGCAGGTACGGCACGGCCCCGGAGCCGCCCTTCGGATCGAGGATCATCTTGTTGGCGCGGGCGAGGATCTGCTCCATCGTCTCGAGATAGATCCGCCGCGTCGTCACGTCCTTGGCCTGACGATACTGCTCGTACACCGACAGGAAGCGTTGCGCGTCGCCCTGGGCGCGCGCGACGACCTCCTGCTTGTAGGCCTCGGCCTCCTGGATGATGCGCTCGGCGTCGCCGCGGGCGCGCGGCAGGATGTCGTTGGCGTAGGACTCGGCCTCGTTGCGGGCGCGCTCGGCGTCGGCGCGGGCGCGCTGGACGTCGCGGAACGCATCGACCACCGGCGCCGGCGGATCGACCTTCTGGAGCTGGAGCTGGGTGATCTCGATGCCGCTGCCGTAATGGTCGAGAATCTGCTGGAGCAGGGTGCGCGTGCTCGTCTCGATCTCGCGCCGCGCCTCGGCGAGCGCCGCCTGGATCTTGGTCTTGCCGATCACCTCGCGCATGGCCGATTCGGCCATCGCCTTCACGGTGTCCTCGGGGTCGCGGACGTTGAACAGGAACTGACCGGCGTCCTTGATCACCCAGAACACGGTGAAGTTGATGTCGACGATGTTCTCGTCGCCGGTGAGCATCAGCGCTTCCTCGGCGACGGTGCGCGCGCCGGTTCCGGCGCTGGTCGAGCGGAAGCCGACGTCGACGCGGTTGACCGTCGTCACCTTCGGCGTCAGCACCGTCTCGATCGGGAACGGCAGGTGGTAGTGGAAGCCGGGCAGCGTCGTCCGGTCCGGCAGCCACTGGCCGAAGCGCATCACCACGCCCTGCTCATCGGGCTGGACGCGGTAGAAGCCCGAGGCCAGCCACACCGCGATCGCGGCGAGGATGATCAGCACGAGACCGCGCGAGCCGCCGGCGCCGCCCGGGAACACCTTGCGGAACCGATCCTGGCTGCGCCGCAGAAGGTCCTCGAGGTCCGGGGGCTGCGGTCCCCGGTTCCACGGCCCCTGACCGCCGGGGCCGCGACTGCCGCCGCCCCATGGTCCCCCGCCGCCACCACCCTGATTCGTCCACGGCATTCCGACTCTCCGCTGAACCGAACTCGCGCCTCGTCCGTGTTGCCGGAGCGGGCCTCGCCTTATATGACAGGGTATAGGTTAGCGCAAACGCGAGCCCGGCGGCCCGATAAGTCACGGGACGGCCGCGGCTTTGCGCCGAATCAGGATCCGGACATGCCCGATATCACCCGAGACGCCGTTTTGGCCGCACTCTCGGCCGTGCGCGACGACGAGCGCGGCGGCGACATCGTCTCGCTCGGCATGGTGGCGGGCGTCGCCGTGCGCGGCACCAACGTCGGTTTCTCGATCGAGGTCGAGCCCGAGCGCGGCCCCCGCCTCGAGCCGTTGCGGAAAAAGGCGGAGGCCGCGGTGCGCGCCATTCCCGGCGTGACGTCGGTGACCGCGGTGCTGACCGCCGAGAAGACGCCCGGCGCGGCGCCGCAAGCGAGAGCCGCCGGCCACGGCGCGACCCAGGCCAATGTCGTGGGTGCGCGCCGCCAGGCGATGACACAGGGCGACGCCGGCGGTCACAAGGTGCCGCTCCCCGGCATCAAGCACGTGATCGCGGTGGCGTCGGGCAAGGGCGGGGTCGGCAAGTCGACGGTCGCGACCAACCTCGCCGTCGCGCTCGCGCGACTCGGGCATTCCGTCGGGCTGCTCGACGCCGACATCTACGGCCCGTCGCAGCCGCGCCTGATGGGAATCTCGGGCCGGCCCACGGCGACACCCGACAGCAAGCATCTGCTGCCGATGGTCAACCACGGCGTGCGGTGCATGTCGATCGGCTTCCTCGTCAAGGAAGACACGCCGATGATCTGGCGCGGTCCGATGGTGATCGGCGCGCTCGAGCAGCTCCTGCGCGACGTCGAATGGGGCGAGCTCGACGTGCTCGTGGTCGACATGCCGCCCGGCACCGGCGACGCCCAGCTCACGATGTCGCAGCGCGTGCCGCTCGCGGGCTCGGTGATCGTCTCGACGCCGCAGGACATCGCGCTTCTCGATGCCCGCAAGGGCATCGCGATGTTCCGCAAGGTCAATGTGCCGATCCTCGGCATCGTCGAGAACATGAGCACGTTCATCTGCCCGAACTGCGGGCACGAGAGCCAGATCTTCGCCCACGGTGGAGCACGGCGCGAGGCCGAGCGCCTCGGCGTGCCGTTCCTCGGCGAGATTCCGCTCGCGATGCCGATCCGCGAGACCTCCGACGCCGGCCAGCCGATCGTCGCGTCGCATCCCGACGGCGAGCACGCGAAGGCGTTCCTCGCCATCGCCGCGAAAGTCTGGGACCAGCTTGCCGGAACCACGCGGGGCGGCCCTAAAATCGTCATAGAGTAACGGCATCTTACGCGCGGCCCTGGGCGCTACCGTCCCCTGCCCCCTCGTCGCGAGCGTCCCGTCGTGAATTTGCGCACTGCACGAATCCCGCGTTGGATACCGTCGACCGACGCCTTCAAAGAGGCGCGACAGGCCGCGCGCGTGCGCTGGCGCGCGCTGATGTGGGACCTCGAGCGGCGCAAGGTGCGCAACAACCAGGTCGCGGTGATCGCGCTCGCCGCGGTGCTCGGGGTCGCCATCGGCGGCGGCGTCGTGCTGCTCCACCTCCTCATGCAGTGGCTGCACGAGACCGTGTTCCGGCTGCCCGAGGGACGATTCCTCAGCGAAGGCGTCGGTCTCGACTGGCGCTACGTCGTCGCGGTTCCGGTCGTCGGCGGGCTCGTGGTCGGGCTGGTCACGGTCCTGATCCGCACCTGGCGCCCGCGCGAGATGGTCGACGCCATCGAGGCCAACGCGCTGTTCGGCGGTCGGCTGTCGCTGGTGGACAGCATCAACCTCGCGATCCTGACGCTGCTGTCCGGCGGCTTCGGCGCGTCCGTGGGACTCGAGGCCGCCTACACCCAGCTCGGCGCCGGGCTGTCGTCGAAGGCGGGACGCGTTCTGCGGGTGCGCCGCAGCGATCTGCGCACGCTGGTCGGCTGCGGCGCCGCCGCCGCCATCGCCGCCGCCTTCAATGCGCCGCTCGCGGGCGCGTTCTACGCCTTCGAGCTGGTGATCGGCATGTACTCGCCGGCGGTGCTGGCGCCGGTCACGGTCGCGGCGCTCACGGGCGCGTTCACCGCGCGCTGGACGCTCGGATCGCAGCCGATCTTCCTCACCGCCACCTCGGTCCAGATCGGCGGCTGGGACTACGCGCTGTTCAGCGTGCTCGGGATCGCCGCCGCGGCGCTCGGCATCGGCATCATGCTCGCGGTCACGTGGATCGAGCGCGGCTTCCGCGCCTGGTCGATCCCGGTGTGGCTGCGCCCGGCGATCGGCGGCGTCGTGCTCGGCGGCATCGCGTTCTTTTTCCCCCAGGTGCTCGGCAGCGGCCACGGCGCCATGGAATCGGTGCTGGGCCTCGCCTTCTCGCCGTACGCGCTGCTGCTGCTGATTCCGGCGAAGGCGGTGGCGTCGGCGGTGTCGATCGGGTCTGGATTCCGCGGCGGCCTGTTCTCGACCTCGCTGTTCATCGGCACGCTGTTCGGCGGCGCGATCGGCGGGATCGCCGCGCACCTGCTGCCGTCGCTCCACGTCGACACCCTCGCCTACACGCTGGTCGGCATGGGCGCGGTCGCCGCCGCCGTGGTCGGCGCGCCGGTGACGATGATCCTGCTCGTCCTCGAGATGACCGCCGACTTCTACGTCGCCATGGGCGTCATGGTGGCGGTGATCTTCGCCGCGACGGTCGTGCGCCTCGCCTTCGGCTACTCGTTCGCGACGTGGCGCTTCCACATCCGCGGCGTTCCGATCCGCGGCGCCGCCGACGTCGGCTGGATGCACGAGCTCACCGTCGCCAAGATCATGCGCCGGGACGTCGCCACCGTCCCCGACACCACGCCGATCTCGGCGTTCCGCCGCCGCTTCCCGCTCGGCAGCACCAAGCTCGCCTTCCTGGTCGACGGCAACGGCCACTACGCCGGGATGGTGAACGCCAGCGATGCGCACGTGCCCGATCTCGACGACGAGGCCGACACGCGGACGGTGCACGAGCTCAAGCAGGGCGAGGACCAGTTCCTGCTGCCGAGCCAGATGGTGCGCGCGGCGATCGACCGCTTCATCGCCTCGGAGCTGGAGACGATGCCGGTGCTCGCCTCGGCCTCCGACCGCCGCGTCGTCGGCTTCGTGACCGAGGCCTACGCGCTGCGCGTCTACAACCAGGAACTCGAGCGGGCGCGCGCCGAGGAGCTCGGCGACAGCATGCTGTTCGGGCCCGGCTGAGCCGCTACACCCAGCCGAGCGAGTGCACGCTCTGCCCGGCGACGGCGACCGCGAGCACGATCAGCAGCACGGCGAACGCGCGATCCAGCAGGCCCTTGTAGGCCGCCATGCGGACCGCGGCGTGGACGCCGAACCAGCCCCCGGCGGCACCGCCGGCGACGAACAGCAGCGCCGTCGGCACATCGACGAGGCCCGCGGCGGCGTAGCTCCCCGCCGTCGCGAAGCCGAACGCGGCGATGCCGAGCAACGACGATCCAATCGCGTTGAGCGTCGCCATGCCCGAGCCCGCGATCAGGCCCGGCACGATGAGGAATCCGCCGCCGATGCCGAGGAATCCCGACAGCAGGCCGGCCCCGAATCCGAGCGCGATCAGCCGCGCCGCGATCGCCGGCGTGATCCGCACGCCCGGATCGCCCTGCTCGCGACGGCCGCGCAGCAGCGCGACGCCGACGCCGAGCATCGCAACGGCGAACAGCAGCAGCAGCACCCGTCCGTCGACGCCCTGGCCGAAATGGGCGCCGAGCAGCGCCCCGACGACGCCGGCTCCTGCGAAGGCCGCCGCGCACGGCCACTTCACCGTGCCCGCGCGCGCGTGATGAAGCAGATTGACGACGGCGTTCGCCGCCACCGCCAGCGCCGCCGTGCCCAGCGCGCGATGCGCGTCGGCCATGCCGACGACGTAGTGCAGCAGCGGCACGGCGAGGATCGAGCCGCCGCCGCCGATCACGGCGAGCACGAAGCCGACGATGCCGCCGGAGACGACCGTCGACAGCGCGGCCCAGGCGGTCATCGGATCAGCGCGCCGGGACGCGGTTCCACGGCATCGCGGCGAGGATCCGCGCCATGCCGCAGAAGCCGGTGACGCCCGCGACCACCATGCCGGCGCCGACGAACGCGTCGACGGCGATGAACCACGGCGACAGCGCGACCGCGAGCGCGAGGCCGAGCAGCACCAGCGATCCCGCGGCGATCATCACCTGACGCTGCAGGTCGATGGGCGCGCGGCGATCGACCGCCACCGGCAAGCCCGCGCGCTTCCAGGCGTCGATGCCGCCTTCGAGCACGTAGCCGTTGCGGCAGTCGACCGCGGCGAGGCGGGCGGCGTTCGCCTGCGTGCGGCCGCCGCTCTTGCAGTGGAACACGACGACGCGATCCTGCAGCGCCGGCGCGCCGGCGTCGAGCGTCGACAGCGGCAGCGAGATGGCGCCCGGCACGTGCTCACGGGCGTGCTCCATCGGCTCGCGGATGTCGACCAGCACCGCCTCTCCGGCGGCGAGCCAGCGGTCGACGGTCTCGGGGTAAACGGGGGAAAGCGTACGCGTCATGGGCCACTCCTCAGCTACAGAACTCGCGGTGCAGGACTTCGATGATCTTGCGAACCCGCGGGTCGGCGAGGCGGTAGTGGATCGTCTGGCCTTCGCGGCGCGTTGTCACGAGCCCCTCCTCGCGCAGCTTGCCAAGGTGCTGCGACAGCGCCGACAGGCTGAGGCCCTCGGCGGCGGCGAGCTCGCCCACCGTCCGCTCGCCCTGGGCGAGACGGCACAGCGTGGCGAGGCGCCGCGGGTTGGCGAGCGCCTCGAGCAGGCGGGCCGCCTCGGCGGCCTTGTCGGCCAGGGCGGCGGAGCGGGTGGCGCGGGTGGTCATCGCGCGGGTGGTCATCGGAGGTCCGTCGGGTTCGCTTGGTAGTTTAGTTGACACTAATTTAGGAGTACCTAAATAACTGTCAACCCCCAGCCCTCCGCCGCCGAGGAGACGTCTCATGGCCCTGCAGATCCGCGCGTTCTTCCACCAGCCGACCAACTCCGTGAGCTACCTCGTCTGGGACGGCGACACCCGCCGGGCGGCCGTGATCGACGCCGTGCTCGACTACGACGGCCCATCGGCGCGCGTCTCCACCGGTTTCGTCGACGGCATCGCCGCCGCGATCGAGGCCGAGCGGCTGACGCTCGACTGGGTCCTCGAAACCCACACCCACGCCGATCACATGTCGGGCGCGCACGTGCTGCACGAGCGGTTCGGCGCGCCCGTCGTGATCGGCGCCGGCACCGACGCGGTGCAGCGCGTGTTCAAGGACATCTACGATCTCGATGACCTCACGGCGGACGGCTCGGCGTTCGACCGGCTGATCGGCGACGGCGAGCGCCTGCCGCTCGGCGGCCTCGCGATCGAGGCGCTGACGACGCCCGGCCACACGCCGGCGTTCGTCAGCTACCGCATCGCCGACGCGGTGTTCGTCGGCGACACCCTGCTGATGCCGGACTACGGCACCGCGCGCGCCGACTTCCCGGGCGGCGACGCGGCTGCGCTCTATCGCTCGATCCGCCGCCTGCTGGCGCTACCGCCCGAGACCCGGATGTTCGTCGGCCACGACTACAAGGCCGAGGGCCGCGACCGCTTCGCGTGGGAGACGACGGTCGGCGCCCAGCGCAGCGGCAACGTCCACGTCCACGACGGCGTGACCGAGGCCGCGTTCGTCGAGCTGCGCACCGAGCGCGACCGGACGCTGACGCTGCCCGCGCTGATGCTGCCGGCGCTGCAGGTCAACGTGCGTGGCGGCCGCCTGCCGCCTGCGGCGGCGAATGGCACGCGCTACCTGAAAATTCCGCTGAACCGGTTCTAGGCGTACGGCGTCTAGGCGCGCCCGAGCGCTTCCATCAGCTCGCGCCACTCGCGCGCGCTCATGCCGCTCGACGCCTGGTCGACCTTCTCGCCGGCGAGCATGCGCTTGACCACCGCGAGCCCGGCCTTCGAGATCGTCACCGCGCCCATGCGGTACTGCTCGAACGCGTTGTACGCGGCGGGCACCCAGCGCTTCACCGTCTCCAGCATGGCGTCGGCGTAGACGCGGATCTCGTACTGCGCGTGGGGATCGGCGCGCAGGCTGAGGAAGTGGAGCAGGTTGTGGAGGTCCACCTTCCAGTACCACTGGGTGTAGAAGTTGAGCGTCAGGTTCATCCGCGCGAGCTCGCGCGCGAGGCCCTGCCGCTCGGGATCGACCGCCTCGCCCGACTCGCTCTCGTTGAGCATCTCCTGGTAGTGCTGGTAGGTGCGCTCGGAGTCGTCCTTGAGGAGCGCCAGCACCCGCTCGGCCTCGCGCCCCGTCAGCGCGTCGCCGCGGCCCTGCCGGTTCGACTTCGACTGGACGCCGAGATGCTCGGGCGCCGGGATGTAGAACTCGCGATCGAGGATCGAGTAGCGCGCCGAGTACTCGTTGACGTTGGCGGTGCGGTGGCGGATCCACTGCCGCGCGACGAAGATCGGCAGCTTGACGTGGTACTTGATCTCGCACATCTCGAACGGCGTCGTGTGCCGATGGCGCATCAGGTAGTTGATGAGCCCGGCGTCCTCCGACACGCGCTTCGTCCCCTTGCCGTAGGAGACCCGCGCCGCCTGCACGATCGCCGAATCGTCGCCCATGTAGTCGATGACGCGGACGAAGCCGTGATCGAGCACGTTGAGCGGCTGGTAGAGGATCTCCTCGAGGGCGGCCACGGTCGGGCGCTTGGTCGCGGCACTCTGGGCCTGCGCGGCCTTGATCTCGGCGTCTTGTTCGGGGGTCAGCGGCATGGACGGGACTACTGATTTTTTGTGGCGCGGCACTGTAGCGGCTTCTCCACAGGGGAGCCAGTGCGAGGGCCGCCGCTGTCCCACGATTCCATTCCGCGCGCGACGCCGTGGGACAGACATGTTCAACGGAAACAATCGCCAAGCGCGTCTGTCCCACTGTCCCACACTGGCCATTTGGGACACCTGGGACAGTTGGGACACTTTTGCACAGGGGCGGCAGACCCGTGCGCGTGCGGCAAGGCACTCGTTGTCCGTCATGGCCGGGCCTCGGGCAGGTTGCACCCCGGCCGATTTTTGAATCAAGAGCCGCGCTTTGCGCGGCGGGCCGGCCATCCACGTTTTGTTTTCCGATCCTCACCGACACCAGAAGGGCGTCGATCCAATCCGCAGCACAAGCCCGATTGTTTTCCAACAATCGGACGGATTGCTCGGCCAAGAGGTCGCGCAGCCGAAGAATTTTCAAGTAGCGCCGCCATCGCGCCGCGCTTACCGCTTGTCGTTCTTCTCCGGCGCGGCCGCGCCGCCTTGCCCGCCCGCGGAGCCCGCGGCCTTGGGCGCCCGTCGCTCCCTCAAGAACTGATCGATGCGTTCGGCCGCGCGACGTTTGTCCTCGCGGAGGGCCTCGATCTCCTCCGGCGTGAGCCGGGTCGGCACCGACGGACTGTTGCGGGGCCGGTCGGCCATGGCGCGCCCCTACGCCGCCAGGATCTTCTCGACCTCGTCGACCAGGTCGCGGAGGTGGAAGGGCTTGGAGAGGATCTTCGCGTCGGCGCCGACCGCGTCGCGCAGCGCGCGCGGCTGGCCGCCGCTGCTGGTGAGCGTGACGGCGGCGAAGCCGGTGATGAACATCACCTTGAGGCCGGGCTGGCGCGACTTCGCCTTCGCCGCGAGCTGGAAGCCGTCGAGCGACGGCATGACGATGTCGGCGATCAGGAGATCGAAGCGCTGGGCGGTGGCCGCCTCGAGCGCGAGCAGGCCGTCGTCGACGGCGGTCACCGCGTGACCGGCGCGCGTCAGCGCCTTCGACAGGAAGACGCGCATGGTGCCGTCGTCTTCGGCAAGCAGGATGCGACTCATGAGCCCTCACGGCCGGAGCCGATGCTCCGGTGCAACATCCTACCGTTCGACTCCGCCGCGGTTCAAGAAAACCACGGAATTGCTTCCGGAGCGCACCCGGACAGGCGATGACAGCGCCCGCCGGTTCCGGTAAACCAGCAGCATGAGCCTCGACGAGCCCATCGCCCTCCGCGAGGAGGGCGTGTACGAAGTTGTCGCGCCGCACGACCAGACCCTGGCGGCGGTGTTCGCCTCCCCGCACAGCGGCCACGACTACCGGCCGGAGTTCCTGCAGGAGTCGCGCCTCGACCTTGCGACGCTGCGGCGGTCCGAGGACTGCTTCATGGACCAAATCTTCGGCAGCGCCCCGAGCTTCGGCGCGCCGCTGCTGCGCGCGCTGTTCCCGCGCGCCTTCGTCGACCCCAACCGCGAGCCGTTCGAGCTCGACCCCGACATGTTCGAGGACGCGCTGCCGGACTACGCCAACTGCCATTCGACGCGGGTCGCGGGCGGCATCGGCACCATCGCCCGGGTGGTGGCGAGCGGCGAGGAGATCTACGGGCGCAAGCTGCGGTTCGCCGACGCCGCGTCGCGCATCAACGCCTTCTACCGCCCCTACCACCGCGTGCTGCAGCGCCTGATCGAGACGACCCGCGCGCGGTTCGGCGCGTGCCTGCTGATCGACTGCCACTCGATGCCGTCGATCGGCGGGCCGATGGACCGCGATCCGGGGCGGACCCGGGTCGACATCGTGCTCGGCGACGGCTTCGGCACCGCGTGCGCGCCGGCGATCACGTCGCGGGTTGAGGAGCTGTTCGCGGCCCGCGGCTACCGCGTCGCCCGCAACACGCCGTACTCGGGCGGCTACACCACGGTGCACTACGGCCGGCCGGAAGCCTCCGTCCACGCGCTGCAGATCGAGTTCAACCGCGCGCTCTACATGGACGAGCAACGGTTCGCGCCGATCGCCGGGATGGCGCAGCTCATGGCCGACGTGAACGCGCTGATCGCGACGGTGAAGGCGGAATGGCCGTCGCTCGTCCCGGCGCCGCAGCCGACGCGCTGATCGCTTCCGCGACTCGCATCGAGAGAGCCCGCGCGCGACACGCGCGGAGGCAACGAGCACCGCTGGAACAGAGTCAGGCCCTCCAGCGCGGGGCCCGGAAAAAAGACAGCCGGCGCGAGCGCGGCGGCCTGGAAAAAAGACAGGCCGCGCGAGCGCGGCCTGTAAGGAATTTGGGAGGAAACGCCCCGAAGGGTGTCCGTGTCCGAACGCAAGCGCCCGGGCACGAGGGGACTTATGGCATTGCCACGCTGACCCCGTCAATAGTCTTATATAAGATTCTCTAAGCCACTATAATCAATGACATTTATACGCCACAGGCGGCGTTGGCTCTGCCTTGGCACGGGCGTTGCTCCTCTAGACGCCATGATGTTGTGCAATCTCCCGCCATTCCGCCGGTCGCGATTCGCGGCCGTGGCCCTTGCCCTGCTCGCTGTGGTCGCGGTCGGCACCCCGGCGGCGGCGGCCCCTCAGCCCGCAAAAACCCGCGCCGCAGCGGCACAATCGTGCGACGAGGCGATCGCCTGGGCCGAGCGGCTCACGCGCATGCCGGAGCGGCTGCTGGCCTCGGTGGCGCTCGCCGAATCCGGACGGTGGGACCCGGTGAACCGGGCAAAAATTGCCTGGCCGTGGACCGTGACGAGCGGCGGACAGGGACGATTCTTCTCGACCAAGCAGGAGGCGATCGCCTGGGTCCGGACGCTGCGGGCGCGCGGTGTCCGCAACATCGACGTCGGCTGCATGCAGGTGAACTTGATGCACCACCCTGAGGCGTTCGTCGACCTCGACGAGGCGTTCGATCCAGCCACCAACGTCGCCTATGCCGCGGCGTTCCTGATGAGCCTGTTCCAGGAGAAGCGGTCGTGGCCGGTCGCGGTCGGCCTCTACCACTCAGCGACGCCGGCGTTCCACTTCGCCTACCGCAACAAGGTGCAGACGATCTGGAACGACGAGCGCCGCCGCATCGCCGAGGAGAAGCGCCGCGCCACGCTCGCCGCCTACGAGGAGCGCCGCGCGCGCCTGATCGCCGAGGCGGAGGCGCGCCGCGCCGGACAGGCCCGGCCCTCCGCCGTCAACTGAAGGCGTCAACCGACAATAAGCGGCCCGTCGCCGCGGGCGCGATGCCGCTTCGCGCCGGCGCGCGAGCGGGTAAGATCGGCGCGCACCGATCCGGAGAGCTGCGCGCGTGCCCACCCATCTCATCGCCGACCTCGGCGCCACCAACTCCCGCTTTGCGATCGCTTCCCCCGGCGGGCGTCCGCGCCACCTGAGGATCCTGCACGCCGCCGAGTTCCGCACACCGCTCGCGGCGGTGCGGCGCTATCTGAGCGAGATCCCCGACCGCGACCAGCCCACCAGCGGCGCGCTCGCGGTCGCGGCGCCGATCGTCGGCGGCCGCATCACCTTCGTGAATCTCGGCTGGTCGTTCTCGATCGAGGCGATGCGCCGCCGCCTCGGCTTCGCGCGCCTCGACGTGCTCAACGACCTCGAGGCCCAGGCCTACGCCGTGGCCGCGCTCACGCCGGGCTCCTGCCCGCGCATCGGCCGCGGCCGCCCGGTGCGCTCGGCGCCCGTGCTGGTGGTGGGGCCCGGAACGGGCCTCGGCATGGCGTGCCTGCTCACGGCGAGCGACGGGCCGCACGTCATCGCGGGCGAAGCGGGCCACGCGACGCTCGCCTGCGCCGACCGCCGCGACGCGCGCATCATCGACTCATTGTGGCGCCGCTACGGGCACACGTCGGCCGAGCGCGCGCTGTCGGGTCCCGGACTCGCTGCACTCTATCGCGCGGTCGGCGGCAGCGAGCAACTCGAGCCCGCCCAGGTGTCGGCGCGCGCCAAGGCGCGGAGCGATCGCCGCGCGATCGCCGCGGCGGACGCGTTCTCGCGGCTGCTCGGCGGATTCTGCGGCGACATGGCGCTGGCGTTCGGTGCGCTCGGCGGCGTCTACCTCGTCGGCGGAGTCATTCCGCGATTGGGGCGCGCCTTCAACCGCCGCGCGTTCCGCGTCGCGTTCGAGGCGAAAGGCCGCTACCGCGATTACCTCGCGCGGGTGCCGGTCTCGCTCGTCGACCGCAACGATCTCGGCGTGAAGGGACTCGCCGAGTATCTCGTCCTGCAGAAGACCCGGCGGCGCCGCGGCGCCTAGGCGACTCGCCGCCCGCGCATCGGTTTTGTCGTGCGCGCAGCGTCTTGTCGCGCGACCACGGGCGCTGACGTTTTTTTGTGCAGCGCATCCATTTCGGCGGCAGCCGCCTGTGTCGGCGCCGACACAGGTGCCGTGCGGTTCACGCCACGAGCGCCGTTCGCATTGTGGCGAAAGGGTTTTTCACCCTGAATGCGCCCGCCATGCGTGTGGCAAGGCGATTGCAAACCATCGCAGCGCTCCCGGCCCCGCGTCGATCCTCGGCGCGTGCGGCGAACGTCGGGCCCCGCCGCTGCAACCAACCTAGAGGTCGTTTGAAATGAAGAAGAGCTTATTCGCAACCCTGGTCGCGGGCGCGATCCTCGGATCGTCGGTCGCCGCCTTCGCGGACCAGGAACCCCTCATCCCCGCGCCCGACGGCAAGTTCATCGGCACCGTCACGTTCGCGAGCCAGTACTGGTTCCGCGGCCTGAAGCAGACCGACGACGGCACCGGCGCGATCCAGGCCGGCATCGAATACGATCACACGAGCGGCTTCTACCTCGGCGCGTGGGGCTCGAACTCGGCGGTGACGCAGAGCCCGGTCGACACCAAGACCGCGAAGGCGAACGTCGAGATGGACTTCTCGGCCGGCTACCGCAACGCGTTCTCGTTCGACGACAAGGCCACCTACGACGTCGGCGTGAACTACGTCTATTACCCGGGCACCCAGAAGGCGACCTACAACTTCGACTGGCTCGATTTCATCGCCAAGGGCGGCTACGACTTCGGCTTCGCCGCACCGAGCGTCAAGCTGATCTACTCGCCCGACATGCAGTACGAGTCGGGCAGCGCCTGGTACGTCTCGGGCGACATCCCGGTGCCGGTCGCGAAGTACTTCACCGTCACCCTGCATGCCGGCCACCAGTGGGTCGACAACAACCGCCGCTTCGGCCTGCCCGACTACACCGATTACGGCATCGGCATCGGCACCAACGTCGCGGGCCTCGACGTGTCGCTCAACTACGTCGGCAACGACATGAAGAAGTCCCAGTGCGCCAACATGGTCGGCGGCGGAAGCTGCGAAGGCTTCTTCGTCACCGTCGGCAAGACGTTCTGACCCGCGCGGCTTCGGCTGCAAGAAAGCCCGGTCCTCGCGGACCGGGCTTTCTCTTTCGGCGCACGCATCGCCACAGGTGGCTACTCTTCGTTTTCTCGCCGCCTACAGAGGACTGGATTCCCGCGTGCGCGGGAATGACGAACGGGAATTCAGCGGCCGTCCGCCATCCCACCTCGCTCACATCACGTCGGGGATCTTCTTCACCGGCTTGGTCGGCAGACCGAACAGCTTCGCCGCGTTGCCGCCGAGGATATTGCGCTTGGCCTGCTCGGACAGGAACGGCAGGTCGTAGATCGTCGACGGCAGGTCGAAGTCCCAGTGCGGGTAGTCCGACGACCACAGGAGCTGGGTCTCGGCGTTGATCACCTTGAAGGTGTTGGCCAGCACCGACTTGTCCTCGGGCATCTCCATCGGCTGCGACGAGTAATACATCTCGCGCATGTACTCGGACGGCTTGCGCTTGAGCTGCGGGCACTCGGAGGTGCGCATCATGTATGAATGGTCGAGGCGCTGGGCGAGGCAGTAGGCCCAGGTCAGCCCCGACTCGATCCACAGCGTCTTGAGCTTCGGGAAGCGCTCCGGAATTCCGTTCATCAGCCAGTTGGTCATGTGGACCATGTTGAACCACATGAAGCCGAGCGCATGCACCGAGATGAACTTGTTGGTCATCGCCAGCGCCTGGTCCGACCAGTTGTAGGCGGCGTGGAACGAGATCGGCTTCCCCATCTCCTCCAGCAGCGCGTAGGTCTTCATGTAGGCGTTGTCGTGGACCGGCTTGTAGCGCGGGCTGGTCACCATGAAGCCGACCACGCCCTTCCGGTCGCCGAAGTCCTTGACCATCTTGTAGGTGGCCTCGGGATCGTTGAACGGCAGGTACAGCATCGAGATCAGCCGCGGCTCGGAGGCCAGGATCTTCTCGGTCAGCCACCGGTTGTAGCCGCGCGCCAGCGCCACCTCGACCTCGACCTGCGGATGGAGGCCGAGGAACAGCATCGGCGTCGGGAACAGGCAGCCGTAGTCGACGCCCATCGCGTCCATCCACCGCAGCGTCATGGTGATGTCGCGGTGGGTCTCCGGCGGCGTCTTCTCGTACTTGCGCAGCCAGTGGCGGGTGATGCGGCCGGAGATGTCCTGGTAGCCGACCTGGCTGTTCATCAGCGACGAGCGCCCGGCGCCGCGGCGGAGCCCCTCGATGGCGTTGCGGCGGATCACCGGGTCCTCGATGAACGGGAACACGTCGCGGTAGGACTCGCTCTCGTAGTGGTGGCCGTCGACGTCGACGATCAGGAAGTCCTGGTAGTTGCGCTGATGTGCCTGCCGCGCCGCGTGCTCGAGGAACTTGGTCGTCGAGTACTCCTCGAACGTCAGCTTGCGGATGTCTTCGTTGGGCATTTCCATGGGCGGATCTCCCGGAGAGGGTCGTTAGACGATGACGAATACCGAGCCGTCCTTCTCGACGACCTCGAAGCGCTTGAGCTTGTAGCGGCGGTCGCCGATGCAGGCGCCGGTCTCGATGTCGTACTCCCAGCCGTGCCACGGGCAGACGAAGTGCAGCTCGGATTCGTTGAAGGTCTGGCCCTGGAACGTCTTGTCGGACGCGAGCACGTCCTCGACCTTGGGGATGACGATGCCCTCGCACGCCGGCCCGCCCTGGTGCAGGCAGAGGTTCGAGTAGGCATAGTAGCGACCGCGCTCGCGGAACACGCCGACCTCGGTCCTGCCCGAGGTCACGATGCGACGCTCGCCGTCCTGCAGCTCATCCGACTTGGCGACGAAAACCTCCGCCATACGCGCACTCCTCCGTTGACGATCCCGATCATTCCGCGGCCGACGACTGCTTCATCACCGCCGCCGCGCGCTCGACCACCGCCGGCGGGGTTTCGTAAAGACGCGCGACGTAGGCCTGCATCTCCTCGCCGCCGATCGGGTTGAGCTCGAACTTCTGCTTCTCGATGTCGGCGAGGAACGCGGGGTCCCTGGTCACCGCCAGGAATGCCGCGCGCAGCGCCGCGACGCGGTCGGCGGGCACGGCCGGCGGCGCGAGATAGGGCCGCGCGAACACCTGCCGGGCGAAGATGAGCTCCAGCGCCTGCCGGTCGGAGGGATCGCGCACCATGTCGAGCAGCAGCGGAATCTCCGGCAGCTCCGGGTGCTTCGTCATCGACATCTGCACCAGCACCGCGACCTTGCGGTCGCGCAGCCAGTCGGCCTTGATGCTCGCGAGCGAGTTCCACGACCAGCCGCAGCGGCCGTCGACCTCGCGCTTCTCCATCGCGAGCTCGATGTCGGTGCCGCTCGGATAGCCGTTTACCACCTTGAACTTCGTCCCGATCATGTTGTTCATCACCGCCGGGAACACCTCGGAGTCGCTGTTGGGCTGCGCGCCGACGATCAGCTCGCGCGAGCGCGCCTGCTCGATGGTGGTGACCGGCGCGGTGTGCCACGCCGCGCACACCGAGACCTCGTTGTTGAGGCTGGCGAGCCAGTTGAAGGCGCGCGAGTCGTAGTTCGAGTCCGGCACGCCGATGATCGGGTCGGTCGGGATGTTGCGGTGGATGCCGGCGATCGCGCTGCCGTCGCGCGGCGCGACGTTGAACATGTAGTTGGCGAGCCGCTTGCCCGACGCACCCTGCATGTTCTGCGGCACGAGCTGGGGCTCGCCCGGGATGTGGCGGACGAGATGCTTCGCGAGCATGCGACCGTAGGTGTCGTAGCCGCCGCCGGGGCTCGATGAGATCAGCAGCTTGACGGATTTACCGCGGAAGAACTCGGCGGGCGTCTCGGCGGCCGCGATCCCGCCGGAGGCGAGCGACGCCCCCAACGCAACGGCCGCGACGCGCAGGTGGAACGTGGTGTACGCCATCCCTGCCTCCCCTGGTCCCAGGCCCGCTTATTTCATTTCCGTGGGGCTCTTGTGACGATGGCAGCCTAGCACGAGTCCGGTTTTCGGCCGCAAGCGACCAAGCAGCGTCAGCGGGTGCAGGCCCGACCGCGATCAGCCGCGCGCGTGCATAATTCAGCGGCGGGCCCGCTCAGCGCCGCGATCAGCGGCGCGCGCGCCCGGCGCCGCGATCAGCGGCGCGCACGAATAATCCGGACGAAGGCCGCGAGCGTCTCCGGGCTGCAGTGGTGCTCCATGCCCTCGGCGTCGCGCTGCGCGGTCTCCTCGGCGACCCCGATCGCCCGCAGGAACGCGAGCACCACCTCGTGGCGCGCCCGCGAGGCGTTGGCGACGGCACGCCCGCGCTCGGTCAGGAAGATGCCGCGGTAGGGGCGGCTGGTGACCAGGCCGAGCGCCTTGATCCGCGCCACCGCCTTGACCACGGTCGCGTGCGACACGCCGAGCCGGTCGGCGATGTCCACGGTCCGGGCCTCGCCGCCGGTGTCGATCAGGTCGGCGATCAGCTCGACGTAGTCCTCGGCGATCTCCATGCGCCGCGCGTCGCGGGTCGCGCGGAAGTTGCGCGCCCGCTCGGTCGCGCCGACGTCGATCAGCGGCATCGCCCGGCGCCGCCGCTTTCCCGAGGATGTCGGTGTCCGCGCGGTGTTCATCGTCTCACCCCATCACCACGTCGATCAGCAGCTTGAGGTTGATCGCGACGATGAGCGCCGCGCACGCCCAGCCGACCACGGCCATCCAGCGCGGCGCGACCAGTCCGCCCATCAGCTCGCGGCTGGTGGCGAACATCAGGAGCGGGATGACGGCGAACGGGAGCTGCAGGGACAGGATCACCTGGCTCAGGATCAGGAGGTGCGCGGTGCCGCTCTCGCCGTAGGCCCAGGTGATGATCACCGCGGGGATGATCGCGACCAGACGCGTCACCAGCCGGCGCAGCCACATCGGCAGCGACAGGCCGAGGAACCCCTCCATCACGACCTGGCCCGAGAGCGTCGCCGTCACCGTCGCGTTGACGCCCGAGGCGAGCAGCGCCACCGCGAACAGCGTCGAGGCGATGCCGACGCCGAGCATCGGCGTGAGCAGGCGATACGCCTCCTGCAGCTCGGCGACGTCGGTCTCGCCGCCGACGTTGAACACCGCGGCCGACAGGATGAGGATCGCCGAGTTGACGAACAGGGCCAGGGTCAGCGCGGCGGTCGAATCGATGGTCGCGAACCTGATCGCCTCACGCTTCTCGCCGGCCGCGGGTCCGATGCGCCGGCTCTGCACCACCGACGTGTGGAGGTAGAGATTGTGCGGCATCACCGTCGCGCCGAGGATGCCGATGGCGAGGTAGAGCATGCCCGGATTGCGGACGAGCTCGGTCGACGGCACGTAGCCCGCGAGCACGTCGGCGAACACCGGCTGCGACAGCGCGATCTCGATCGCGAAGCACGTCGTCACCAGCGCGATGAGCGCGATGATCAGCGCCTCGAGCCAGCGCATGCCCTTGTGCTGCAGCCACAGGATCAGCAGCGCGTCGAGCGCGGTCAGCACGACGCCGAGCAGCAGCGGGATCCCGAACAGGAGCTGGAGCGCGATCGCCGTGCCGATCAGCTCGGCGAGGTCGGTGGCGCAGATCGCCACCTCGGCGAGCACCCAGAGCAGGATCGACACTCCCGGCGGGAACCGCTCGCGGCAGAGCTGGGCGAGGTCGCGGCTGCTGGCGATGCCGACGCGCACGGCCAAAGCCTGCAGCAGGATGGCGATCAGACTCGAGATCAGCACCGCGGCGAGCAGCGAGTAGCCGAACGCCGAGCCGCCCGCGACCGAGGTCGCCCAGTTGCCGGGATCCATGTAGCCGACCGCGACCAGATAGCCGGGCCCCAGGAACGCGAGCAGCCGGCGCAGGAAGCCGGTCGCCGGCACGGCGATGCTGGCGTGTACGTCGGCGAGGCTCACGGGGCGGCGGCCGCGGGACGCGGGCTTCTCGGCAGGCATCGGGGAGGGGCGGCCATAAAGTGTAGCTAAGGCTACACTTACGGTAGCGGGAGCGGCGGCGCCTGTCCAGACGCCCGCGTCAGCCGTTGCTGCGTTCGGGATAGAGCGACAGCAGCCCGGCCTCGCTCGCCGCGCACACGCCGCGCTCGGTAATGAGGCCGGTGACGAGCCGCGCCGGGGTGACGTCGAAGCCGTAGTTCGCGGCTTTCGTCCCCTCGGGGAAGACCGCGACCGCGGCAACGCCGTCGGCCGCGCGCCCGGAGATGACCGTCACCTCGTCGGCCGCGCGCTCCTCGATCGGGATGTCGTGGCCATGGCGGAGCGACCAGTCGATGGTCGAGCCGGGAAGGCCAACGTAGAACGGCACGCCGTTGTCGTGGGCCGCGAGCGCCTTGAGGTAGGTGCCGATCTTGTTGGCGACATCGCCCTCGCGGGTCGTGCGGTCGGTGCCGACGATGCAGAGATCGACCAGCCCGTGCTGCATCAGGTGCCCGCCGGCGTTGTCGACGATCACGGTGTGCGGAACGCCGTGCGAGGCGAGTTCCCAGGCGGTGAGCGCGCCCTGGATGCGCGGCCGCGTCTCGTCGACCCAGACGTGGAGCGGGATGCCCTCGTCGAACGCGCGGTAGATCGGCGCGAGCGCCGTGCCCCAGTCCACGCAGGCGAGCCAGCCGGCGTTGCAGTGGGTCAGCACGTTGACGGGCTCGCGCGACGACTTCCTCTCCCGAGCGGCGCGAATGAGCTTGAGGCCGTGCTCGCCGATCGCGGCGTTGGTCGCCGCGTCCTCGTCGGCCATCGCCGCGGCCTCGGCGAACGCCGCCGCCCGACGCTCGCGCGACGGCAGCCGCCGCAGCGCGCCGCCGATGCGCTCGAGCGCCCAGCGCAGGTTGATCGCGGTGGGACGGGTCGCCCCGAGCAGCGCCACCGCGCGCTCCAGCGCCGCGTCGTTCGGGTCAGCGGCCACGGCCAGCGCGACGCCGTAGGCCGCGGTGACGCCGATCAGCGGCGCGCCGCGCACGCGCATCACACGGATCGCCTCGGCGACCGCTTCGGGCGTCTCAAGCCGCACGGTCACGAAGTCGTGGGGCAGCCGCGTCTGATCGATGATCTCGACGGCTCCGTCCGGCGTCGGCCAGATGGTGCGATAGGAGCGGCCTTTTATCTTCACGGTGCGTCTTCCGGATGCGCGGAACGGAGGCGAGTCATAACCCGTCGGCGGCCGCGGCGGAAGCATGCCGGCGGCCGGGCAACAACGTCTTTACGCCCACCCCCCGGCTCGGGCACACTCCGCCCACATTCGCGAGGACATATGGGCATCAACGAGTATTTCGCCGAGACCGCGTCGCTGCTCAAGGCATGCGCGGAGGCCAACCTGGCGCCGCGCATCGACGAGGCCATCCGGCAGATCGCGGCGGCGCTGAAGGGCGATCGCTGCGTCCTGGTGTGCGGCAACGGCGGCTCGGCGTCGGATGCGATGCACATCGCGGGCGAGCTGGTCGGCCGCTATCTCAAGGAGAGGCGCGCGCTCAAGGCGATCGCGCTGTCGGCCGATCCGGCGGTGCTGACGGCGCTCGGCAACGACTACGGCTACGAGCATGTGTTCTCGCGCCAGGTCGAGGCGCTGGCCGAGACCGGCGGCATCTTCATCGGGCTGTCGACCTCGGGCAACTCGCCGAACGTCGTCAAGGCGTGCGAGATGGCGAAGCACCTCGCCATGTACACCATCGCGATCACCGGCCAGGGCGGCGGCAAGCTCAAGGGCGTCGCCGACATCCTGATCGACGTGCCGTCGAAGGCGACGCCGCGCATCCAGGAAGCGCACCTGTGCATTTATCACTACATCTGCGAGCAGGTGGAAGCGGCCCTCGCGTAGACGTGTGCGGGGCCGCCGTCGTAAACGTTTGACATCGCGGGCGCGTCGGGCAAATTGGGCGCGCACCGCGCAGCGGCAATCTTTACGGGACGGACACGACCAGCGATGTGGCGATCGGAGTTTTTTCAGCGCATCGCACCGGCTCTCCGCGTCGTCCTCGTTCTCGCCATTCTCGTCGGCATCAATCTGTTCATCCGCGAGGGCGGCTTCGCGATCCGCGACCTCAACAGCGCCAACGATCCGCTGTACTACGCCCAGCAGGAAGGCGACCGCGAAGGACCGCGCGCCCCGGTGACTCTGACCGCGAGCGTCGACCGCGGCGACACGCTCGCGAAGGTGCTGCGCAAGGCGCAGGTCGCGCGCGCCGACGCGTTCGCGGCGATCGACGCGCTGCGCAAGGTCTTCAATCCGAAGGACCTGAAGATGGGCCAGGAGATCGAGCTCACCTTCCAGCCCGGCGAGGACGCGGACTCGCCCGCCACGTTCATGGGCTTCTGGTTCGAGCCGAGCGTCGACCGCCAGATCTCGGTGATGCGCGGCGATGACGGCAGGTTCCGGGCGACCGAGATCCGCCGGCCGACCACCAAGCAGCTCGTGAAGAGCACGGGCACGATCGACAACAGCCTGTTCTCCGACGCGGTGGCCGCGGGAATCCCGGCGCAGGTCATCATCGAGGCGATCCGCGCGTTCTCGTTCGATGTCGACTTCCAGCGCGAGATCCAGCCCAGCGACAAGTTCGAGGTGGCGTTCGAGCGCTACGCCACCGACCAGGGCCAGACCGCGCGCGTCGGCGACCTGATCTACGCGCGGCTCACGCTAGGCAACAAGGATCTCAAGATCTACCGCTACCTGCCGCGCGACGGCGTCATCGACTACTTCAACGGCAACGGCGAGAGCGTGCGCAAGGCGCTGCTGCGGACGCCGGTCGACGGCGCGCGGATCACGTCCAAGTTCACCGCCGCGCGCAAGCATCCGATCCTAGGCTTCACCCGCGCCCACAAGGGCGTCGACTTCGGGGTGCCGCAAGGGACGCCGATCATGGCCGCGGGCGCGGGCGTCGTCGTCGAGTCGGGCTTCAACAACGGCTACGGCAACTACGTCCGCATCCGCCACAACCCGACCTATTCGACGATGTACGCCCACATGAGCCGCATCGGCCGGGGCATCAGCAAGGGCGCGCGCGTGAGCCAGGGCCAGACGATCGGCTTCGTCGGCATGACCGGCCTCGCGACCGGCCCGCATCTCCATTACGAGGTGCTGGTCAACAACGCCCAGGTGAACCCGCTCGGCGTGAAGCTGATCTCGGGGCAGAAGCTGCGCGGCGCCGACCTCGCCGCCTTCGAGAAGGCCAAGGCAAGCCTCGACTCGAAGCTCGGGACGATGCCGAACGCGACGCTCGCCCGCGACTAGCGGACGAGCGTCGCGCCGGTTTCGATCGCGGTTACGCCGCCTCGGCCTTCTCGCCGTTGATGACGAGGCCGCTCTTCGCGGCGCCGACGCGCACCGTGTCGCCGTCCTTCACCCGGCCCTCGAGGATCATGCTCGCGAGCGGGTTCTGCAGGTGGCGCTGGATCACCCGCTTCAGCGGACGGGCGCCATACACCGGGTCGTAGCCGGCGTCGCCGAGCCAGGTCTTGGCGGCGTCGTCGAGCTGCAGCCGGATGTTGCGGCCGGCCAGCAGCTTTTCCAGGCGCTGGAGCTGGATCTCGACGATCCGGGTCATGTCGGTCCGCGACAGCCGCCGGAACAGCAGGATCTCGTCGAGCCGGTTGAGGAACTCCGGCCGGAACGCGCCGCGCACCACGTCCATCACCTTGTCGCGCACCTTCTCGACGTCGGCCTTGTCCGAGAGGCCCGCGAGAATGTCGCTGCCGAGGTTCGACGTGAGCACGATCAGCGTGTTGCGGAAGTCCACCGTGCGGCCCTGGCCGTCGGTCAGGCGGCCGTCGTCGAGCACCTGCAGCAGGACGTTGAACACGTCCGGATGCGCCTTCTCGACCTCGTCGAACAGGATCACCTGGTACGGCCGGCGGCGGACGGCCTCGGTGAGCGACCCGCCCTCCTCGTAGCCGACGTAGCCCGGCGGCGCGCCGATCAGCCGCGCGACCGCGTGCTTCTCCATGTACTCCGACATGTCGACGCGCAGGAGCGCCGTCTCGTCGTCGAACAGGAACTCGGCGAGCGCCTTGCAGAGCTCGGTCTTGCCGACGCCGGTCGGACCGAGGAACAGGAACGAGCCGATCGGGCGGTTCGGGTCCTGCAGTCCGGCGCGGGCGCGCCGCACCGCCTCGGAGACGGCGGTCACCGCCTCGTCCTGGCCGACCACGCGCTTGGCGAGGTTGATCTCCATGTGGAGGAGCTTCTCGCGCTCGCCCTCGAGCATCTTGTCCACCGGAATGCCCGTCCAGCGCGAGACGATCTGGGCGATGTTCTCGGGCGTGACCTCTTCCTTGACCATGTGGCCCGCGGCCGTGGTCTCCGCCGCCTTCAGCTTGCGCTCGAGGTCGGGGATCACGCCGTACTTGAGCTCGCCGGCCTTGGCGAGGTCGCCCTTGCGCTGGGCGATCTCGAGCTCGCTCCGGGCGCGGTCGAGGTCCTCCTTGATCTTGGTCGAGCTTTGCAGCTTGGCCTTCTCGGCCTGCCAGGCGCGCGTCATCTCGCCGCTCTTCGACTCGAGATCCTTGAGCTCGTCCTCGAGCTTGCCGAGGCGATCGCGCGACGCCGGATCGTTCTCCTTCTTCAGCGCCTCGCGCTCGATCTTGAGCTGGATGATGCGCCGGTCGAGCTCATCGAGCTCCTCGGGCTTGGAGTCGACCTCCATGCGCAGCCGGCTCGCCGCCTCGTCGACGAGATCGATCGCCTTGTCGGGCAGGAAGCGGTCGGTGATGTAACGGTGCGACAGCGTCGCCGCCGACACGATCGCCGCGTCGGTGATGCGCACGCCGTGGTGCAGCTCGTACTTCTCCTTGAGGCCGCGCAGGATCGAGATCGTCTCCTCGACCGACGGCTCGTCGACGAACACCGGCTGGAAGCGCCGCGCCAGCGCCGCGTCCTTCTCGATGTGCTTGCGGTACTCGTCGAGCGTGGTGGCGCCGACGCAGTGCAGCTCGCCGCGCGCAAGCGCCGGCTTCAGCATGTTGGACGCGTCCATCGCGCCCTCGGCCTTGCCCGCGCCGACCAGCGTGTGCATCTCGTCGATGAACAGGATGATCTCGCCCTCTGAGGCGGTCACCTCCTGGAGGACGGCCTTGAGCCGCTCCTCGAACTCGCCACGGAACTTGGCGCCGGCGACCAGCGCGCCGAGGTCGAGCGCGAGCAGCCGCTTCGACTTGAGCCCCTCGGGAACGTCGCCGTTGACGATGCGAAGCGCGAGGCCCTCGACGATCGCCGTCTTGCCGACGCCGGGCTCGCCGATCAGGACCGGGTTGTTCTTGGTGCGGCGCGACAGCACCTGGATCGCGCGGCGGATCTCCTCGTCGCGGCCGATCACCGGATCGAGCTTGCCGTCGCGGGCGCGCTGGGTGAGATCGATCGCGTACTTCTTGAGCGCGTCGTACGCCTGCTCGGCGCCGGCGCTGTCGGCCTTGCGGCCCTTGCGCACCGATTCGATGGCGTCATTGAGGCCCTGCGGCGTGACGCCGGCCTCTGCCAGGATCGCCGCGACGCGGGTGCCCTTGGCAAGCGCCATCGCGAGCAGGAGCCGCTCGACGGTGACGAACGAATCGCCCGCCTTCTTCGCGATGTCCTGGGCCTGACTGAAGAGCCGCGCCGTTTCCGGCGCGAGATAGATCTGGCCCGCGCCGGAGCCTTCGACCTTCGGCATCTTGGCGAGCTCGGCCTCGACCAGGCGCAGCGCCTTGGCGCCGTCGCCGCCCGCCGCCGCGATCAGGTTGCGCGCGAGACCTTCACGGTCGTCGAGCAGAACCTTGAGAAGATGTTCCGGCTTGAACTGCTGATGCCCGCTCGACAGCGCGAGCATCTGAGCGGACTGCACGAACCCCCGTGCGCGCTCGGTGTAATTCTCGAACTCCATGCCCCCGTACCTCCTGGCTGGCGTGGTGGGCGGCATGTCCCCTCAAGGAGGCGAACACACCTCACCCGAGGCTCGCGTGCGGCGGGCCTCATCGGGGTATATGGGCGCGCGGCGGCGCCGCACAAGAGCGCGGAGGAGCGGGAAAACTGGTTAAAGCGAGGGCGAGAATCCGACCCTAGTTCGGGGCCTTTTCCGGGAACGGGCTGTCGCCGTCGACGTCCTCGGGATTGCCGTCGGCGCGGCCGGGGTACTGCGCGCTCGGGTGACCCGGCCCCTGGATCTGCTGACCCTGGCCGTTCTGACCGAAGCTGCCGGTCTGGCCCTGTCCGCCCGGCCCGCGGTGCTGGAAATTCCCATTGGCGTTGAGCACGCGGTAGTAGTGCTCGGCGTGCTGGAGATAGTTCTCCGCGGCGATGCGGTCGCCGGCGGCGGAGGCGTCGCGCGCCATCGCCAGATAACGCTCGAGGACCTGCGCGGCGGAACCGCGCACCTTCACCTCGGGGCCGGAGCTCTCGTAGGTGTTGTTGCGGGGCGCCATGTGGGGCTTGCGGCCTTGACGGCCACGGGAACGCTTCGAGTTGGGAAGCTGTCTCATCTTTCTTGATCTGTTCAGCGTCCCGACCGGTGTGCCGGCGCGATCCCTGAGCCTTTATGGCTGCCTCTTGGCGTTCCGGGACACGTGCCCGGTCGGGTTCGCTAGGGGACGGAGTATTGCGACGACCGTGTCATCGCGGGCGCAACCGTATCGGGATCGCGCTGGGTTTCCAACTGTTTTTTTAGCGCAATCCGCTGGATTTTCTTAATTTCCCGAGCGGGTCGCGACCACGCACCGGGCGATACCTGCCAGATCGGAACGCACGCCGACGATGTCAAGTCCGGCGCCGCGAAACAACGTCGCGACATCGTCCGCCTGCCCCGCTCCGACCTCCACCACCAGCGCTCCGCCACGCTTCAGCAGCGGCGCGGCGCCGGCGGCGATCGCGCGATACGAGTCGAGGCCGTCGGCGCCGCCGAACAGCGCCGCGTGGGGCTCGTAGCCGACCACGTCGCGCGGAAGCGACGCCGCATCGGCATCGCGGATGTAGGGCGGATTGGAGACGATCAGATCGAACGATTCGGAAATGCCCTCGGTCCACGATCCGCGCCGAACCATCACACGCGACTCGAGGCCGAGCGCGCGCGCGTTGTCGTGCGCGACCGCGACCGCTTCGTCGCTGATGTCGACCGCGACGGCGGTGGCGCGGGGAAGCTCCGAGAGCAGCGCCAGCACGATGCATCCCGTTCCCGTGCCGATATCGAGAATGCGGGGTGCCTCGATCCGCTGTGCGCGCAGCCAGGCGAGCGCCGCCTCGACCACAGTCTCGGTGTCGGGCCGCGGGATCAGCGTCCCGGGCGAGACGCGCAGCGGCAGCGACCAGAACTCGCGTTCGCCGGCGATGTAGGCGAACGGCTCGTGAGCGGCACGGCGCGCGACCACGTCGTCGAGGCGCCGTTCGGCCGCCGCGGCGAGCGGTTCGTCACGTCTCGCCAGCACCTCCTCCGTCCGCAGCCCGGTCGCCAGCGCGACGAGACGCCGCGCCTCGGCGCGCGGTTCGTCGATGCCCGTGTCGGCGAGAGTGCGCGTCGCGCGCTCGATCGCCTCGCCGATCGTCGGCATCGGGCGCTTATTGGAGCTCGGCGAGGCGCTCCGCCTCGTCGGCGGCGATCAACGGCTCGATGATCTCGTCGAGCGCCTCGGCGCTCATCACCTTGTCGATCTTGTAGAGCGTCACGCCGATGCGGTGATCGGTGACGCGCCCCTGCGGGAAGTTGTAGGTGCGGATGCGCTCCGAGCGGTCGCCGGTGCCGACCTGACCCTTGCGCTGCGCGGCGCGCGCCTGCTCGAGCTCCTGGCGCTTCGCCTCGTAGAGGCGCGCGCGCAGGATCTTCAAGGCCTTGGCCTTGTTCTTGTGCTGCGACTTCTCGTCCTGTTGCTGGACGACGACGCCGGTCGGGATGTGGGTGATGCGCACGGCGCTGTCGGTGGTGTTGACCGACTGGCCGCCCGGGCCCGAGGCGCGGAACACATCGATGCGGAGATCCTTCTCCTCGATGTGAATGTCGACCTCCTCGGCTTCCGGCAGCACGGCGACGGTGGCGGTCGAGGTGTGGATGCGGCCCTGGGTCTCGGTCGCCGGCACCCGCTGCACGCGATGGACTCCCGATTCGAACTTGAGGCGGGCGAACACGTTGGTGCCGGTGATCGTCGCCGAGGCCTCCTTGTAGCCGCCGATGTCGTTCTCCGAGATGCTCATGATCTCGAAGCGCCAGCGATGGACCTGGGCGTAGCGCTGGTACATGGCGAACAGCTCGGCCGCGAACAGCGCGGCCTCGTCGCCGCCGGTGCCGGCGCGCACCTCGAGGATGGCGTTGCGGGCGTCGGCTTCGTCCTTCGGCAGGAGCGCCCGCTGGATGTCGCGCTCGAGCGTCGGCACGCGCGACGCGAGATCGGCGGCCTCGCTCTTGGCGAGCTCGCGCATGTCGTTGTCGGAGGCCGCGTCCGCGAGGATCGCCTCGAGGTCGGCCATCTCGGTGCGGGCCCGCTGCAGCTCGCGCACGCGGTCCACCACCGGCGTGAGCTCCGAATACTCCTTCGACAGCCGGGCGATGTCCTTCGACGGCACGTCGGGGGCCGCCAGCAGCGCCGCCAGCTCCTCGTGCCGGGCGATCAGCCGGTTGAGCGTTTCCTCCTGAATCACGCGCCCTCCTTCGGCGGCTTAGGACCCTCGGCATGCCGAGCGGAATCGTCGGCGCCGAAAAGACGCGCGATGATGCGCACCAATGTCGCGGCGTCAAGGCCCTCGCGCTCGCCGCCGCGGGCCATCGCCTTGAGCGCGGTCGCGGGGCCGTGAAGCAGACGGGCGACCAGCAGCCGCGTCGCCTCGTCGGCGGAGAGGCCCGGCCGCTCCTTCAACAACTCCTCGCGCGCCGCCTCGAAGCGCCCACGCAGCGCCCGCAACGCCGGCACCGCGGTGCGCTCGGCCTCCGACAGCAGGAACTCCGCCGCAGCCTCGGCTGCCATCGCCGACGCCTCGGCCGCCGCCTCGCGACGCCGCGCGATGCCCTGCTCGGCGATACGCTCGAGGTCGGCGAACGTGTAGAGAAACGCACCGTGGAGACGGTGGACGTCGGGCGCGATGTCCGCCGGCACGGCGACGTCGACCAGGAACATCGGCCGACGCCGGCGGCGCCTGAGCGCCTGATCGACGCGCGGGACGTCGAGCACATAGCCGCCGCGGCCCACGCCGGCGATGACGATGTCGGCCTCGGCAAGCTCGGCGTCGAGCCCGCCGTAGGGTGCGACCCGCGCGCCGATCTCGCGTGCCAAGGGCGCCACGCGCGGCTCGCTCGGATCGGCGACGGTCAGGCGATGAAGCCCGGCGTCGCGGAAGCGGCCGGCGATGACCATCGCCGCCTCCGAGGCGCCGATCACGAGCGCGGACGCCGCGGCGATGTCGCCGAACACCTCGCGCGCGACGCCGACCGCCGCCGAGGCGATCGACACGACATGGCGGCCGACGTCGGTCTCGCTGCGGACGCGCTTGCCGAACGCCAGCACCGCCTGCGCCAGCCGGTCGAGCTCCGGGCCGACGAGATTCGCCTCGGTGGCGGCGGCGACCGCCTCGCGGACCTGCGCCAGCACCTCGGGCTCGCCCGGCAGCGTGCTCTCGATTCCGCCGGCGATCGCCATCAGGCGCTCGACCGCGCGCGCGTCGTCGAAGCGGTGGACGCACGACCGCACGGTCGCGGGCTCGATGCCGGCGACCGTCGCCAGCGCGGCGACAAACGCCTCACCGAACGCCTCGCGCGCGCGCTGGAAGCCGATCGCCTCGGTCCGGTCGCAGGTGGCGATGAGGACGACATTGGAGAATCCCGAGGCCTTGAGCCGGTCGAGGATCATCGGGGCATGGGCGGGATCGAGGAACAGCGCCTCGGCGGCGCTGGTCGATATGCGGTCGCGCGCGATGCCGACGAGGATGAAGCCCGGCTGCTCCGCGATCGCGGCCCGGGAAGCGCCTGCGGCCGCGTCGCTCATCTCAGGTCCGCGAGCGGAACCGATCGGCGATCCCCGCGAGCGGGACGGTCTCCTGCGCTCCCGAATCGAGATCGCGCACGGTCGCCACGCCCTTGGCGAGCTCGTCGTCGCCGATGATCACCGCCGCGCGTGCGTTGATGCGGTTCGCGCGCTTGAGGCGCCGCGCGAGATTGCCGGAGTAGCCGAGGTCGGCGGCGACGCCGCCGTGGCGCAGCTCCTGCACCAGGACCAGCGCCTTCGCCTCGGCCGCGGCGCCGAGCGGAACGACCGCGATTGGGCGCGGCCCCGCCGGCGGCTCGCCCGCCAGCATCGCGAGGCGCTCGATGCCCGCGGCCCAGCCGACCCCCGAGGTGGCGGGCCCGCCCATCGTTTCGATCAGGCCGTCGTAGCGACCGCCCGCGAGCACGGTGCCCTGCGCCCCAAGCGCGTCGGTCGTGAACTCGAACGCCGTATGGCAATAGTAGTCGAGGCCGCGCACGAGCCGCGGGTTGACCGTGTAGCGGATGCCGAGACGGTCGAGACCGGCCCGAACCTCGTCGAAGAACGTCCGCGCCGAGTCGGTGAGGTAATCCGAGAACAGCGGCGCGTCGGCGACGATGCGCTTGTCGCCCTCGTCCTTGGAATCGAGCACGCGCAGCGGATTGCGGCCGAGACGCTGGCGGCTGTCCTCGGAGAGCTTGTCGATGTGTCCTTCGAGGAACTCGACGAGCACCTTTCGGTACGCGGTGCGGCTCTCGGTGTCACCGAGCGTGTTGAGCTCCAGCATCGTCTTGTCGCCGAGGCCGAGCGCTTCAAGGATGTGCGAGGCGAGCGCGAGCACCTCGATGTCGCCCTGCGGACCCGCGACGCCGAGCAGCTCGACGCCGATCTGGTGGAACTGGCGCAGACGGCCCTTCTGCGGGCGCTCGTGGCGGAACATCGGGCCCGCATAGAAGTACTTGAGCGGCACACTCTGGGTGAGGCCTTCGGCGATCACCATCCGCGCGACGCCAGCCGTACCCTCGGGCCGCAGCGTGATCTCGTCCCCGGAGCGATCGGTGAAGGTGTACATCTCCTTGGTGACGACGTCGGAGGTGTCGCCGAGCGTGCGCTTGAACACCTCGGTGAACTCGAAGATCGGAGTCGCGACCTGCTCGTAGCCGTACAGCGCCGCGAGATCGCGCGCGGTGTCGGCGACGCGCCGGTGGCGCGCCATGTCGGCAGGCAGCAGGTCGTGAGTGCCCCGGACGGGCTGAAGTTTCTGCACCGGCTCTCTCGCTAGGACGCCGATGACTGCGCGACGGCGCGCTCGGGCTCGTCGGCCGCGGCCCGCGCCGCCTCGATGCGGGCGGCCTTGTCCTCGATCATGGCGACGAGCTTGTCGAGCATCTCCGCCGTCGTGGTCTTCTCCTGCGGCACGCCGCCGACGTAGACCATGTGCTTGCCCTGGCCGCCGCCGGTGAGGCCGATGTCGGTCTCGCGCGCCTCGCCCGGCCCGTTCACCACGCAGCCGATCACCGACACCGTCATCGGCGTGGTGATGTGCTTCAGGCGCTGCTCCAGCACCTCGACGGTCTTGATGACGTCGAACTGCTGCCGTGCGCACGACGGACAGGCGATGACGTTGACGCCGCGGTGGCGGAGCCCGAGCGCCTTGAGAATCTCGAAGCCGGCGTAGATCTCCTCGACCGGGTCCGCCGACAGCGACACGCGGATGGTGTCGCCGATCCCCTCCCACAGGAGCACGCCCATGCCGATCGACGACTTCACCGTGCCGGTGCGAAGGCCGCCGGCCTCGGTGATGCCGAGGTGGAGCGGGTAGTCGCAGATCTTGGCGAGAGATCGGTAGGACGCGACGGCGAGGAAGACGTCGGACGCCTTCACCGAGATCTTGAACTCGCGGAAGTCCTCGTCCTCGAGGAGCCGCATGTGCTTGAGCGCGGATTCGACCATCGCCTCGGGGCACGGCTCGCCGTACTTCTCCAGAAGCTCGCGCTCGAGCGACCCGGCGTTGACCCCGATCCGCATCGAGCAGCCGTGGTCGCGGGCGGCCTTCACGACCTCCTTCACGCGGTCGCGGCCGCCGATGTTGCCGGGATTGATGCGCAGGCACGCGGCGCCGGATTCGGCCGCCTCGATCGCGCGCCTGTAGTGGAAGTGGATGTCGGCGACGATCGGCACCTTGACCTGGCGCACGATGTGCTTGAGCGCCGCCGAGGATTCCTCGTCGGGGCAGGAGACGCGGACGATGTCGGCTCCCGCCTCCTCGAGCGCGCGGATTTGCGCGACGGTGGCGGCGACGTCCGTCGTCAGGGTGTTGGTCATTGACTGCACGGTGATCGGCGCGTCGCCGCCCACCGGCACGGAGCCCACCCGAATCTGCCGGCTCTTACGCCGCACGATGTCGCGGAACGGACGTACGCTCATGATGCAATCCTTAGGGCCGCGAACCGGAGCGGTGCCGATCCGGCGCGGCCCGGTCGTTATAACCCACGCCCAAGTCGCGGGAAAGCGCGGGCCTTCCCGTCCATATGGCGCTTGCGAAAGGGTTATTCGAGGGCCGTGCCGGCCTTGAGCCGATTGGGATCGAGCGACACGTTCCGCCGCACCGCCCCGATCTGGCCGAGGGCGGGCGTGGTCTGGCCATCGACGACGATGTCGAGCGCCCCAGCGTTGCCGGTGGTGAGACGAAGCCCTGACTGCTCCGGCAGGGTGTACGATTCGCCGGCGCGCATCGTCCGCGCGAATACCGTCGTGCCGTTGCTGGCCTGGATCTGCACCCACGCATCCTGGCGCGCGCGGAGCATGACGCGGCCCGCCGGAATGGCGGGAGACGCCTGCGCGGCACTTGGCTCCGGAGTCGAGTCGATCTCTTCTTCCGTCCCGGCCTGCGGCGCGATGTTGTATCCGGCCCCGGGCGCGGGCGGCGCGGCGGCGGGAGCCGCCTGGGTGCGCGCGGTCGGGGCCTGAGGCGCGGCGGGCGGTGCTGTGGCTTCGCTGCGCGCCGGCGGGGTGCGCTGTGCCGAGGCGGCTGGCGCCGGCGTCGTCGGTTGCGCGGCCGCGGGCGGACGCGCCTGTTGCGGGACACCTGGCGATGTCGATTCCGCGCGCGGCGCAGGGGCCGGCGTCGGTGCCGGAGCGGCAGCCGGCGGAGCGGCGGCTTCAGGCGCCCGGTCGGCGTCGGTCCGCTCGGCGGTCCCCCCGGCGGAGGTCGCCTCCTCAGATGGCTCCTGCTCGGGCGGCACGACGACGGCCTCGGGGCCGGGCTGGGCCGGGGGCGTGTACGACGAGAACTCGGCGGGGCGGTCGTCGCTGCGATAGCTGACGACGGACCACGCGGCGTACGCGAGCACGGCGGCGACGAGCGAGATCAGCACCCATCCGGCGCGGCTCAGCCGCTTGTCCTCGGTCGACTCCGGAAAGACCAACTCCACCGGGGCCGCGGTGCCCATCACCTCGTCGCGGAGCCGCGCCGTCACCGTGTCCGGATCGAGCCCGAGATGCCGCGCGATCGACCGCGCGAAGCCGAACGTATACGGCCGGCCCGGCAGATCGGCGAAGCGGCCCTCCTCGAGAGCCTCGATGTGCGCGGCGCGAATTCGCAGGGAATCGGCCATCTGCGCGATCGAGATGCCGAGCGCCTCGCGCGCCTCCCTGAGGTCGCGGCCGACCGCCGACGTGCCGCCGGTCGTCGATTGGGTGTGCTGTCGCGCGTGATCGGCCACGGGAGAACCTGGTGAAATGTCGGAAAAACGCCGCCCATTCTAAGCCGTAGCCGCCCCGCCTCGGCAAGCCGTTTTACGGCCGGGAGGCTTCATCAATTCCTAACGAATTGGCTGGAAGCGATCAGCTCAGATGGCGACGCCGTGGTCGCGGGCGAACGCGCGCAGCTTGTCGCGCAGGCTCCGATCGGGCGAATCGAGCAGGGACATGATGTAGCGCCGCGCGCCGCTCGCATCGAGCGACAGGATCATCGCCTTCACCTGCGGTACGCTCAGCGGCGACATCGACAGCGAGCGGATGCCGAGGCCGACCAGCGCCATCGCTTCGAGCGGCGTGCCGGCCATCTCGCCGCAGATCGACAGCGGCACCTGGGCCGCCTCGCACCCCTCGATCAGCGACGCGAACACCCGGAGCGCCGCCGGCGCCAAGGTATCGTAGCGCGGCGCGATGCGCGGATTGCCGCGGTCGGCGGCGAACAGGAACTGCAGGAGATCGTTCGAGCCGACCGACAGGAAGTCGACGCGGGCGAGCAGCGCCTTGAGCTGGAACAGCAGCGCCGGCACCTCGATCATCGCGCCGACCTTGACCTCGGCGGGCAGCACGTTCGCCCGCCCGCGCTCGCGCTCGAGCTCCATCGTGAGGATCGCCTTCGCCCGTTCGAACTCGGCGACTTCCGTGACCATCGGAAACATGACGTGGAGCGGCCGCCCCTCGGCGGCGCGGATGAGCGCGCGCACCTGATTGCGCAGCATCGCCGGACGGTCGAGCGCGATGCGCAGCGCACGCCAACCCATCGCCGGATTCTCGTCGCCGAGACGGTCGAAGTACGGCAGCACCTTGTCCCCGCCGACATCGAGCGTGCGGAACACGACGGTGCGGCCGTTGGCCTTCTCGAACACGCTGCGGTAGAGCGCCATCTGCGCCTGCACCTCGGGGTACGCGGCGCGGACCATGAACGGGATCTCGGTGCGGTAGAGCCCGACGCCCTCCGCGCCCACGGTCGCAACCTGCTCGACCTCGAGCTCGAGGCCGGCATTGACGAGGAGCCGCACCCGCGCGCCGTCGCGGCTCACCGCAGGCCGCTCGCGGATCGCGACGAAGCGCTGACGCTGCTGGGCCCGGGCGCTGAGCGCGGTGCTGTAGACCTGCTGGATGTCCTCGCCCGGGCGGACGAACATCTCCTGGGATTCCGCGTCGACGATCAGGAGATCGCCGTTGTCGACGCGGATCAGCGCGTCGTCGACGAGCCCGAGGATCGGAATGTCGAGGGCGCGGGCGACGATGCAGACGTGCGCCGTCGGCGAGCCTTCCTCCAGCACCAGCGCCCGCACCTTCTTGGTGTCGTATTCGAGCAGCTCGGCCGGCCCCAGCGTGCGCGCGACGATGATCATGCTGTCGGGCAGCGGCCCGGTGTGCATGGTCGCGCTCTCGCCGGTGAGGTGCTGCAGCAGCCGCACCGCGAGCTCCTCGAGATCGCCCAGCCGCTCGCGGAGATAGTGGTCGGCCACCTGGCTCATGCGGGCGCGGGTGTTCTCGCGGACCTGCTGGACCGCGGCTTCGGCCGTCAGGCCGGTGCGCACCGCGTCGCGGATGCGCTCGATCCAGCCCGGATCCATCGCGATCATGCGATAGGCCTCGAGCACGTCCTGATGCTCGCCCTTCTGCAACCCGGCGGTGTCGAGCAGCGCCTCGAGCGAGCCGTGCATGGTCGTCACGGCCTCTTCGAGGCGCTTGAGCTCGGCGTCCGGATCCTCGGCCACGATCTGGCGGATGGTGATCGACGGCTGATGGAGCACCGCCTGCCCGACGCCGACGCCGCCCGAGAACCGCACGCCCTCCATACGGGTCGGCAGGAGCGCGATGCCTTCCTGCGGCGTGCGCTCCTCTCGGGTGACGAGCTCGCCCGAGGCGGCAAGCTCGGCGAGCACCATGGCGATGATCTGCAGCGCCTCGACCTCGTCGTCGTCGTAGGTGCGGCGGGTCTTGTTCTGGACCGTGAGCACGCCGACGACGCGGCCGGCCTGCACGATCGGCACGCCCATGAACGAGTGGTAGATCTCCTCGCCCGTTTCGGGGCGATAGGCGAACTGGGGATGCGCCTGGGCGTCGGAGAGGCTGAGCGGCCGCGCATGGGCGGCGATGTCGCCGACCAGACCCTCGCCGACCCGCAGCCGGGTACGGTGGACCGCCTGGGGATTGAGGCCTTGCGTCGCGAACAGCTCGAGGACGTCGCCGGCGCGGCGGATGTAGATCGAGCACACCTCCGCGACCATGTCGGCGGCGATGATGCGCACCATCTCGTTCAGGCGCTCCTGGGCGGAGGCCTTGGCGGCCATCATGTCGCGCAGCCGCCGAAGGAGTTGACGAGGACCGGCGGCGGCTGGCGATTCCATCACTCCGCCGCCCGGCTCTCGCTCCTCGCCATCAGGGCGGTGAGCGCCTGTTCGACAAGTTCCTCGATGATCTCCGCGGTCGGCTGCTCGCGCGTGACAAGCCCGACGCTCTGGCCGGCCATCACCGACCCGTTCTCGACGTCACCCTCGATCACCGCGCGTCGCAACGCGCCGGCCCAGAAGTGCTCGATCTTGAGCTGCGCTTCCTTCTGGTCGAGCTTGCCCGCGCGGTAGAGCTCGATGACCTCGCGCTGGGTCTCGGCGAAGCGTTGGGTCGCCTGGTTGACGATCGCGCGCACCGGGATAACCGGGAACTGCGGGTCGAGCTGGACCGACGGCTGCGCGTCGCGCGCAGACGCCCGGATGAACGCTTCCTTGAACTTCGCGTGCGCGACGCACTCGGTCGCACACACGAACCGGGTGCCGAGCTGGCAGCCGGCCGCGCCCATCTCGAGGAACGCGAGGATCGCCTCCCCGCGGCCGATGCCGCCGGCGACGAACACCGGCACTTCCTTCAGCGCGGGCAGCACTTCCTGCGCCAGCACGCTGGTCGAGACCGGGCCGATGTGGCCGCCGGCCTCGGCGCCCTCGATGACGATGGCGTCGGCGCCGATGCGCACGAGGCGCTTGGCGATGACCAGCGCCGGCGCGAAGCAGATCACCTTCCGCCTCGCCTCCTTGAGGCGCGCGATCGATGCCTGCGACGGCACGCCGCCCGCGAGCACGACGTGCGTCACGCCCTTGGCGATGCACACCTCGATCAGCTCGGCGAGCTGCGGGTGCATGGTGATGAGGTTGACGCCGAACGGCTTCTTCGTCAGCGCGAAGGTGCCGTCGATCTCGGCCGCGAGTTGATCGGGGTTCATCGCGCCGCAGGCGATGACGCCGAAGCCGCCGCCGTTCGAGATCGCCGCGACCAGGTGCCGCTCCGACACCCACGTCATCGCGCCGCCGAGGATCGCGTACCGCGTGCCGAGGAACGCAGTGCCGCGCCGCCACAACTCGTCGAGACGCGCCTGGGCGGCGGCCCGATCCATTGGTCAGGCCGCGTCGAGCTGGTACGCCGAGTGCAGGGCGCGCACGGCGAGTTCGGTGTAGGCCTCCTCGATCAGGATGGAGATCTTGATCTCGGAGGTGGAAATGACCTGGATGTTGATGCCCTTGGCGGCCAGCGTCTCGAACATCGTCCGCGCGACGCCGGTGTGGCTGCGCATGCCGACGCCCACCACCGACACCTTGCAGACGTTCGCGTCGGGTTTCACCGCGAGGCAGCCGAGCGCCCGCGCCTTCGGCTCCAGGATCTGGATCGCGCGCGGCAGGTCGGCGCGACCGACCGTGAAGGTGATGTCGGTCGCCTTGCCGTCCTCGGAGACGTTCTGGACGATCATGTCGACGTTGATCGCCGCGTCCGCGAGCGCGCCGAACACGTCGGCGGCGACGCCGGGCTTGTCCGGCACGCGGATGAGCGTGACCTTCGCCTCGTCCCGCGAATAGGTGACGCCGCTGACCAGTGCCTTTTCCACGATTTCATCCTCATCAACGACGAGCGTTCCCGGAGCGTCCGTGAAGCTCGACAGCACCTGGAGCCGTACCCGCTCCTTCATGGCCAGCTCGACCGAGCGCGTGTGCAGCACCTTCGCGCCGAGCGACGCCATCTCGAGCATCTCCTCGTACGTGATTTTATCCAGCTTGCGGGCCTTCGCAACGATCCGGGGATCGGTGGTGTATACGCCGTCGACGTCGGTGTAGATGTCGCAGCGATCCGCCTTGAGCGCGGCGGCGAGCGCCACCGCCGAAATGTCGGAGCCGCCGCGGCCGAGCGTGGTCACGCGCCCGTCCGGCGCGATGCCCTGGAACCCGGCGACGACCGGAACCTCGCCGGTGGCCATGCGCGCCAGGAGAGCGGTACCGTCGATCGATTCGATGCGCGCCTTGCCGTGCACCTCGTCGGTGCGGATCGGCACCTGCCAGCCCATCCACGAGCGCGCGGGGATTCCGATCTCCTGCAACGCGAGGGCGGTGAGTCCGATCGTCACCTGCTCGCCGGTGGCGACCACGGTGTCGTATTCGCAGGCGTCGTGCAGCGGCGATATCCCGTTCACCCACCCGACGAGCTGGTTGGTGGTGCCCGCCATCGCCGAGACCACGACGGCTACCTCGTTGCCGGCGTCGACCTCCTTCTTCACGCGCTTGGCGACGGCGCGGATGCGATCGAGGTCGGCGACCGACGTGCCGCCGAATTTCTGCACGATTCGGGCCATGATCTTCGCTCGGGCTGGGATGCGGGAATCGAGGTGATTGGAAGGGCCGTGGCGGCTGGGCGGGCCCTCCCCGCGCCGCTCGATTGCGCAAAAGGCAGGCACCCACGGCTTGCCGCCCGGACGCGGCGTATACATACTCCACCGCCGATGCGCGCCGCAAGCCGCGCACCGCCTCGCAAGCTCCGCCGCAGTCCTTCGGAACGCCGATGATCGACCACCCAGACAGTCCCGCCGGCGCGCGCGGACCGAGCGTCGACCCGGCGGAGGTCGCGCGCTTCGAGGCCATCGCCGCCGAGTGGTGGGACGCCACCGGCAAGTTCGCTCCGCTCCACCGGTTCAATCCGGCGCGGCTGAGCTTCCTCCGCGACGCGCTCGTCCGCCACTTCGCACGCAATCCGCGCGACCCGCAGCCGCTCGCCGGACTTTCGCTCCTCGATATCGGCTGCGGCGGCGGCCTCGTCGCCGAGCCGATGGCCCGGCTCGGGGCACGCGTCACCGGAATCGACGCCGGCCGCGCCACGGTCGAGGCCGCGCGAACTCACGCCCGCTCGATGGGACTGCCGATCGACTACCGGGTGGCCACCGCCGAGGAACTCGCCGCCGAAGGCGCGCGCTTCAACGTGGTGCTGGCGCTCGAGGTCATCGAGCACGTCACCGAGCCGCGCGCGTTTCTCGCGACCGCAGCGACGCTGTTGCAACCCGGCGGCACGCTGGCGGTGGCCACCGTGAACCGCACGTTGCGGAGCTTCCTGATGGCGATCGTCGGCGCGGAGCACGTGCTCCGCTGGCTGCCCGTCGGCACCCACGACTGGAACCGGTTCCTCCGACCGAACGAACTCGACGAGATGCTGACCGCCGCCGGCGTGCGCGTCACCGCGCGTACCGGTGTCGTCTACCACCCGTTTTCCGATCGTTGGTCGCTGAGCGACGACACCGCGGTGAACTACATCGTCACCGCGGCCTGAAGCGGCTCACGCGTCGGTGTGGGGTATCTCCGGAAGCGGGAAGCACTCGATGCCCTCCTCGTGGAGCTCGACGGCGTCCTGCACCGTCGCCTTGCCGACGATCCCCCGCTTCTCCGCCTCCCCCGAGTGGATGCGGCGGGCTTCGTCGGCGAAGCGCTCGCCCACGTCCTCGCACTTCTCGGTCACCTCTTTGTGGAGCGCCTTCACGATCTGGTAGTACGTCGCCTTCTTGGCGGCGGCGGCCTCACCCTCCTTCGCGCGCTTCAGCCCGCGCGAGGGTGCGATGTTGGGTGCCATCAGCGCCTTGCGGACCGCCGTGTCGCCGCACGACGGGCAAGCGACATCGCGGCGCTTCGCCTGCGCGTCGTAGGTGGCGGAATCCTTGAACCACGCCTCGAAGGCATGGCCTTTGCTGCACTCGAGATCGAACAGGATCATCGCGGTTACGAACCTGACTGGAACTGCCCCACTATCTACGTGCCTTGGCCGTAATTTCAAGGCCGCTCGCCGCGCCCGCCGCAGCCCTAACCGGCTCAATTGACATGCCTGCCGGTGTTGCACGGGTGCCGGCCCCGGCCTAGGTTGGGCCTCTTCCCCAGTCCTCGCTGTCGGACGGCAACTCGCATCCGGGAGAATTCGCCATGACGCTGCGTTTAGGTGACACCGCCCCCGACTTCTCCGCCGAGACCAGTCAGGGTCACATCGACTCGTTCCACCAGTGGGCCGGCGATTCGTGGGTGATCCTGTTCTCGCACCCGAAGGACTTCACGCCCGTGTGCACGACCGAGCTCGGTTACACCGCCAAGCTCGTGCCAGAATTCAAGAAGCGCAACGTGAAAGTGCTCGCGCTCTCCGTCGACCCGGTCGACTCCCACAAGGGGTGGATCAAGGACATCGAGGAGACGCAGGGCTGCAAGGTGGACTATCCGATCATCGCCGACCCCGACAAGAAGGTCGCGAACCTCTATGGGATGATCCATCCGTCGCACGACCAGGTCTACACCGTGCGCACCGTGTTCGTGATCGATCCGCAGAAGAAGGTGCGGCTCATGATCATGTACCCGCAGACGACCGGCCGTAACTTCGACGAGATCCTGCGGGTCATCGACTCCATGCAGCTCACCGACAAGTTCACCGTCGCGACGCCGGTGAACTGGAAGTCGGGCGAGGACGTGATCATCGTTCCGTCGGTGAGCGACGACGATGCCAACAAGAAGTTCCCGAAGGGCTTCAAGAAGGTGAAGCCCTACCTCCGGCTCACGCCGCAGCCGAACAAATAACCCGCGCCGTAGCCGAAACGGAAACGCCCGCCGACCGGCGGGCGTTCTTCTATGCGGAGGGTGGCGCGAACGCCGGTTGGTGCCTGACCGCCGGCACCTGGCCGCGGGCCTTGGCGACGAGCGCGGGATCGATTGTCGCCGTCACCACCCCGGGGCTGTCGCCGCCATCGGCGAGCACGTTGCCCCACGGATCCACCACGAGCGAATGACCGAAGGTGCGGCGGCCTTCCGGGTGCGTGCCGGTCTGCGCGGCGGCGAACACGAAAGCGCCGGCCTCGATCGCCCGCGCCCGCAGTAGCACGTGCCAGTGCGCCTCGCCCGTCACCTTGGTGAAGGCCGAGGGCACGACGAGGTAGTCGGCGCCGGCCTGGGCGAGCTGGCGATAGAGATGCGGGAAACGCACGTCGTAGCACACCGACATGCCGAGCTTGCCCCAGGGCGTCTCCGCCAGCACGGCTCGGCTGCCCGCCTCGAACGTCGCCGACTCGCGGTAGCGTTCCCCGGACGGAAGGTCGACGTCGAAGAGATGGATCTTGTCGTAGAACGCGGCCACGGCGCCACGGTCGTCGAACAACACCGAGCGGTTAAACACCTTGCCCGTCGGTGCGCGCACCGGCAGCGAGCCGGCCAGCAGCCACGCCCCGGAGTCGCGCGCAAGCGCCGCGAACGCAGCGACCAGGCTGTTGCCGTCCCACGGCTCGGCCTGGGCCCGCAAAGCTTCGCCTTTCGGCTCGAACACCGCGACGTTCTCCGGCGTGAGGATCAGATCGGCGCCGCGGTCGCGCGCCTCGCGCACGAAGCCTGCGACGGCTGCGAGATTGTCGGCGGAGGTGCGTCCCGAGTTGGTCTGGACGCAGGCGACGGTGAAGGTGGTGGTGAAGGTCATGCGCCCAGCAGCCGGTCGAGCTCGCCCTGAGACTCGAGCGCGTACAGCTCGTCGCTGCCGCCGATCCCGTTTCCGTCGATGAAGATCTGCGGCACCGTGCGGCGGCCGCCCGAACGGCGAAGCATCTCCTCGCGCGCGCCCGGCACCATCGTGACGTCGATCTCGTCGAAGCCAGCTCCCTTGCGCTTCAGCAACGCCTTCGCGCGGGTGCAGAAGGGACAGAACGGGGTGGTGTACATCTCGATCTTCGGCATTACGAACCTTGCTGGTGGACCAGCTTTCTATATGGGACGGCCAGGGCGCGAAACACAGGGCAATCACTGCTCCCGGGTCACCCGCGCGAGCGTGAGTATATCAACGGAAACCGCGCCGCCACGCAGCAGTGCCCGCGCGCACACCGCCACCGTCGCGCCGGTCGTCAGCACGTCGTCGATCAGCAGCACCCGCCGGCCCTTCAGAGCCGCGCGCCGAGCGGGCGCAACCGCCCCGCGGAGGTTCGCAGCCCGGCCGCGGCGATCGAGACCGCCCTGGCTGGGCGTCGGCCGCGTGCGCACCAGCGCGTCGACCGCGACGTCTTTGCCGCACAACCGGCCGAGAGCCACCGCGAGCACCGCGGACTGATTGTAGCGGCGCGCGAACAGACGCCGGCGGTGGAGCGGCACAGGAACGATGAGGTCGATGTCGGCCAGCAGTTCGCTGCCTGCACGGGAGAGCCAGCGCGCCAGCGTCGGCGCGGCGTCGAGGCGATCGCCGTGCTTGAACGCAATCACCAGATCGCGGCCCACGTCCTTGTAGCGAAAGATCGCGCGTGCCCGCCGCCAAGGTGGCCGCGAGGCGATGCAGGCGCCGCACAGAAGGTGGCGGTCGCCCGCGGCCGCCGAAAGGGGTGTGCCGCAGGATGCGCACATCGGCGCCGCGATGAAGTCGACCCCGGGCCAGCAGGCGGAACACAGGGTCCCCGCGTCGGCGACGATGGCGCCGCACGCGAGGCAGCGCGGCGGCAACGCGACGTCAAGCAACCGCCCGCCGATCGCGCGCAGCCAGCGCGTCGCGGCGCGACCGCGCTCCGCTATTGCCTGCTCGGCCATATCCCGACCCCTGAGGCCCGTCTTGATGAAGTGTAGCTTGGCCATGCCCGTCGCGCGCGGGCGTTTCGCACCCGCCATCACCGTGCCATAACGGCCCCATGAGCACGTCCGACCCCGCGAGGCCCTTCGACCGCCACGCCGTCCGTCGCCATCGCGACCGGGCGGCGGCTGGTTTCGACGCCCACGCCTTCCTGTTCGACGAGGTCGGCGACCGGCTGCTGGATCGGCTCGCGGATATCCGGCGGCCGTTTCCCCGCGTGCTCGAACTCGGCTGCCGGGACGGGCGCCTGCGCGACCGGCTCTCGGTCGGGGGCGAGTTCCTGGTGCGCACCGACGTCTCCGAGCGGATGGCGCGCGCCGCCCACCGGCGGCACCCCGGCGCGCTGACGGCGGTCGCCGACGAGGAATTGCTGCCGTTCGCGGACGCCACATTCGATCTCGTGGTGAGCAATCTCTCGCTCCACTGGGTCAACGACCTGCCCGGGGCCCTCGCCCAGATCCGCCGCACGTTGCGCCCCGACGGGCTCCTGCTCGCGAGCCTGTTCGGCGGCGAGACGCTCACGGAACTGCGTCAGTCGCTTTTGAGCTCGGACATCGCGGTGTCGGATGGCGCGGGACCGCGGGTTTCGCCGTTCTGCGACGTGCGCGATGCAGCGCACCTCCTGTCGCGTGCGGGCTTCGCGCTTCCGGTCGCCGACGTCGACCGCATCTCCGTCACGTACGTGGATGCGCTCGCCCTCATGCGGGACCTGCGCGGTATGGGCGAGGCGAACGCACTCGACCTGCGGCGCCGAGCGTTTACGCCGCGCGCGACGTTCGCCGCCACCGCGGAGCACTACGGCCACGCCTATCCCGCGGACGATCCGACCCGCATCCGCGCCACATTCGAGATCATCTATCTCGCGGCCTGGCAGCCGCACGAAAGCCAGCAGACACCGCTCCGCCCGGGGACGGCCACGACCCCTCTCGCGGACGCTCTGGGCACCCGGGAGCAGCCCGCGGGCGACTCCACCGGCGCGACGCCGCGCCGTTGACGCAGGTCAATGCCGCGCCATCGTGCTCTCCTAGGGTGGAACGAACCTTGAGAGGAGACGCCATGCTTGCCCGTTCGCTCCGGCTTGCGCCACTCGCCCTGCTGCTGTTCTCGACCGCGGCATACCCGCAGGCGCAGACCCGCGGCAACGCCGACCAGGGTCTGCGGCTCGCCAGGCAGTGGTGCACGACGTGCCACGTCGTCGAACCGGCGGGACGCGGAGGCGATGTCGGCCCGCCGTTCGCCGAGATCGCGAACCGTCCCGACCGCACCCCGCAGACGCTGCGTGCGTGGCTGAACGATCCGCACCCGCCGATGCCGAACCTCGGCCTGACGCGGACCGAAATCGACGACATCATCGTCTACATGGAAAGCCTGCAGGGCCGGATGTAGCGCGGCGCTCGGCTACAGGAAATCCCGCAGCATTGGGATCAGCGGCTCGTCGGCGGGCGGCATCGCATAGTCGCGCAGCTTCTGCGGGTAAACCCATTTCAGGGTCTGGCCCTCGCGCGGGGTCGGGATGCCGTTCCACTTGCGGCAGAGATAGAGCGGCATCAAGAGGTGGAAATCGGGATAGCCGTGCGACGCGAACACGAACGGCCCGAGGCAGCTCTCCGAGACGTCGATGTCGAGCTCCTCCTTGAGCTCACGCACCAGCGCGGCCTCCGGCGTCTCGCCCTCGTGAATCTTCCCGCCGGGGAACTCCCACAGTCCGGCCATCGGCTTGCCCTCCGGGCGCTGAGCGATCAGCACGCGGCCATCGCTGTCCACCAGAGCCACGGCGGCAACCAGCACGATCCGCTTCGTCATTCGCGGCCGACCGCCTGACTGAGAGCAGCGCGCGCGAAGCTCGCCCGCGTCGCCTTGAACACGAGCACCTCGCGGTCGCCGCCCCGCGCCGGCGCGGGGCGCGTCGCCCGTCCCTCGACCTCGAAGCCCGCCTTCACCAGGACGCCGACGGAGCGCGCGTTGTCGACGAACACCTCCGCCCGGAGCTCGGGGAGTTTCAGATCGCCGACGGCGAAGCGCACCACGCGCCGCACCGCCTCGCTCATGTAGCCCTGACCCCAGTGGTCGACGCCGAGCCAGTATCCGATCTCGCCCGACCGCTCGGTGACTTTGATGGAAACGACGCCGATCAGGTCGGTCTCGCCCTTGCGCACCACCGCAAAGGCGCGCTCGCCGCGCCGGGCCAGAGTGTCGAACCAGTCCGACACCTGGGCCTCGCTCAGCGGATGCGGCACGAAGCACGTCATCTCGGCGACGCGGGCGTCGCCGGCGAGCACGGCGATGCGGGGAATGTCCTGGCGGGCGACCGGACGCAGCACGAGACGTGGCGTCGCGAGCTCCGTCACGGTCAGCTCCGGTACCCGATGTTGATGTCGATGTACCGGTGCGTCATGTCGCAGGTCCAGACCGTGGCCCGGCCCCGTCCGCGCGCGCCGGCATCGATGACGATGTCGATGTTCTGGCCCTTCATGTGCTCGGCGACCGGCATCTCGTCGTAGTCGGGACGCACGGCGCCCGCCTGGGTGATCGGGACGCCGCCGATGGCGATCTTGAGCCGATCCATGTCGCAGGGCTCGCCCGACTTGCCGACGGCCGCGACGATGCGGCCCCAGTTGGCGTCGGAGCCGGCGATCGCCGTCTTGACCAGCGGCGAGTTGGCGACCGCGAGCCCGATGCGGCGCGCGCTGTCGTCCGATCGGGCGCCGGTCACGGCGATGCTGACGAACTTCGTCGCGCCCTCGCCGTCGCGGATCACCTGATGGGCGAGGTCGCGCAGCACTTCCTCGAGCTTCTGCCGGAAATCCTTGAGCTTGGCGTCGGTGGCGGAGCGGACAGGCGGATGCTCCGGCCCCTTGCCGGTCGCGACCAACAGCACCGTGTCCGAGGTCGACGTGTCGGAATCGACGGTGATCGCGTTGAACGTCCGGTCGGCCGCCGGCCGCAGCAGCGACCGCAGCACCGCCGCGGGCAGTTTCGCGTCGGTGAAGACGTACCCGAGCATCGTCCCCATGTTGGGAGCGATCATGCCGGAACCCTTGATGATGCCGGCGATGTTCACGGTCGCCTTGCCGATGCGCGCGGTCCGCGCCGAGCCCTTCGGGAAGGTGTCGGTGGTCATGATCGCCCGCGCGGCGGTCTCCCAGTCGACCTCCGCTCCGCCGAAGGTGTCGGGCAGCACCGCGGTGATCTTCTCGTCCGGGAGCGGCACGCCGATGACGCCGGTCGACGACACGAACACCTCGGTCGCCTTGCAGCCGAGAACTTTAGCGGCCGCCGCCGCGGTGCGCTTCACCGAGGCCATGCCGATCTTGCCGGTGAAGGCGTTGGCGTTGCCGGCGTTGACGACGAGACCGCGGGCACGGCCCGCCTTCGCGCACTGCTGGTCCCACAGCACCGGAGCCGCAGCGGCGGCCGAACGGGTGAAGACCCCGGCGATCTGCGAGCCGGGCGCGAGCTCCGCCACCATGAGATCGGTGCGGCCCTGGTAGCGGATGCCGCAGGCGGCGGTGTGGAGCCGGACGCCGGCGATTTGGGGCAGGTCGGGAAACCGCTCGGGCGCGAGCGGGGAGACGGCATGAG
This sequence comes from Gemmatimonas sp., assembly GCA_050260515.1. GTDB lineage: Bacteria > Pseudomonadota > Alphaproteobacteria > SMXQ01 > SMXQ01 > DATJIG01. The sequence continues at coordinate 93,051 of JBLNCI010000008.1, forward strand.
TCATGGTCGGAGTTGCTTTGCGGCGTTATCGTTGACTTAGCTCAGTGATCAGCGGGCCTGGGGCAGCGGCGCGCTGCCGTCCGGCGACAGGCGCTCGATCTTGGCGCCGTTGCGCAGACGAGTGCGCTCGGCACCCTCCACGTCCTCGCTCAGGGCCTGTTGGATCTCGTCGCGCTTCTCGTCGTAGCTCGGCTTGTAGTCGGCCTGAACGTCGTCGATCCGGATCACGTGCCAGCCGAACTGGGTCTGCACCGGCGCCCGCGACGTTTCGCCCTTCTTCATCGCAAACGCGGCGTCGCCGAACGGACCGACGACCTGCTCCTTGCTGATCCAGCCGAGATCGCCGCCGGCCTGGGCGGAGCCGTCCTGGGAGCGCTCCTTTGCGAGCTTCGCGAAATCGCCGCCCTTGGCGAGCTCGCGGATCACGTCGACCGCGTCCTCCCGGGTCTTCACCAGGATGTGGCGGGCATGGACGCGCGTCTCCGGCTTCATCTGCGTCAGCATCTCGGCGTAACGCTTCTGCATCGCGGCCTCGGTGACGGTCTTCTCCATGCGCTTCATCAGGAACGTCTGCTCGAGCACGCGGTCCTCGAGGTCCTTCATCCGCGCCTTGTAGTCGGGATCGTTGGCGAGGCCGTCCTTGCGCGCGGCGGTCGCCATCAGCTTGCGATCGATCACGCGATCCAGCAGCACCGGCCACAGCGCCTCGACCGGCATCTGCCGGAACTGCGGCGGCAACGTGTCGGCTTCGCGGAGGACATCCGAGCGCAGCACGGCTTCGCCGTTGACGCGGCCGACGATGGGATCGGCCGAGGCGTTGGCGGCGGGCGCCGCCTTGGGGGCGGCGGTCTGCGCGGCGGCCGGCGTCGCGATAGACGCCGCCAGCGTCAACGATCCGACAAGCAGCAATGAAAACGATGCGGTACCAGCGGCGCGGACCATGGAGTCTCCGGGGAGATACTGAGGGAAATGTCCCGTACGTGCGGGATGGGGCCACATGCGCCCGTCGCGGGATAAATGCACATCGCCGCGACGGACACAAGGACGCCGCCGTACCCACCGAAGCGTGCGAAAATCCCGGCAAACCGCGCGGAACTGCTGGTAAATTGCCGGCGCGCGCGTTGACAGTGACGGGCCCCGCCTCTATCTCAATGGAGCCCGGCGACCAGACCCTCTCCATCGTCGCGCCGCCCCGGTCGCAAAACGGGTTCCGTCCCTTATCGCGTCAAGGATCACCATGCTCGGCGCTCTCGCCCGCAAGCTGTTCGGCACCACCAACGATCGTTTCGTCAAGCGGCTCGAGAAGCCCGTCGCCGACGTCAACGCCCTCGAGCCCTCGGTCAAGGCGCTGTCGGACGACGAACTGCGTGCACGCACCCAGACGCTGAAGGACCGCCTCGCGAAGGGCGAGACGCTGGACGACATCCTGCCGGACGCGTTCGCGACCGTGCGCGAGGCGGCAGTGCGCGTCCTCGGGCAGCGCCACTTCGACGTCCAGCTCATGGGCGGCATGGTTCTGCACCGCGGCATGATCGCCGAGATGGCGACCGGCGAAGGCAAGACCCTCGTCGCGACCCTGCCCGCGTATCTCAACGCGCTGACCGGCAAGGGCGTGCACGTCGTCACCGTCAACGACTATCTGGCCTCGCGCGACTCCGAGTGGATGGGGCAGATCTACCGCTTCCTCGGCCTGACCGTCGGCTGCATCGTCCACGGGCTCAACGACGACGAGCGCCGCGCCCAGTACGCCGCCGACATCACGTACGGCACGAACAACGAGTTCGGCTTCGACTATCTCCGCGACAACATGAAGTACCGGCTGGAGGACATGGTCCACCGGCCGTTCAACTACGCCATCGTCGACGAGGTCGACTCGATCCTGATCGACGAGGCCCGCACTCCGCTCATCATCTCCGGCCCCGCGGAGGACTCGTCCGAGCTCTACCGCAAGGTCAACGCGCTGATCCCGAACCTCGGTCCCGACGACTTCGAGAAGGACGAGAAGATGAGGACGGTGACGTTCACCGAGGCCGGCCAGGAGCACATGGAGGAGATGCTGCGCGAATCCGGGCTGATGAGCGCGGGTTCGCTGTACGACTACGAGAACGTGACGCTGGTCCACCACGCCAACCAGGCCCTGCGCGCGCACAAGATGTTCCTGCGCGACAAGGACTACATCGTGAAGGACGACAAGGTCGTCATCATCGACGAGTTCACCGGCCGCATGATGGAGGGACGCCGCTACTCAGAGGGCCTGCACCAGGCGCTGGAGGCGAAGGAAGGCGTCACGATCCAGAACGAGAACCAGACGCTCGCGTCGATCACGTTCCAGAACTACTTCCGCATGTACCCGAAGCTCGCGGGCATGACCGGCACGGCGATGACCGAGGCCGCGGAGTTCGAGGAGATCTACAAGCTCGGCGTCGTCCAGATCCCGACCAACGTCCGCGTGCAGCGCATCGACGCCGACGACGAGGTCTACCGCACCGCCCGCGAGAAGTGGGACGCGATCATCGCCCAGATCGTCGAGTGCCATAAGCGCAACCAGCCGGTGCTGGTCGGCACGACGTCGATCGAGAAGTCCGAAGAGCTCGCGCGCATGCTCAAGGCGAAGGGCGTGAAGCACAACGTGCTCAATGCCCGCTACCACGAGCAGGAAGCGCACATCATCGCCCAGGCCGGCCGGCCCGGCGCGGTGACGATCGCGACCAACATGGCCGGCCGCGGCACCGACATCCAGCTCGGCGGCAACCCCGAGATGCGCGTCAGGGACGAGACCGAGGGGCTCGCCGAGGGGACGGAGCGCGACGAGAAGGCCAACGCGATCCGCGCCGAGGTCGCCGAGGCGAAGGCGAAGGTCAAGGACGCCGGCGGTCTCTTCGTGATCGGCTCGGAGCGTCACGAGAGCCGCCGTATCGACAACCAGTTGCGCGGGCGGTCGGGCCGTCAGGGCGACCCCGGCGCATCCAAGTTCTTCCTGTCGCTCGAAGACGACCTGATGCGCATCTTCGGCTCCGAGCGCATGGACACGATCCTGAAGCGCCTCGGGCTCGAGGAGGGCGAGGCGATCGCCCATCGCTGGATCAACAAGGCGCTCGAGAAGGCCCAGCAGAAGGTCGAGGCGCACAACTTCGACGCCCGCAAGAACCTGCTCAAATTCGACGACGTCATGAATGACCAGCGCAAGGTCATTTACGAGCAGCGCATCGAGCTGATGCGCGCGGCCGACGTCTCCGACACCGTCGCGTCGATGCGCCACGAGGTGATCGCGGACATGGTCGCCCGCGCGATTCCGCCGCGCGCCTATCCCGACGCCTGGGCGGTCGATTCGCTCCACGAGGAGGCGCTTCGCGTGCTCGGCCTCGACCTTCCCGTCGCCGACTGGGCGAAGGAGGAAGGGATCGCCGAGGAGGAGATCCGTCGCCGCATCCTCGACGCGGCCGACCGTAAGATGGCCGAGAAGGCCGCGGCGTATGGCGCCGACATCCTGCGCATGGCCGAGAAGAGCCTACTGCTGCAGATCCTCGACCAAACCTGGAAGGACCACCTGCTGACGCTCGATCACCTGCGTCAGGGCATCAACCTCCGGGCCTACGCGCAACGCGATCCGCTCAACGAGTACAAGACCGAGGCGTTCGCGCTGTTCGAGCGCATGCTGGGTCAGCTCCGCGAGAACGTGACGTCGATCCTGATGCGGCTCGAGCTGCGCTTCGAGATGCCCTCGGAGATTCCGCCCCCGCCGCCACGGGAGATGCACGAGGGGCGCGAGGATCCGGCGCTGGTCGGCGCCGACGACGCCCCGGCGGAGAGCGACGGTCGGCTGCCGCCGCTGCGGAGACGCGCCGTGGCTGCCTTCGACCAGAGCAATCCCGCGACCTGGGGCCGCGTCTCGCGCAACGCCCCCTGCCCGTGCGGCTCCGGAAAGAAATACAAGCAGTGCCACGGCCAGATCGGCTGATCGGCTGAGGCATCCGCTTTCGCGTAGTCGCCGACCGGCCTGCGCGTACGTCTACCGGCGCGGCGGCTCGTCCGCCCACTCGACCCGCGTCCCGTGCGCCTCCAGCGCCCGGACGATACGGTCCTCGCCCGGCATCCGCTCGAGCTCGCTGCGCGGGACGGTGTACCGCGCCACCGGCGGGTCCGCCGACACCAGCTTCCGCAGCTTGCTGTGGTGACCGAAGACGCCGTCGACGTCGAAGTCGCCATGGAGGAAGCGCCCGACGTGCTCGACGGAGAAGGCGCGGGCGAGACCCAACGGCGCGAATCGAAGACCGTTCCGCTCGAGCTCGTCGCGCATCACCGTGCACAACTGCACGTCCTCGAGTGTGATGTCGTCGGGCCACTTCATCTGCCACGGCGGTCCGACGATCGTCGATTCGGGCGGCACCACGTACGGAATGCCGAGCTGACGCGGCGCGTCCATCAGCCGCTTGCTGCGCAGGCTGAATCCGCCGTTGTAGACCACCTGGACGCGGGTATCCGCCGCGCCTGCGAACTTCTGCCACTCGAAGCCCCGGTAGAACCGGTCCTCCGACGGCCCGATCACCCGTGCGAAATGATTGGGCGCGCCGATGTAGTCCCAGTCGAGGAACTCGGGCCGCCAGTTGCCGCCGCTCACGACCCAGCCGTCGTCCTGGACCACCAGCGCGAAGTCGGTCTCGATGAAGTCGCCCAAGGCATAGAGCACGAACAGCGAGTATTCGGTGTAGCCGAACGGGACGACGCTCACGTGCTCGACCCACTCCGGGGTCCCCGCCGGCCGCTCCGGTGAGATCAACAGTGCGCGCGAGCCGGGCAGCTCGCTGCAACTGCGGACGATGGCGCGGACCGCGCCCTCGGCGACGCTCTGGAGACCGGTGACGCTGACGACGGTGATCCGCCGAAAGTCCCCTTCCCAGCGGCGGCGATCGCCGTCCTCGGTCCCGTTCGTCACTTTTCCGTGCCCCCGGCGCACCCCTTTGAGATGATGTATACCATAGCGCGATCACCGCGCCCGACATCCGCCGCACCACGCCGCTCGTGAAAAGCAAGAAGCTGCAAGCCCTCGAATCCGAAGCGATCGGCGTCTTCTGGGAGATCGCGTCCGAGTTCCGCCGTCCGGTGCTGCTCTATTCGATCGGCAAGGATTCGGCGGTGATGCTCCACATCGCGCTCAAGGCGTTCAGCCCCGGACGGCTGCCGTTCCCGGTCCTGCACGTCGATACCGGCTGGAAATTCCGCGAGATGATCGCGTTCCGCGACGAGACCGCGCGCCGGCTCGGGCTCGACCTCATCGTCCACAGGAACAAGACCGGGATTGCGCAGGGCATCGATCCGATCCGATCCGGCTCCGCCCTCCACACCCACGTCATGAAGACCGAGGCGCTGAAACAGGCGCTGACGAAGCACGGCTTCGACGCCGCGTTCGGGGGCGCCCGTCGCGACGAGGAGAAGAGCCGCGCCAAGGAGCGGATCCTGTCGTTCCGCTCCGCGGACCACGCCTGGAACCCGCGCAACCAGCGCCCCGAGCTGTGGCGCCTGTTCAACACCCGCATCAAGCCGGGCGAATCGGTCCGGGCCTTCCCGCTCTCGAACTGGACCGAGCTCGACGTCTGGGAATACATCGCCGCCGAGAATATCCCCGTCGTACCGCTGTACTTCGCGCGCGAGCGCCCGGTCGTGCGCCGCGCCGGTACGTGGATCATGGTCGACGACGAGCGCCTGCCGCTCGACGCAGGCGAGGCTCCAGAGCTGCGCGAGGTCCGGTTCCGGACGCTCGGCTGCTACCCGCTGACGGGGGCGATCGAATCGTCGGCGGCCTCGCTCGATGCGATTATCGCCGAGCTCAAGGCCGCGCGGCATTCTGAGCGCGAAGGGCGCCTGATCGACAGCGACGAGGCGTCGTCGATGGAGAAAAAGAAGCGCGAGGGCTACTTCTGATGGCGGGCGACCTTCTCCGCATCCTCACCTGCGGCTCGGTCGACGACGGCAAGTCGACGCTGCTGGGCCGACTGCTCTACGACACCGAACAGGTGTTCGAGGATCAGGTCGCGGCGCTCGAGCGGGATTCCCGGCGCTACGGCACGACGGGCGGCGGCCTCGACCTCGCGCTGCTGGCCGACGGTCTCGAGGCGGAGCGCGAGCAAGGCATCACCATCGACGTCGCCTATCACCACTTCGCGACGCCTCGGCGCGCCTTCATCGTCGCCGATGCGCCCGGGCACGAGCAGTACACCCGCAACATGGCCACCGGCGCCTCGACCGCGGAACTCGCGGTGCTGCTGGTCGACGCGCGCAAGGGCCTCCTCGACCAGACCCGCCGTCATGCGGCGATCTGCTCGCTCCTCGGCATCCGCCACGTCGTCCTGGCGGTGAACAAGATCGACCTCATCGACTACGACCAGGCCACGTTCGATTGCATCGTCGCCGAGTTCGCGGCGTTCGCGACGCGCCTCGGTTTCGCCGACGTGCGGTCGATCCCGATGTCGGCTCGGGACGGCGACAACGTCACCAAGCCGTCGCCGCGCACCCCGTGGCACGTCGGGCCGACGCTGCTCGAGCATCTTGAAACGGTGACGGTATCCGGCGGCCTCGATGAAGCGCCGTTCCGGCTGCCGGTCGCCTGGATTTCGCGCCCACATGCCGACTTCCGCGGCTTCGCCGGGACGATCGCCGGCGGTACGGTCCGCCCCGGGGACGAGGTCGTCGTGGCCGCGTCCGGCGTCACGGCCCGTGTCGCTCGCGTCCTAGCCCCGGACGGCGATCTCGTCGCGGCGAACGCCGGGGACGCGGTGACGCTCACACTCGACCGGCCGGTGGATGTCGCGCGCGGCGACGTCCTCGCGGCGCCCCGCGCTCGGCCCACCGTCGCCGACCAATTCACCGCCGACATCGTCTGGATGGCGGACGAGCCGCTCCTCCCCGGCCGCTCCTACCTGATGCGCATCGGCACGCGCTGGGTCCCGGCCACCGTCACGATGATCAAGCACAAGCTCAACGTGGCGACGCTCGAGCATCTGTCGGCCCGCGATCTTCACCTGAACGAGATCGCGTCGTGCAACGTCGCGACCGGCACCCCCGTCGCGTTCGACAACTACGTGGAGAACCGCCATACCGGCGGCTTCATCCTCGTCGATCGCTTCACCCACGCGACGGCGGCGGCCGGGATGATCGCCCATCCGCTGCGCCGAGCGACGAACATCCACCACGAGCGGTTGTCGCTCGACAAGCACGCGCGCGCCTCGCTGAACCTGCAAAGGCCAAGCGTGATCTGGTTCACCGGGTTGTCCGCCGCGGGCAAGTCGACCATCGCCCGCGCGGTCGAGGCGAAGCTCTACTCGCTCGGCCGGCACACGATGATGCTGGACGGCGACAATCTGCGCCACGGCCTCAACCGCGATCTCGGGTTCACCGATGCCGACCGCGTCGAGAACATCCGTCGCGTCGGCGAGGTCGCGAAGCTCATGGTCGAGGCCGGGCTGATCGTGATCTGCGCCTTCATCTCTCCGTTCCGCGCCGAGCGCCAGATGGTGCGCGCGCTGTTCGAGGACGACGAGTTCTTCGAGATCTTCGTCGACACGCCGATCGACGAGTGCATCCGTCGCGATCCCAAGGGGCTGTACGCCAAGGCGAAGGCGGGCGCGCTGCCCAACTTCACCGGCATCGACAGCGCTTACGAGCGCCCCGACAACGCCGAGCTGACGCTGACCACCGGCGCGAAGACGCCCGAGGAGCTGGCGGAGGCCGTGCTCCGGCGCTGCGGCTACCTGTAGACTGAGCCCTTTCCGAACGCATCGCGCACAGGCCCAATGATGCCCTCCCTGATCCTCGTCGCCGGCATGCACCGAAGCGGTACCTCGGCGCTGACCCGCTGCATCAACCTGGCGGGGGTGCCGCTGCCGAGGAACCTGATGCAGCCGGATCCAGGCAATGCCGACGGCTACTGGGAATCGGTCGACCTCTACCACCTGCACAACGCGATCCTCTCGTCCCTGCAATCCGCGTGGAACGATCCCCGTGAAATTCCCGAGGCGTGGTTCGCGAGCCCGGCGTCGACAGCGCCGCGCGCCCACCTCGTCGCCTGGCTGGCGAGCGAGATGCAGGGAAAGGACATGCTGCTGGTGAAGGACCCACGCGTGTGCCGGCTGATGCCTCTGTGGCAGCGCGCGGCGGCCGAGATCGGATTCGACATTCGTACCGTGATCCCGGTCCGCAACCCCATCGAGGTCGCGCGGTCGCTCAAGACCCGCGACGGCTTCACCGAGCCGCATTCGTTCTTCCTGTGGCTGCGACACGTGCTCGACGCCGAGCGCTTCACCCGCGGCAGACCGCGCAGCATCGTCACGTTCGACCAACTCATGGCCGATCCACTCGGCATCGTCCGCCGCATCCAGAAAGACCTCGGAGCGGCGTTTCCGGTCGGCGACTCCGAGTTGAAGCCGCTGCTGGACAGCGTGCTGAAGCCGTCCCTGCGGCACCACGTCGTCACGAACGACGCGGTGTCCGAAGCCGCCGAGCAGCTTCCTGCGCTGCTCACGACGTACCAGTGGGTGCTCGATGCTGCCTCGGGAGCTGTGCGCGATCCGGCACCGCTCGACGAGATCACCGGCAAGATGCGCGCCTCCGAGCGGTCGCGCGGAGGCATCGCCGTCCCCGGCACAGCGGACGCGTCATACTGACGATGGCGATCGGCGTCGCGTTCCAGCCGCTTCTCAGGGTCTGGCGCTACCGCGAGTATGCGCTGTTCATGGGCGGCATGGCGCCGAGCCTGGTGACGCTGTGGATGCAGCGGGTCGGCGTCGGCTGGCTCGCCTGGGAGCTCACCCATTCGCCGGCGTGGCTGGGGGCCGTCGCCGCCGCCGACCTCGCGCCGATGATCGTGCTGGCCCCGTTCGCGGGCGCGCTCACGGACCGCGGCAATCCTCTTCGTCAGGCGCGTGTGACCCAGCTCCTCTTCGTCCTGCAGGCGATCGCAATGGCCGCGTTCACGCTCGCCGATGCCATGACGATCGAGATTCTGTTCGGCTTGTCGCTGGTGTCGGGCTGCCTGCAGCCGCTCGCCTCGACGGCGCGCCACGCGATCGTCCCCGCGACGGTGCCCCGCGACGCCTTCGCGACGGCGATCGCCACCGACTCCGCCCTGTTCAACGGCTCGCGATTTCTCGGCCCCGCCCTGGCGGGGCTGATGATTCCCTACGCCGGCGTAGGCGGCACGTTCGTCGTCCACGCGGTCGGCTGCGCCGTGTTCTCGACCACGCTCCACATGATGCGACTGGCGCCACCCGACCGCGGGAACCGCGCCCGCGGAAATATCCTGGGCGACGTCGTCGAGAGCTTCTCGTACATCGCGCGGCACCCCGGCATCGGCCCGCTCTTCCTGATGTTGACCGCGGTGTCGATCTGCCTGCGGCCGCTGCAGGACATGCTCCCGGGCTTCGCCGGCAGCGTGTTCGACGCCGGGGCGGTGGGACTCGCCTGGCTGACGTCGGCGATGGGCGTCGGCGCGATGTTGAGCGCATTGTGGATCGCGATGCGCGGGCACATCGCGGGCCTCACCCGCACGGTGCTGCGCGGCTGCCTTGCCCTGTCGGTTTCGGTGTTCGGGTTCGTCGCCACCGATGTCCTGTGGGTCTCCATCGTCTTCTCGGCGCTGGCGGGTTATGCGTTCAACAGCATGACGACCGGCACCCAGACGCTGGTCCAGTCGTCGGTCGCGAACGAGCTCCGCGGCCGCATCATGGGCACCTACACGCTCATCTATCGCGGGACGCCGGCGTTCGGCGCGCTGGCGGTGGGCGCGCTCGCCGAGACCATCGGCCTCAGGATAACGCTCGCCATCGCGGCGGCGGTGACGCTGGGAGCGTGGGCGCTGACGGCGCCCCGGCGGCACGCGATCACCGCGGCGGTCGAGGCGAAATAGATCGGCGGGCCTAGAGGCTCTTCTTGCCCATCTCGAGGAAGCGCTCGCGGCGGCGGGCGCGCAGCACGCCGCCCTCGACCCCGACGAGTTGTTTGAGTGACGCCTCGATCGCCGAGCCGACCGCGGCGATGGTCGCGCGCGCGTCGCGGTGGGCGCCGCCGAGCGGCTCGGGAATGATCTCGTCCACGATGCCGAGTGTCTGCAGGTCCTGGGCGGTCAGGCGCAGGGCCTCGGCGGCGGTCTTCGATTCGGCGGCGCTGCGCCACAGAATCGAGGCGCAGCCCTCAGGGGAAATGACCGAGTAGATGGCGTGCTCGAGAATCAGCACGCGGTCGGAGGCGGCGAGCGCAATGGCCCCGCCCGAGCCGCCCTCGCCGACGATCGTGGCGACGAACGGTACCTTGATCGAGAGGCCCGCCTCGATCGCGCGGGCGATCGCCTCCGACTGGCCGCGCTCCTCGGCGCCGACGCCGGGATACGCACCGGCGGTGTCGACGAAGGTGAGCACCGGCAGGCCGAAGCGGTCGGCCATCTCCATCAGACGGCGCGCCTTGCGGTAACCCTCGGGACGAGCCATGCCGAAGTTGTGGCGGACGCGGGATTCGGTGTCGCGGCCCTTCTCGGTCCCCATGACGACGACGGAGTAGCCCCGGAACCGACCCAGGCCGCCGACGATCGCCTCGTCTTCCGCGAACGCGCGGTCACCGGCGAGCGGCGTGAAGTCCTCGATCAGGCCGGCGACGAAGTCGGTGAAGTGCGGACGCTCGGGATGGCGGGCGACCTGTACCTTCTGCCACGGCGTCAGTTTCGAATAGGTCTGGCGCAGGAGACGCGTCACCTTGCCTTCGAGCTTACCCACCTCGTCGGCGATGTTGACGCCGCCGGCATTGCTCAAATGGCGCAGCTCCTCGATCTTCCCTTCGAGTTCGGCGATCGGCTTCTCAAAGTCGAGGAATGTCGGCATGTGGCTTCGCTGCTGATATCGATGACGGACGCTTAGACGGAGGCCTCGGGAACGACGCGCTCCCACTTCTTTACCATGACTTCGGCCTGGCGGATGGACGCGATGTCGATCATGCGACCGTCGAGCGATACCGCTCCGCGGCCCGCGTCGCCCGCCGCCTTCATCGCGGCGACGATGCGACGTGCCTCGTCGATCTCCTCGTGGGACGGCGTGAACGCCGCGTTGACGATGGCGATCTGGCCCGGATGGATCACCCATTTGCCTTCGCAGCCGAGTGCGGCGGCGCGATCGGCGGCGGCCTTGAGACCCGCGTCGTCCTTGAAATCGGCATAGGGACCGTCGACCGGACGCAGCCCGTGGGCGCGCGCGGCGACCACGATCCGCGACAACGCGTAATGGAACACGTCGTTCCAGTGATAGGCGCGCTCCTCTCCGGCGCGGCCGGTGAGAACGCCGTAGCGCGGATTGGCGCCGCCGATCACGGTCGAGCGCGCGCCGATCGAGGCCGCGTAGTCGCCCGGCCCGAAGTGCAGCGCCTCGACGCGACGGCCGGCGCCGGCGATCGCCTCGACATTCATCATCGCCTTCGCACTCTCGATCAGGAGCTCGATCCCGACGCGCGGCGCGATCTTCGCCTCGCGCTCGATCGAGGCGACGGCGGATTCGATCCGGCGGACGTCGTCGACGGTGTCGATCTTCGGCACCATCACGAGGTCGAGGCGGCTCGCGCCGGCCTCGATGACGGCGCGGAGATCGCTCTCGAAGGCGGGATCGTCGAGCGCGTTGACGCGCACCGACACGGCCTTCGCGCCGAAATCCTGCGACCGCAGCGCGTCGGCGACGTTGCGGCGGGCCTTGTCCTTGTCACCACCGGCCACCGAGTCCTCGAGGTCGAGGACGACGATGTCGGCGTCGGACCGGACCGCCTTCGCCACCAGCTCGGGGCGAATGCCGGGAACGATCAACTGCGAACGGTTGGCGCGGAGGGCGGGGTCTTGCATGAGGTCCGAGACGAGCCGGCCCCGACCGTGCGAGGCCCGGATAAATGCGCCTTTTCGGCCAAAAAAGTCAACTAACGCGCTCGCGAACGCCGCGCCAGGGGATGGTGGTCGCGCACCGCGGCCTTCAGTCTTTCTTCCAGCACGTGCGTGTAGATTTGCGTCGTGGCGACGTCGGCGTGGCCGAGCATCTCCTGGACCGCTCGCAGGTCGGCGCCGTGGGCAAGCAGGTGGCTTGCGAACGCATGGCGCACCACATGCGGCGAGACCTGTCGCGGGTCGAGCCCCGCGTCGACGGCAAGCTCCTTGAGGATCTGGGTGAAGCGCTGCCGCGTGAGATGCTTGCGCGGCTCCGGCGAGGGGAAGAGCCACGGCGACGAACCGGCGATCCGCGCGCGGACGGGCAGCCACTTCTTCAGCGCGAGCAGTGCCGGCGGCGACAACGGCACCATGCGCTCCTTGTTGCCCTTGCCGCGCACCACGAGCACGCCACCGCGCGCCGCCGCGGCCCCAACCGGCAGCGAAATCAGCTCCGAGACACGCAGGCCGGCGGCGTACAGCACCTGCAGCAGCGCCGTCGCGCGGAGGCCTTCGACGCCATCGCGCTTCGCCGCGGCCGCGAGCAGCGCGTCGATGTCCATCTCGGACAGAGTCTTCGGAAGACGCCGACCGCGCTTCGGGGAATCGATGGCGGCCGTCGGATCGTCTGCGCGCACGCCCTCGCTCAGCAGGAAGCGGTAGAACTGCCGCAACGCCGAGAGACGCCGCGCCGCGGTCGCTGCATCGAATCCGTCCGCCGTGAGATGCTCGATGTAGCGCCGGACGTCCTCACCCGCGGCGAGCGCGATGTCCTGCTTGGAGGTGGCGGCGAAGTGCTTCAGATCGCGCCGGTAAGCGTGCTGCGTGTTGAGCGACGCGCCGCGCTCGGCCGCGAGCATCTCGAGGAATGCTTCGACGTGGGGCTCGGCGCTCCCGAACGCGTCGCGGTCGGACGCCGGCCGGCCCATCACAGTCCGCTGGCGACGGCCGAGTCGAGCACGAGCGCAGCCGCATCCCCGCCGAGGTTCACGCGATTGAGCGCGGCGCCGACGCTGCCGACGGTCTCCGCCGACCACAGCGCCGGGTCGCCCGAGCCGAGCGCGGTGAGCGCCAGCAGAACGACCTCGCCGACACGCCCACCGTCGGCGGCGCGCGTCATCGGACCGAGGAGCGGCGACGACCGCGCCGCGGTCGCGGCATCGAGGTACGGTGCCCACACCTCCGGCGGAACGCGGGCCCCCATCGCGTCAAGGAGCGTGAGGACTTGCGCGCCTTTCGGGAGGCGCTCGGGCTGGGGAAGGCTCGCCACCCAGCGATTGAATCCCGCGACGTCGAACGGCCGCGGCGCTGCCGGGGGAACCGCGCCTGCCGCCGTCACAACGCCTGTCTTCGGCACAGCGGCGATGGCGGCCAGCGGCCATAGCGGCGTGTCCCCGGACGCGTCGCCCGCTCGCGCCGCCTGGGTCCGCCAGGCCTCCGCCTGCGCGACCGACCCGGCCGCGTACAGCGCTCGCGCCGCATCCTGCGCGAACCATTGCAGCTCCGGCGCGGGCTCGATCCCCGCTATGTCGGCGGCATACACCCGTGCCGCCTGCGCGAAGCGGCCCTGCTCCCGGGCACTGGCGAGCGCCGCCTCGATCGCCTCGGCGGCAGCGGCGGGAACGCCGCGCGCCTGCTGCTCGGCCTTGTAGAACAGCGCGCGTCCGCGCGGCGAGGAGTCGTTGCCGGCAAGCGTGAGCGCATTGCCCATCTCGTCTGCCTTGAACGGCACGGCCGCGTAGATCTCGGCGAGCTTTGCCGTCGGAATCGCCCCGAATGCTTCCGCGCGCTCGGCCGCGTCCAGCCGAGCGGTGATGTCACCGCCGCCGACGGCGATCGCTCGCAGCGCGAGCGGGCTCGCGTCGGCCAGCGCCTCCGGGGTAAGCGGCGCCTTCGCGAGCCGCAGCAGCGCGACCTCGAGCGGCCCGACCCCGGCGAGGCTCGTCACGGGCTTGCGCTCGCCGAGCGCGTCGCGCAGCAGCACGACGTACGGCGAATCCGCCGGCACGCCCTGCTCACCCATCAGATCGAGCGCGAGCTGGGCTTGCGCCGTGCGTCCGCCGACCACGTCGCACAGCACCGTCGCACGGTTCCAGAACTCGCCTTTCGCGGCGACCCGGGTCGCGCCCGAAAGCGTCGCGCACGCGGTCGCGTCATCACCGGCGAGGAGCGCCGCTTCGATCTGAGCGCGGATGGACGGTTCGTCGCTCGCGCTCGGCACGGCACGGGCGAGCGCGATGAAGTCGTCCGCGTCGCCCAACGCGGCGAGTGCCGCGAGGCGCGCGGAGAGAAGGCTTTCTGGGGCGGCGCCATCGGCGGCCGGCGGCGGGACGGCGCTCGTCAGCAGCAGCTTGCGCGCAAGCGCCCGCTGCGCCGGCGAGGTCGACGGCGCCGGGAGACGCGGAAGATAGGCGGAGACCAGCGCGCGCGAGGTGCCGCGCCACATGTCGGCGCCGAGTCCGTCGATGGTGCCGACGCCGTCCGAGGCGATCGACAGCGGCGCAAGCTCGTCGATGCGGATGCCGCCGATGGCGGTCTCGGTCGCCTCGCTCGTCGGGGAACCGGGCTCGCCTTTGGGCGCCTCGTCCCGCGACCGCGGTGTCGGCCACAGCGGAGTCGGAGCGTTCAGCCCCGGACCGGCCGGCGAGGTCTGAGCGGCGGCGGGAAGCGCCGTCGCGAGCGCGATGGAAACCGTGAATGCGGCGAGGTTACGGATGCAGGGCGCGGTCATTGGAGATGACCTTCTCGACCGGGGCCGAGGGCGCCGGAATGTTGCGCGTCGCGAGAAACGCGACGCCGCCGATGATCACAACCACGACTGCAATGATGATAACGCGCCCGATCATGGGTCCCCTTCCGAAAAGCGTCTCGATACGTGCATCGCTCGAAGCCAAGAGTCGCCCCCATCGCGGCCACGGAGCCCGTCCGGGCTTTCGCTGGCGCGCGCAGCGGCGGCGCCGCTATAATCCGCACGACCATGGCCAATTCACGGCAACCTAACGGCTCGGCCCAACCCTTGCAACACAGCGGCGGCACCGGAGCGGCGGCGCCGCGCTTTTCGCGATCGGTGGTGCTCGTCGGCCTGATGGGCGCCGGCAAGAGCGCCGTCGGCCGGCTCCTCGCCGAGCGCATCGGGCTGCCGTTCGTCGACGCCGATCGCGAGATCGAGGCCGCGGCGGGGCTGACGATCAGCGAGATCTTCGAAAAGCACGGCGAGCCGTTCTTCCGCGACCGCGAGGAGAAGGTGATGGCCCGGCTGCTGTCGGGCCCGCCCCAGGTGATCGCTGCCGGCGGCGGCGCGTTCATGAGCGCATCGACCCGGGCACGCATCCGCGAGTCCGCCGTCTCGATCTGGCTCAAGGCCGACGTCGACCTGCTGGTGCGACGGACGGCGAAGCGCAGCCACCGGCCGCTGCTGACCGGGGAGGATCCGCGCGCCGTGCTCGAACGGCTCGCCACGGTTCGCGAGCCGATCTACGCGACCGCCGACATCACCGTCGAAACGTCGGACGAACCGGCGGACGCTGTCGCGCAGAAGGTCGCGACGGCGCTGACCGGCGACCTTCCCGGCCAACATCCCACGCTGCGGCGCGGAGAAGTGCGGTGAGCGCGACCGGTCTTCTTCCGCAGACGATCGTCCGCGTCGACCTCGGCGTGCGCAGCTACGACGTGCGCATCGGGCCGGGTCTGCTCGACCAAGCCGGCCCGCTTCTCTCCGCTCAGCTCACGCGCAAGAACGTGATCATCGTCACCGATGAGACCGTCGCCGGCCTGTATCTGGCGCGCCTCGAGCGGAGTCTTGCGGCCGCCGGCATCCGTCACCACGCCATCGTGCTGCCGCCCGGAGAAGGGACCAAGGATTTCGCGCACCTCGCCCAACTCACCGGCGGCCTTCTCGAAGCGGGCGTCGAACGCGGCACGACGTTGATCGCGCTGGGCGGCGGCGTGATCGGCGATCTCGCCGGCTTCGCGGCGGCGATCACGCTGCGCGGCATCTCCTACGTCCAGATCCCGACCACGCTGCTCGCGCAGGTCGACAGCTCGGTGGGCGGCAAGACCGCGATCGACACGCCCCAGGGCAAGAACCTCGTCGGCGCGTTTCACCAGCCGCGACTGGTGCTCGCCGACATCTCGACGCTCGCGACGCTCCCGGAGCGGCAGGTCCGCGCCGGCTACGCCGAGGTGGCGAAGTACGGGCTCATCGACGATCCCGCGTTCTTCGTGTGGCTCGAGGAGCACGGGCGCGCGCTGGTCGACGGCAACGAGGCCCATCGGCTCGAAGCGGTCGCGACGAGCGTGCGCTCGAAGGCGGCGATCGTCGCCCGCGACGAGCGCGAGACCGGAGACCGGGCGCTGCTCAATCTCGGCCACACCTTCGCCCACGCGCTGGAGGCGGAGACCGGGTTCGGCGACGAGCTGCTGCACGGTGAGGCGGTGGCGGCCGGAATGGGGCTGGCGTTCACGCTGTCGGCGCGCCTCGGCCTCGCCCCGCATGCCGACGCCGAGCGCGTCCGGCGCCATCTCCGGGCGGTGGGGCTCCCGGCGGGATTGAAAGACCTTCCCAGACGTTCCTGGAGTGTGGACGCGCTGATCGGCCACATGCGGCGCGACAAGAAGGTGCGCGACGAGCGGATCCGTTTCGTTCTGGCGCGCGGCATCGGCAAGGCGTTCCTGACCGACGGCATCGATCCCGGCGTCGTCGCGGCCATGCTGGCGGATGAGCTTGCCGGCTGAGCCAGGCGCCAGCCGGCACCGGAGAGCGAACCATGGACCTTCCCGTTCCCGTCACCCTGATCGCGATCGCGATCCTGATCCTCATCGCGTCGTTCTTCTCGGCCGCCGAAACGGCCCTGACCGCCGCGTCCCGTGCCGTCATTCACCAGATGGAGCATGAAGGCGTGCCGCGCGCCTCGGTGGTGAAGCGTCTGCGCGCGCACAAGGAACAGTTCATCGCGGCGATCCTGTTCGGCAACAACCTCGTCAACATCCTGGCGAGCGCGCTGACGACTGAGATCATGGTCCAGTTCTTCCCGAGCACCGGCGTGCTCTACGCGACCGCCATCCTCACGGTCGTGCTGATCGTCTTCGGCGAGGTGCTGCCGAAGACGTACGCCATCCAGCACGCCAATCGCGTGTCGCTCAGCGTCGCGCCGCCGATCGAGTGGTTCACGAAGATGACCGGCCCGGTGATCGCCGCGATCCAGGCGGTCGTCGGTCTGACCCTGCGGCTGTTCGGCCACCATGCCAGCGAGCAGGATCAGATCTCGGCGACGCAGGCGCTGCGCGGCGCGATCGAGCTGTCGGCGGCGGAGTCGGGCGGCGTCCGCCGCGCCCGCGCGATGCTGCACTCGATCCTCGAGCTGCAGGAGGTGACCGTCGGGGAGATCATGGTACACCGCGGCAACGTGATCGCGGTCAACGCCGACCTCACGGGCCCCGAGATCGTGCGCGCGATCATGGAGCAGCCGCATACCCGGGTGCCGCTGTGGCGCGGCAAGCCGGAGAACATCGTCGGCGTGCTGCACGTCAAGGCCATGCTGAAGTCGATCAACGAGACCAACGACGTCAATCGGATCGATCCGCTCGCGCTAATGAGCGAGCCGTGGTTCGTGCCCGAATCCACGAAGCTGTTCGATCAGCTCCAGGCCTTCCGCGAGCGTCGCGAGCATTTCGCCCTCGTCGTCGACGAGTACGGCGACCTCGAGGGCATCGTCACGCTGGAGGACATCCTCGAGGAGATTGTCGGCGACATCTCCGACGAGCACGACACCGCGACGGCGGGCATCCGCATCCGTAACGACGGCACGATCCTCGCCGCCGGCGACGTCACCATTCGCGATCTCAATCGCCGCTTCGACTGGCGGCTGCCCGACGATCAGGCATCCACCATCGCCGGCCTCATCCTCCACGAGGCACGGCAGATCCCGGAATCGGGGCAGACGTTCGCGTTCCACGGCTTCCGGTTCGAGGTCCTGCGTCGGCAGAAAAATCGCATCACGGCGATCCTCATCCGGCCGCCGAAGCGGCAGGCGAGCTGACCGCGACGGCTTGCCGCTCTCCGGCCGCGGCTCCATATTCAACGCCTCACCCTGGAGGCTCCGATGCCGCTCCCCCCGCCCGCTCCCCGCCAGCACCGGCACCGTCGCACGCTGACGATGGAAGGTTATTTCCGCGAGGACGGACTGATCGAGGTCGAGGGCCACCTCGTCGACCAGAAGGCGTACGATTTCCAGAACGAGTTCCGGGGCACGGTGACGGCCGGAACTCCGGTGCACGACATGTGGATCCGCCTCACGCTCGACGAGCATCTCACGGTCAAGGACGTGGCGGTGGCGATGGACGCGGGCCCGCACCCGATTTGCCCGGCGATCACTCCGGCGTTCGACAAACTGAAGGGCGAGCGCATCAAGCCGGGCTGGAACGTCCGAGTGCGCGAGCTGCTGGGCGGCGTGCAGGGCTGCACGCACCTGGTCGAGATGCTGGGCCCGCTCGGCACCGTCGCGTATCAGACCGTCGGGCCATCGCGCGTGCGCGCGCCCGGCGCGCCGCCGCCCGACCCGAACAAGCCGTCGCCGCGCATCGGGAGCTGCCACGCGTTCGCGCCAGACGGGCCGATCGTGAAGAAACGCTGGCCGCAGTTCTACACCGGCTCCTGACCCCGGCGACGCAAACGGCTACCGGCTCTTGTCGGATTTCCGCTTCGCGAGCTGATCGTCGCGAAAGGCCCACACCTCGCGCCCCGGCCCGCTCGGTTCGGCGACGTTCGCCTCGGCCGGCGTGCGCGCCGACAGCGACAGCGCGTGGACATGATCCTTGAGCTCGTCCCGGAGGACGTCCTGGACGCGGCGCTCGCGTGCGACGCGGCTCATGCCCTCGAACGCGGCGCTGACGATCTCGATGCGGAAATGCGTCTCGCTGCGGCCCGAGGCTCCGGCGTGGCCGCGGTGGGATTCCGATTGATCGACGACGTCGAGCCGGAGCGGCTCAAGCGCTGCCGTGAGCTTTTCGGTGATGGCGCGCGCGATCGGTCCGGTCATGAGCGATGTTCGCTGGAGCCGTGGGAATATTGCATGGCCAAACGTGGTATGGAGGGACGTCCCTGTCAACGCAGCCCTGCTCCATGACGAGTCCTCCGCCGAGTTCCGGCACCGCTCCCGCGTTCTCCCGCCGCACCGCCTTTTTCCTGCTCGCCCTCGTCATCCTGATCTGGGGGACGAACTGGCCGGTGATGAAGATCGGCCTCGAGACGCTGCCGCCATTCACCTTCGCCGCCGCGCGGATCGTGCTTGGCGCGGCCACGCTGTTCGCGGTGCTTGCCTTAACCGGGGGCATCCGCCTTCCACCGCGCCACGACCTCCCGGTGCTGTTCAGCGTGGCGATGGGCCAGATCGCCGCATTTCTGGGATTCGTGAATCTCGGACTGCAGTATGTCCCCGCCGGCCGATCGGCGATTCTCTCCTACACCACCCCGATCTGGGTCGTGCCGGCGGCCGTGCTTGTCCTGCACGAGCGCTTCGGGTGGCGCACCGTCATCGGCCTCGCGCTCGGGCTCATCGGCATTGCGGCGCTGTTCAACCCCTGGGGTTTCGACTGGTCGAGCCGCGATGCGCTGCTCGGTAACGGCTACCTGCTGCTCGCGGCGCTCGCGTGGGCCGCGAGCATGGTGCACGTGAAGATGCACCGCTGGGAATCGTCGCCCCTCGAGCTCACGCCGTGGCAGCTCGTAGCCGCCGCCGTGCCGCTGATCGTCCTCGCGCTGGTGTTCGAGCCGGTGACGCGATTGTCGCTTGATCACACGACGGCACTGGTGCTCGCATTCAACGGACCCCTGTCCACCGCCTTTGCCGTGTGGGCGTGGCTCAGCGTCAATCGCGCGTTGCCGGCGATCACCTCCTCGCTCGGCAGCCTCGGCGTCCCCGTGGTCGGGCTGCTCGCGTCGGTCGTGACACTGGGAGAAACGGTGGACGCGGCCACGCTCATCGGCCTCGTCGCGATCGCTGGCGGGCTGGTCCTGGTCAGCCTCGATGCGCCGAAACCGAGCGCGGCAGGGCTCAAAAGTCCTTAAATTTGCCCGGCCCAGGCTGCGCTTTTGGGGCGTCCGCACCTTGCGCCGCAGGGCGGCCCACCGCATATTTCTAGCCGGTGACTGCCATGAATTCCCAGCCCTCGACCCCACGCGGCCGCAGCCGCCGCGAACAGGCCTCGGCGCGTCCACGGACAGATCGGACCTGCGATCGCCCGGGGTGCGCTGGGGAAGGGCTCTACCGGGCGCCCAAGAACCGCGATTCGCTGCGCGAGTACTTCTGGTTCTGCCTCGACCACGTCCGCGAGTACAACCGCGCCTGGGATTTCTGCAAAGGCATGTCACAGGCGGAGATCGAGGCGATGATCCGCGAGGACATCGTCGGCGGCCGTCCGACATGGCCGCTCGGATGGGCGGGCGGCCCGCGCGATGAGCGCAAGATCAAGATCGACGACCCGTTCGGCTTCTTCGAAGCCGAGGCGCAGGCCGAGGCCGCTCGCAAGGCGCACGCGAAAGCGTCGGGCCCGAAGAGCGAGGCGGATATCGCGATGGACACTCTGGGCCTCACCGGCCCGCTGACGTGGGAGACGCTCCGCGCACGCTACAAGGAGCTGGTGAAAAAGTTCCACCCCGATGCCAACGGGGGCGACACCGCCTCCGAAGAGAAGCTAAAATCCATCAATCAAGCGTACGCAACCCTCAAGAGTGCCCTCGGCGCCATCTGACGGCACCCCTCCCGGATCCGCCGGGAAGCAACCAGATTGGATTACGTTTCCATGACCACGCCCACGAGCAACACCCTGGACGCCCCCGATATCGAACTCTCGGTCCGGCAGGCTTTCGGCATCGATTCCGACATGATGGTTCCCGCCTTCTCCCAGGGCGGCGAGCACGTCCCCGACCTCGACGAGGCGTATCATTTCGATCGCGACACCACCCTCGCGATCCTCGCGGGCTTTGCCTACAACCGCCGCGTGATGATCCAGGGCTACCACGGCACCGGCAAGTCGACCCATATCGAGCAGGTGGCGGCGCGCCTGAACTGGCCGTGCGTGCGCGTCAACCTCGACAGCCACATCAGCCGCATCGATCTCCTCGGCAAGGACGCGATCGTGCTGCGCGAGGGCAAGCAGGTCACCGAATACCGCGAGGGCATCCTGCCGTGGGCGCTGCAGACGCCGACCGCACTGGTGTTCGACGAGTACGACGCCGGTCGCCCCGACGTGATGTTCGTCATCCAACGTGTGCTCGAGGTGGACGGCAAGCTGACGCTGCTCGACCAGAACAAGGTCATCCGGCCGCACAAGTGGTTCCGGCTGTTCTCGACGGCGAACACCGTCGGCCTCGGCGACACGACGGGCCTCTACCACGGCACGCAGCAGCTCAACCAGGGCCAGCTCGACCGCTGGAACATCGTCGCGACGCTCAACTACCTCCCGCACGAGGAGGAGGTGAAGATCATCCTCGCCAAGGTTCCGAGCTACGACGGCTCCGACGCCGACCGCAAGACGGTGTCGAACATGGTCTCGCTCGCCGACCTCACCCGCGCCGGCTTCATCGCCGGCGACATCTCCACCGTGATGAGCCCGCGCACGGTCATCACCTGGGCCGAGAACGCGCGCATCTTCAAGGACGTCGGCTTCGCCTTCCGCTTGACGTTCCTGAACAAGTGCGACGAGGTCGAGCGCCCGATCGTCGCCGAGTACTTCCAGCGTTGCTTCGATCGCGAGCTCCCGGAGTCGGCGACGCTTCCGACGGCGGACTGAAGGGCGGGTCGTGGCCAACAAGGAAACTCCGCTCGAGGCGTTCAAGCGGGTCACCGGCGCCACCATGCGGGCGGTGTCGCGGACGCGTGACCTCGCCGTGGAGTTCGCGCCGGACGACGCGCAGATTAAGGGCCGCACGGCTCGGCTGCCCCCTCCGCCCCGCAATTTGCCGGCGGGCGAAGTCCGCAAGGCCCGCGGCCTCGCCGACCAGATGGCGCTCAAGCTCCGCTACCATGACGCCAAGGTGCACGCGCGCCTCAAGCCGCAGGGCGACGCCGCGCGCAAGATCTACGACGAGATGGAGCAGGCGCGGTGCGAGGCGCTCGGCTCCCAGCGTATGGATGGCGTGGCCGCCAATCTCGATGCAGCGTGGACGGAGCGCGTCAAGGGACACGTCTACAACCGCGTCAACGAGTACCTCAACGTCCCGGTCCCCGAGGTCATCGGCCTCCTCGTCCGCGAGAAGCTGACGGGCATTGCGCCGCCCGACAACGTGCGCGAGATGATCGACCAGTGGCGCGACTGGCTGGTGGAGCGCGCCGGCGACGACTTCGACGAGCTCGCCGAGCATGTCGACAATCAGGCGAAATTCGCGCGCGCGGTGCGCCGCGTGATCTCCGACCTCGAGCTCGGCGAGGAGGACAACACCGAGGAGATGGAATCGGAGACCGACTCCGAGGGCGAGGAGCAGGAAGCGACCGAGAACGAGGAAGGCAGCTCCGATTCCGACCGCCAGGAGAGCGCCGACCTGTCCTCGTCGGAGGACAAGAGCGCCGAGCAGGCCGAAGGCGAGGAAGGCGCCGCCGAGGACGCCATGGACGACATGGACGCGGGCGCCGGCGAGGGCGACTCGCTGCCCCCGGACATGCGCTGGATGCCGCCGAACCGGTTCCGCAACGACCCGGATCAGCCGATCTATCACCCGTATACGACCGAATTCGACGAGACCGTCGACGCCGCGGACCTGTGCGATTCGCAGGAGCTGACGCGGCTCCGCGCGCATCTCGATAACCAGTTGACGATGGTCCAGAACGTCATCGGCAAGCTCGCCAACCGCCTGCAGCGCAAGCTGATGGCGAAGCAGTCCCGCGCCTGGGAATTCGACCTCGACGAGGGCCTGCTCGATTCGGCGCGCCTCGCCCGCGTCGTCGTCAACCCGATCTACTCCCTCTCCTACAAGCAGGAGAAGGAAATGGCGTTCCGCGACACCGTGGTGACGCTCCTGATCGACAACTCGGGCTCGATGCGCGGGCGTCCGATTACGCTCGCCGCGATGAGCGCCGACATTCTTGCCCGCACGCTCGAGCGCTGCGCGGTGAAGGTCGAGATCCTCGGCTTCACGACACGCGCGTGGAAGGGCGGTCAGTCGCGCGAGCGCTGGCTGAGCGCGGGAAAGCCCGCCCAGCCCGGCCGCCTCAACGATCTCCGCCACATCGTCTACAAGTCGGCCGACGCGCCGTGGCGCCGCTGCCGCAAGTCGCTCGGCCTCATGCTCCGCGAGGGGCTGCTCAAGGAGAACATCGACGGCGAGGCGCTTCTCTGGGCGCACAACCGCCTGATGGCGCGTCCCGAGCAGCGCCGCATCCTGATGGTCATTTCCGACGGTGCGCCGGTCGACGATTCGACGCTGTCGGTGAACTCGGGCAATTACCTCGAGCAGCACCTGCGCAACGTCATCGACTGGATCGAGCGCTCGTCGCCGGTGCAGCTCGTTGCCATCGGCATCGGGCACGACGTCACCCGCTACTATCGCCGCGCCGTCACTATCGTCGACGCCGAGCAGCTCGGCGGCACGATGATGGAAAAGCTGTCCGAGCTGTTCGACGAGAATCCGCCACCGGTGCCGGTCGCGCGTGCGCCGCGACGCGCGGCGGCGGCGCGATAGCCGCACTCCCGGAAGGGATTTTTCTCGTTACTTTCCCGTGCGATAGCCTCGCCGGTCGGCCTCTGCTACGATTTTTCGAGGTCGTGGCTGCTTCCTGCCGGCCACGCGCACAGAAACGGGAGGCTCCCTTGGATCAACGCTACATCGATCTTTACGACGAGTTCACCCACACCGGGATGCCGCGTCGGCTGTTCATGGAGCGGCTCGCGAAGCTCGCCGGCAGCACCGCCGCGGCGACGTCGATTGCGTCGATGATTGGCCCGAACTACGCGAAGGCCGCGATCGTTCCCGAGAACGATTCGCGCCTGACGACACAGATGATCACGTATCCGGGCAAGACCGGGCCGATCAAGGCGTATCACGTCCGGCCCAAAGGCGACGCCAAGCTGCCGGCCATCGTCGTGATTCACGAGAACCGCGGCCTCAATCCGCACATCCAGGACGTCGGACGACGCCTCGCGCTCGAAGGCTTCAACGTCATCGTCCCCGATTCGCTGAGCCCGATGGGCGGCACCCCGGCGAGCACCGACGAGGCGGTGCAGATGATCGGCAAGCTCGACAACGCCGACACGCTCGCCAACTACGTCGCGGCAGTGAACTACATCAAGAAGGACGCCGGCTCGTCCGGCAAGGTCGGCGTCATCGGCTTCTGCTGGGGCGGCGGCTTCTCGAACCAGACCGCGCTCGCCTCGCCCGACATCAACGCGGCGGTGGTCTACTACGGCCTCGCGCCGAAGCCCGAGGACGTCTCCAAGGTCCATGCGCCGACGATCGTGCACCTCGGCGCGCTCGACAAGCGGATCGACGACACCTACCCGCCGTTCGAAGAAGCGCTCAAGGGCAAGGGCAAGAACTACACGATCTACACGTACGAAGGCGCCAACCACGCCTTCAACAACGACTCCGACCCCACGCGCTACAAGGAAGCGGCGGCCAAGCAAGCGTGGGAGCGCACGGTCAACCACTTCAAGACCAACCTGAAGTCATAACCGCGGCACCTCCGCACAAACGAAAAGGCCGGGCGATCGCCCGGCCTTTTTCCTTCGCAGCAGGACGACGGCTCAGGCCGTCGCGCGCTTCTTCTCGATCTGGCGCTTGAGGCGCTGGAACTCGGGCGACAGCTTCGTCGTCCGCGCCTTCACCAGGTAGGCATCGAGGCCGCCGTTGTGCTCGATCGTACGCAGGGCCGCAGTCGTCACGCGAACGCGCACCAGCCGGCCGAGGGCGTCGGACAGCAGCGAAGCATGCTGGAGGTTCGGCATGAACGTCCGGCCACTCTTGTTGTTCGCGTGGCTCACGTTGTGACCGCGCATGACGTTCTTGCCGGTAATGCCGCAACGGCGGGCCATGACTGCAATCCTCAAGGGGAATGAATAGGGCCGGGCCAGCGCCCGGGGTGCGGCTTTTTACGAAAAAGGGCGGGTGCCGTCAAGCCAAGCGTTGGCGGGGCCTTCCAGGGAAAATGGCGCAATTCAGCGCTTTTTATCGGGTCCAGCCCCCTTCGAACCCTCCCCATGCAGCTTCCAGTAGCGCTGCATCTCGAGGTACGTGAACGATCCCGACCACCCGATCATCAGCAGCCCGAGCAGGGCCTCGACACCGGCCACCAGCCGCAGCCCGCCGAGCGGGTAGACGTCTCCGAAACCGAGCGACGTGTAGGTCTCGGCCGAGAAATAGACGAGGTCGACGATACCGGAAGCTCCCTCGACCGAGCCGAAGCCGAGGTGATCCTGAAGCCCGTAATACGCGACCGCGAAAACCCAGACCTCGATGGTGTGTGCGAGAAAGGCCGCGCCGATCACGACAAGCATGCGTGGCCGCGGCGGGACGGAGAGGCGCGGCATGAAGTCCGACGTCAGACGGAGGATCTCGTAATGGATCAGCACGCACGCCATCACCAGGACGACGGTTGCGATCATCGCGGCGAGCATGGCTTCTCTCCGTCAGTCCGCACGAGTCATGGCGCGGATTTGGCGGTGCGCACCCGCCCGACCGCGATCGCCGCCAGGGCCACCATCAGCACGGCGCCGAATAGGTAGGGCCCCGATGGGCCAATGGTGACGAACAGCGTTCCGGCCGCTGCGGGACCGGCGATGCGCGCCAGCGCCTGGGCCGCGTGCGACGCTCCCATCACTGTGCCCTGAACCGACGTCCCCGCCGCCCGCGACACCAGGCTCGCGATCGCTGGTGTCGCCAGTGACACGCCGAAGACGACGAGCGCGAAGCCGATGACCGCGGGCCAGAACAGAGGCGCCACGGCGACCAGCAGCAGCCCGACGGCCGCGGCACCTCCGCCGATTGCGACCAGAGTCTGCTCCGTGGCGACGCGGCTCAGGCGACCGACCAGCAGCCCTTGCGTCAGGACGGCGATGAGGCCGAGGAACGAGAACAGGTATCCGTTGTTGCGCGCACCCCAGCCGAACGCGCGCTCGGTCCACAGTGCCATGGTCGATTCGACCCCAGCGAAGGCGAGCGGCACGAGGAAGGCCATGACTATGAACACCCGGAGCCCGGGGTCGGAGAAAGTCTCCCGCAGGCTGGCGATCCGCCCCTTGCGATGATCGTCGGCCGCGTGGGCCGGGTTGCTCTCGCGCAGGAGCGCCAGCGCCAGCAGCAGCGCCAGCGTGCTGAGGCCCGCGGCGGTGAACGCCGGCGCCGCGATCGCCGACACGCCCCCCGAAAGCCCGGCCAGCACGCCGCCGATGGCCGGACCGACGAGGAAGCCGAGCCCGAACGCGGCGCCGATCATGCCCATCGCCTTGGGCCGCTCTTCGGGCGTCGACAGGTCGGCGGCGGCGGCCTGCGCCACGGCGATGTTGCCGGCCATCGCGCCGGCGAAAATCCGCGCCGCGAACAGCTCGAACAGCGAATGGGCGAAGGCGAGCCACACGTACGCCGACGCAAGCCCGAACAGCGTCGCGATCAGCACCGGCTTGCGACCGACGCGGTCGGACAGCCGCCCCCACAGCGGCGCCGCCACGAACTGGGCGAGCGAGAACGCCGTCATCAGCAGCGTGACCTCGTCCGGCACCGCGTGGAGCGATTCGGCGAAGAACGGCAGGAACGGGATGATGATGCCGAAGCCGACGAGGTCGACGAACACGGTGAGGAACAGCGGAGCCATGGCAAGCCTTGAGCGCGCGCGGACGATGGGTCGGAAAGTCGGCGCACACTATGGTCGGCCGGAGCCGCCGGGGCAACCCGGGCGAACCCGGGCCGACCGGCTTAGTGCATACGGCCGATGGCCCGCGACAGCGCCACGTACAGCCTGCCCACGTCGGAGGTGACGAAGGCCGAGCTCAGCAGGTTCTCGGGATCGGCTTCGTTGGCCTGGGCCAGCAACCGCTCGAAATCCTCGATGTAGCGGGTGACGTAGTTCCGGAAGCGCTCGTCGTCCTGGTAGCGCTTCTTGATGTCCTGCATCGCCTTCTTGTCGCCGCCGCCGAGCAGCGCGCGGATGAACAGCGTCTTATCCCCGCGGCTGTAGCCCTTCCACAGCTTCTCGGCCTCCTCGCGGTCCATCAGCCGCGCCATGTCGATGCCGAGCGACGTCAGGCTCTCCATGACGAGCTTGGATGCGCGCAGGAAGGTGTCGCGCTTGGCGTCGAGCGATCCCGAGCGGATCCGCGATGCCTCGGCGGACGCCTGCTGGGACGCGGTCTCCAGCGCCTTGGCCTGGGCGGTGAAGACATCGGCGATCTCGGTCGCGCGGCGGCCGGCCGCGTCGAGAGCCTTGGTGAACGTATGGCTGTGATCGCCGAGCGCGGTGCCCGCGGTGGTGACTTCGTTGCGCACCGTCTCCGCCGACCGCGCGAGCTCCTGGACCTGCTGGCGCAGCAGCGTCGCGATCTGATGGATGCGCTCGGCCGCCTCGCGCGCGGCGATGGCAAGCTCGCCGCGCAACGTCGCCAGCGCGTCGCGCCCGCTCGCCGCCTCGGCGACGCCGGTGCGGGCCAGCTCGGCGATGCGCGCGGTCTCGACCGAGAACGCGTCACCGACCGCGGCCACGTCCTGGGCCGCGCGCTCGGTCGCGCGCTTCATGTCCTCGGCGCGCTCGGCGAGGATCGCGACCAGAGCGCCCGAGCGCTCGGCGGCCGACTTCGCCGCGGCATCGAGCGCCTCGCCCTGGCGCGCGGTCGCGTCCTCGATGGCGCGCGCACGGTCGACCAGCTCTTCGGCGGCACGCTGGAACGTCTCCTCCTCGGAGCGCACGGAGCGCCGCAGCTCGTCGACCGCGCCTTTCGCGGTCAGCGCCAGCGCCTCGATGCGCTGCTGCGTGACGGTCTCCTCTTCGGCCATCACGCCGCGCACCGCGCGTCCCTGCTCGGCGGCTTTGGCGGCGATCTCGTCGGCCAGCCGGCGGAACACCTGCTCCTCGGCCGCAAGCGCCTCGCGCAGCCCGGCCGCGGCGACACGACCGCGCTCGGCCAGCGCGTCCATACGACGCGACGTCTCGGCCTCTTCGTCGGAAAGGCGCGCGCGCAGCTCCGCCGCCTTCTCCTCCGCGGCTTCGCCGAGCCGGGCGCAGAGCGCCTCGAATTCGGCGCGGTCGGTCGCCAGCGCCCGCGACAGCGCCTGGGCCTCGGCATCGCCGCGTTCGGCGATCTCCGTCAGGCCGCGCGACAGCGCCGCGGCGCCCTCGGCCAGCTCGGCGCGGATCGCGTCGGCGCGCTCGCGCGCCTTGGCGTCGAGATCCGCGGCGAGCCGGGCGAAGCCCTGCTCCTCGGCCTTGAGGACTTCGGCGAGGGTGTCGGCCTCGGCGCGAGCGCGCTGCGACAACGTCTCGAAGCTCCGGGCCAGAACCGCCTCGGCATCGGCGAGCGCGATGCCGACCGCCTCGGCGCGCTTGGCGGTGGCGGCGTCGACGCTCGCCGCCAGGCGCGCGAATGTCTCTTCCTCGCCGGCGAGGACCTTGCGCAGCGCTTCCGCCTCCTGCTGTCCGCGAGCGGCGAGCTCGGCGGCGGCAGCCTCGACGCTCGCGCGCAGCTCACCGACGATGGCGCGGGTCGCCTCGGCGCGCTGATAGGCGCGGGCGTCGACGTCGGCGGCGAGGCGGTTGAACTCTCCCTCCTCGGCGCGCAGCGCATCGGCGAGACGCTCGGCCTCGGCACGGGCCCGCGACGCCACGGCGTCGATGCTGCGGGCGAGAGCCGATTCGGCGTCGCGCAGCGCGGCGCTGACGGCATCGGCGCGCTTGGCGGCCGCGGCATCCACGTCCGATGCGAGCCGCGCGAAATGGTCGCCTTCGGAGGCGAGCAGCCGGCGCATGGTGTCGGCCTCGGCCTGGGCGCGCGCGGCCATGTCGGCGGCGGCGGCGTCCACGGCGGCGCGAAGCTCGCCGACCGTGATCCGCGCGGCCTCGGCGCGCTGGTGCGCGCGGGCGTCGACGTCGGCCGCGAGGCGGTTGAACTCGGTTTCCTCGGCGGCGAGCGATTCGCGCATGCCCTGCACCGCGCCCTGCGCGCGCTTGGCGATGTCGCCGAACACCGCGGAGACGCGCGCCTCGGCGTCCGAGATCGCCGCATCGGCGGCCTCGGAGCGGGCACGGGCGCGGGCATCGACCTCGGCGAACACGCGGGCGAGCTGCGCCTCCTGCTCCGCCAACCGGGCACGGAACTGATCGCGCGACGACTGGGTCTGCTGTTCGAGGACCTTGAGCGCGTCCTCGACAGCGGCGGCCTCCTGGGCGAGCATCTTGCGGCCGGCATCGGCGCGCTCGCGGGACTTCCCTTCGAGATCGTCGAGCATCGCGGCGATGCGCTCCTCGGCGGCGACGAGCGCCTCGGCGTTGGCGTCGGCGCGGGCGCGGGTGCGCGCATCGACATCGGCGAACACGCGCGCGAGCGCCGCCTCTTCGTCGGCGAGGCGGACACGGAACAGGTCGCGGGACGACTCGGCGCGCGCTTCGGTGGCGGCAAGCGCGTCGTCGATCGCTTTCCCTTCCTGCGCGAGCAGGCGGCGATCGGCCTCGGACCGGTCGCGCGCGCGCATGTCGAGTTCGGAAAACAGCCGCGCGAGCGCGGCCTCCTGCTCGGCGAGGCGGGCGCGGAACGCGTCGCGCGACGCTTCCGCCTTCGCCTCGGCGGCGGCGAGCGCCTCGTCGATCGCCTTGCCTTCCTGGGCGAGCAGACGCCGGTCGATCTCGGCGCGTTCGCGGGCGCGGGCGTCGAGATCGGCGAACAGCCGCTCGACGGCTCCCTCCTGCTCCGCCAACCGCGCGCGGAAGCTGTCGCGAGTCGACTCCGCGCGGGCCTCGGCGGCGGAGAGCGCCTCACCCAACGCCTCGCCCTCCTGCAGCATCAGCTTGCGATCGGCCTCGGCGCGCTCGCGGGTGCGGACGTCGAGCTCGGCGAAGAACGCGGCGAGCCGCGCGTCGGCCTGGGAGAGCGCCTCGACGCTCTCGTCGGCGCGGGTGCGGAGCCGCGCGTCGAAGTCGGCGAACAGCCGAGCGAGCGCGGCCTCGCCCTCGGCCAGCCGCGAGCGGAAGCCGTAGCGCGACGATTCGGCGCGCGCTTCGGCGGAGGCCAACGCCTCCTCGACGGCCTTGCCTTCCTGGGCGATGAGCTTGCGGTCCGCCTCGGCGCGCTCGCGCGCCTTGGCGTCGAGCTCGGCGAACAGCCGGGCGACGGCGCCCTCCGCCTCGGCGAGCCGGGCGCGCGCGGATTCGGACTGCGCATCGGCCCGTTCGACGAGCTGGGCGAGCGAGCGCGTCACGTCCTCAGCGCGCTGGGCGAACCCGGCTCGGAAGCCTTCGAGCGCGCGGGTCGCCGAGCCTTCCATGTCGGCGAACGTGGACTCCGCGGCACTGCGGAAGGCGCTGAGCGCGCTGCGGAGTGCCTCGTCGCGCACCTCGGCGCGCTCGTTGACGGCATCGAACAGCGCGGCCAGCGTCTTCTCCTCGGCGGCCAGCGTGTCGCGGGCCGTGGTGACCTCGCGCGCCATACGCTCGGCGGCGGTGGTGATAAGTCGCTCGAACGCTTCGGTCTCGGCGGCGAACGCGCGGCGCGCCTCCTCGCCCTTGGTCGCCGCGCGGTCGGCGGCGCGGACGAGATCGGCGGCCTGGCGCTCGAACGTATCGCCGATGCGCTGCGCCTGTCCTTCGACGTGGTTCGCCGACGCTTCCAGCGCGCCCGCCTGGGTCGCCAGCAGGTCCTTCATCGCAGACGCGCGCTCGGCGGCGGCGATGGAGGCCTCTTCCAGCGCCTGGGCCTGGCGTTCGAGCCGCTCGCCGCTTGCGGCGACGAGGCTCTCGGATTCCTGCGACGCCTGCTCCAGCGTGGCGATGCGCTCGCCGATGGCACGACCAACGTTGCGGATCCGCTCCTCGGCGTTCTCGGCGGCCGCGGCGACGGCGCGCGTGCCCTCGACGACCGCGGCGCGGGCCTCATCGGTCCGCGCTTCGGCGGCGGTCGCGCGCTCGGCGATGATGCGGGCCGCGTCGGCGAAGCGTTCGGCGGCGGCGTTGAGATTGGTCTGGGCGCGAGCGGTGGTCTCGTCGACCCGGTCGCCGCCCTCGGTGAGCGCGGCGACGCCGGCGGCGAGGTCTCCGTTGACGCGATCGACGAGCTGCATCAGGCGCTCGCTCTGGCCGTCGAGGGTGTTGCCCGCGACCTGGGCGCGCTCGGACAGATCGGCGATGGCGGCGCGGACGTCCTCGGCCTCGCGGCGCAGCCGCTGCGACAGCGCCTGGGCGCGGCCGACCGCCTGATCGGTCTCCGACGAAAACGCGGCGATGCCGTCGTTCAGCGCCGCGGTGACGCCGCGCGACGCGGCTTCGGCGCGGGCGATCGCCTGATCGCTCTCCTTGGACAGTCCCGAGAGCGCATTGCCGAGCGCCTCGGCGACAGCGCGCGACGCTGTCTGGGCGCGATCGGACGCCAGCGTGAGCGCGGTCGCGCGCTCCTGCACCGTGGTCTCGAGCGCGGTGCGCTCGGTCGACAGACGCTCCGCCACGTCGACCAGGCTCTGGATCTGGGCGCCCACTCGGTCGCGCAGCCGTTCGGCTTCGGCGGCGGCGATCTCGCTGGCGCCGGTGAGCTCGCGGGCCTGCTCGCGCAGGCTGCGGGTGACGGCCGCGACCCGCTCGGCGGCGTTGTCGTCGGGATAGGTGAGCTGATCGAGCCGGCGGTGCAGCGCGTAGGTCGCCTCGTCGAGGCCCTTGTGGGCGCCGAGGTACAGGAGGACGAGCCACAGGAACGCGAGGGGCGCGAACACCCCTCCGAGCGTGAAGCCGATCTCATGGGGCAACATGAGCACCATGTTCCCCCAGCCGATCTCGTCGCCGATGTAGATGGCGACCAGGGTCACCCAGGCCGCGGTGATCGCCAGGCCGACGACGGTAAGCGCCGTGCCCCTCCGGTTCCAGAAACCCGGCGCGTCCATCTCCACCCCCTAAAAACGCCGCCCGAAATTCCCCCAAAAACGCGGTCCGGGCGCCACCGCGAAGCTATTTCGGAACCGCCTCTACGTCAAAAGGCGATGGCTCACGATTCCGCAAAAGGCCGTGACCTGCGGCCCTACCAGATCAGCGCCGGGACGATGCCGCGCGGCATCGCGCCCTCGCGGCGGCCGGCCGCCTCGACCCTGGCGGGGTCGGCGTGCTCGCCGTAGCGCACCCCGAGCTCCGAGCCATGGATGCCGCTGGTCACCAGCACGGTGTCGAGCCCGGCGCCGACGCCGCCCTTGATGTCGGTGAGGAGCGAATCGCCGATGGCGACGACGCGCGAGCGGTCGGCGATCCCCATCGCCGCCATGGCCCCGCGATAGGCTTCCGGGAACGGCTTGCCGTGATAGGCGACGGGCGCGCCCAGCTCCTCGTAGCGCCGGGCAAGCGCACCTGCGCAGATGATGCGCTTGCCGGCGCGGATCACCTCGAGGTCGGGGTTGGCGCAGACCATCGGCAAGCGACGCTTGGCCGCGGCGAACAGCAAAGGTTCGTAGTCGGCGACGGTCTCGTCGTCCTCCCACGGGCCGGTGTTGAACAGGAAGTCGGCCGCGGCGACCTCCGTCACCCGGTCGAGCGCCATGTCCTCGAGCAGGCCACGGTCACGCTCCGGTCCGATGTGGATGACCTTGCGGCCGAGCGCGGCGTGGAAGGCGTCGGCGCGCCCGGTGACCGCCCGGTAGGCAAGCTCGCCCGACGACAGGGCGCCGTCGTAGAGGTCGCGCGGGATGCGCATCGCCTCCATCTGCTCGATGACGGTTTCAGAGCGACGCGGCGCGTTCGACAGCAGGATGACGCGACGGCCGGCGGCGCGCAGCGCCTTCAGGCAATCGACCGCGCCCGGGTAGGGATCGCGGCCGTCGTGCACCACGCCCCAGAGATCGAGGACGATGCCGTCGTAGCGGGCCGCGATGTCTCGGATGCCGGAGAAGACCTGAAGCGACATGATGAACGGGTGGCCGAAGTCCCCGTTCTTGTGCCACGCGAACGCGCCGATGGGAAGGCTGGCGTTGGCCGCGAGCGGCCGCCTGTGGAATTCAGGAGTCGCGGCTCTTCTGGGGGCCGCCGAACAGATAGCCCTGGCCGAAGTCGATCTGGAAATCGAGCGCCTCGATCAGGTCGGCCTCGTCCTCGATCTTCTCGACGATCAGGTCGATGCCGGCGCGGTCGAGCGACTTCTTCAGCGCCATCACCGCCTCCGGCTCGCCGCGGGCGCGGTTGAGGAGCTCGGCGACGTCGAGCTTCACGAACCGGAAATGGCGGCGGGTGAGCTGCTCGATGTCGAGGTTGAGATTCGTGACGCGATCGAGCGAAAACGTGAAGCCGAGGCGGGCGAGGCGCATCAGGTAGGGCGCGACCTGGTCCCAGCGGTTGTCGACGTCGTCCTGGTTGAGCTCGAACACGAGCTTCGGCGCGAGCTCGGCGTTGGCCGCGACGAAGTCGCTGAAGTCGGCGAAAAACACCCGGTCCGACAGGGTGTGGGCCGAGATGTTGCAGAAAAAGCCGACGTTGTGGCGGCGGGCATTGGCGCGGCGCACGAGCTGCACGCACTTGAACAGCAGCAGGTTGTCGATGGCGCCGATCAGGCCCTCGCGGGCGCTGAGCCCCAGGAACTGCTCCGGCACCAGCATCTCGTCGACGCCGGTGCGGATCCGCGAGTAGCACTCGTAGTAGCGGACCTTGCGCTGCGGCAGGCTGACGATCGGCTGCAGGTAGAGGTCGACCTGGTCGCGGCGCAGAGCGTCGCGCACGGCGTCCAAAATCTGTCCCTCGTCGAGGTCGGCGATCTTGGGGAACAGCGGAAGCGGCGGCGTCCCGGGGGCGATCCGCGGCAGGGGATCGTCGGCCCCGACGGACACGGTCGCCCGCTGCGACAGCTTTTCGACCAGGCGCTGGAGGATGTCCATCTCCGAACGCACCGCGGCGATGTCCTCGGACGTCTTGTCGATCTGGGCGGTGTCGAGGTCGCGGCGGCAGCGGATGACCTCGGCGCGGACATCGGAAAATTCGTCCTGGAGGCGCTCGTAGGCCCCGGCGTAGACCGCGAGGCGGTCGAGGATCGCGCGTTCGCGCACGGTGCGGACCGCCGCGTGGTGCAGCAGCACGCCGGTGACCAACACGAGCCAGCCGGCGATCGCGGCGTCGGCGGTGGAGATCCCGACCGACGACAGCGGCAGCGCGACGGCGACGGCGCACGCGAGCAGCGCGTAGACGGCGGCGATCAGGGCGTGCTTGAGGACGGTCATGTCGGGACGTCAGCGGCCACGGGCTTCGAAGCGCATCGCCGAAGCGTGCCCGGAAGGTCTTGAAAGTTGGTTAACGATTGGTTCCCGGCGACGCCGTACGCGACGGCGCTCAGGCGGGCTCCTCGCCGGCCGCCGCCCGTGCGACGGCTTCGTCGACGTCGCCGGTCACCAGCGCAGCACCCACCAGCGCATCCTCGGTCAGCCTGCCGTAGACGTGAGGGAACAGCGCACCGCCCCGGCTCGTCTCCCAGCGGATCGAGTCCTTGAGCCTGTCGGCGTCGAACGCGGCGACCACGAGCTGGCCGACGTTGGCGTAGTGCTTGGCCCGCGTCCCCTCCACCTGCTCGGCGGTCGACATGTGAATGAAGCCGTCGCGATGATCGTCGCGGCTGCCGGCGAACACGCCGTCGGCCACGAACGCCTGCCATTCGGTGAGGCGGAAGATGCGGTAGATCGGTGCCGTCATCGCGGCACGGTATGCCAGCGCGCCGACGGCGACAACAACGGTCACGGCCGGGCTCCGGGTCCGCGCGGCGCGTCGCGCCGTCCCTCCGGGCGCGGCATCGTCATCGGCGTGCCGCGATAGCAACCGAGCGTGTACGGGTACTCGAAGTTCGCGACGTAGTGGTACATGCGGCGCCGCTCGCCGTCCCAGTCGATCTCGTCGACGCGGCCGTGGCACGCGTCGAGCTCGGCGTTGGTGACGACGCGCCCGTCGCGGTAGGGGCCGGTGATGGCGAACCCGTCGACGGCATAGCCGACGATCGGCGAGGTGCCGGCCGGGTCGCCGAGATCGACGCAGAGGTCGGCCATGTGGTGGTGGTAGTCGCCGCGGCGCGCCGGGTGCCCGCCGCACGAATCCTGCACCTCGTGGGCGACACCGTCGCGGCCGGCGGCGTCGAGCGCGTTGAACAGGTACGAGCCGTCGAGGAACAGCCCGATCGGCCCGCCAGGCCCGAGGCACGTGGCACGCTCGTTGGCGACCGGCAGACGCGGCAGCGTCCAGCGCACGGTCTGCGGCGCGATCGCGTTGGGATTGCGGTCGTAGGCGAACGCGGCCGAGTCGCGCGGGATCGGGAACACGCCGGTGGGCGACGACGGCAGCGCGTTGGCGGTGATGACGCGGCTCTCGCCATTCGCCGCGATGCGCAGCTCCGACGGCCATCGCACCCCGCCCTCGACCACCGGCTTGTCGCCCGGATCGAACGTGCCGTCGCTGCGCACCCACGGCGTGTCCTCGCGGCCGCGCGGCGCGCGGGCGAACGGCGCGGTGGTGCAGACATAGATGTAGCCGGGCTTGGGCCCATCGGCGGTGACGCGGCCGTCGCCGGCCACGAGATGATGGAGGTCACGGCCCGCGGTGTCGGCGTGCGCCGGAAGCGCGGCCGCGATCGCGAGCGCGCCGGCAAGTCCGATGGCGGCGACGATTTTCATTGGCCCTTGATCTCCATGCCGAACGACAGGCGATTGCCGTCGGGATCGGCGATCGTGAAATCCCGCATCCCGTAGTCGTAGTCGTTCGGTGCGAGGATCACGCGCGCACCGCGCGCGGCGAGCTCGGCATGCAGCGCATCGACATCACGGCAGAACACGTAGACGGCGCCGGGCCCGCGACGGGCGCCGTCCGCCGCCTGGAGATGGATCAGCACGCCGCTCCGCTCGACGCCCGCGTAGACCGGCGGCTCCCCCCAGGTGAACTCGACGTCGAAGCCGAGCGTGTCGCGGTAGTGCGCGACGCTGCGGACGACGTCTGCGACGGCGAACACGGTTGCACTCCCGGTGAACGCGGACGCTAACGACATGGCAGCCTCCTCGAGGGATCGCGTGTCTCATGCGCCGGAGCCGGTATACTGCCGCCCCGCCACAGGAGGCGCCCGTGCTCCCCCAGCATTTCATCGACGATTCGAATGGCCCGCGCTGGGTCGAGGGCAATCCGCCCCAGCTCGGCCTGATGGACAACGCGACCTGGATGTCGTCGGTGGCGTTCGACGGCGCGCGCGCGTTCGACGGCGTGGCGCCCGATCTCGACGCACACGCGGCACGCCTCATCCGCTCGGCGCGGGTGATCGGTCTCGCGCCGAAGCTCTCGGCCGACGACATCGTTGCGCGCATGCGCGACGGCATCGCGCGGTTCCCGACGGGCACGCATCTCTACATCCGTCCCCTGTTCTATGCCGCCGAGGGCTTCGTGGTGCCGAAGCCCGAATCGACGACGTTCTGCCTGACCCTGTTCGAGAGCCCGTTGCCGGACCCGAAGGGTTTCACGTCGACACTGGCCCGGGTCCGTCGCCCCCATCCCGATTCCGCGCCGACGCTCGCCAAGGCCGCGTGCCTCTATCCCGAGAGCGCCCAGGCGATGCGCGAGGCGCGCGACGCGGGCTTCGGCAACGCGGTGATGCTCGACCACCTCGGCAACGTCGCCGAGTTCGCCACCGCCAACATCTTCATCGTCAAGCGCGGCACCGTCATCACGCCGATTCCCAACGGCTCGTTCCTCAACGGCGTGACGCGCCAGCGCGTGATCGCGCTCCTGCGCGGCGCCGGCGTCAAGGTCGTCGAGCGCACGGTGCGCTGGCGCGAGGTCGAGGGCGCCGACGAGGTGTTTTCGTCGGGCAACTACGCCAAGGTCACGCCGCTCGTGAAGCTCAACGAGCGCACGCTGGAGCCGGGCCCCGTGTACCGCAAGGCGCGCGAGCTCTATCTCGCCTGGGCGCGGACGTTGCCCCGCATCGAGGGTACGCGCCGCAACTGATCGCAGTTCGCCGGTCATTGTCTCCTTCATTCTGTCTCTTTCATTCCCCGAACGCGCACCTTCCCCACGCCCGCTCCGGGATTTCTCCCGGAGCGGGGGCCTGAGGCGGGCTTCGGTGTCTCGCGTCGCGGACGTTACCGCCTGCGCTTTGGACACACGTGGGCGCCGATGACGTGAGAGCGTGTCATCCTTGTTTTGATCCCAG
>JBLNCI010000009.1:0-159439 GCA_050260515.1 Gemmatimonas sp.
ACCAGCCGATCGACTCCGCCGAGCGGTGGCCGATTCACCGCCCGGCCCCGACGCTCGAGGACCAGTCCACCGAGCTCAAGATGTTCGAGACCGGCATCAAGGTCATCGACCTGCTCGAGCCCTACACCAAGGGTGGCAAGACGGGCCTCTTCGGCGGCGCCGGCGTCGGCAAGACGGTCCTCATCCTCGAGCTGATCACCAACGTCGCCAAGCAGCACGGCGGCTTCTCCGTGTTCGCCGGCGTCGGCGAGCGCACCCGCGAGGGCAACGACCTCTATCACGAGATGATGGAGTCGAAGGTGATCGTCCCCGACGGCCCTGGCTCGAAAGTGGCCCTGGTGTACGGCCAGATGAACGAGCCGCCCGGCGCCCGCGCCCGCGTCGGCCTCACCGGCCTCACCCTCGCCGAGTACTTCCGCGACGAGGAAGGCCAGGACGTGCTGTTCTTCGTCGACAACATCTTCCGCTTCACCCAAGCGGGCTCTGAGGTGTCGGCGCTCCTCGGCCGCATCCCGTCGGCGGTCGGCTACCAGCCGACGCTCGCGACCGACATGGGCAACCTGCAGGAGCGCATCACCACCACGAAGAAGGGCTCGATCACGTCGGTGCAGGCGATCTACGTGCCGGCCGACGACTTGACCGACCCGGCTCCGGCGACGTCGTTCGCGCACCTGGACGCGACCACGGTGTTGTCGCGCCAGATCGCCGAACTCGGCATCTATCCGGCGGTGGATCCGCTCGACTCGACCTCGCGCATGCTCGATCCGCGCGTCGTCGGCGAGGAGCACTACAAGGTCGCCCGTGATGTGCAGCGCGTTCTGCAGACCTACAAGTCGCTGCAGGACATCATCGCCATTCTCGGCATGGACGAGCTTTCGGAAGAGGACAAGCTGATCGTCAGCCGCGCGCGCAAGATCCAGCGCTTCCTGTCGCAGCCGTTCCACGTCGCCGAGGTGTTCACCGGCACGCCGGGCGTGCTGGTCAGCCTCGCCGACACCATCAAGGGCTTCAAGGGCATCGTCGAGGGCAAGTACGACGATCTGCCCGAGTCCGCGTTCTACATGGTCTCGACCATCGAGGCCGCGGTCGAGAAGGCCAAGAAGCTCGCCGCCGAAGCGGCCTGAGCCGGAGTGTAGGAAACGGTCATGGCGGACAAGGTCACCTTCGAGCTCGTCTCGCCCGAGAAGCTCCTGTTCTCGGCGGATGTCGACATGGTGGTGGTGCCCGGTACCGAAGGCGACTTCGGCATCCTGCCGGGGCATGCGCCGTTCATCTCGACCGTGCGCGCGGGCGTGCTCGACGTCTACGAGGGTGGGATCAACCCGACCAACCTCAAGACCCGCATCTTCGTCGCGGGCGGCTTCGCCGAAACCGCCGATTCGCGGCTCACGGTGCTGGCTGAGGAAGCGGTCCCCGTCGCGGATCTGGACCGTGCCCGCGTCGAGGCGCGGCTCGCCGACGCCCGCAGCAAGCTGCAGGACGCCGATTCCGAGGACGCCAAGTCCCAGGCCGCTCGCGCCGTCGCGGTCGCCGAGGCGATGCTGGTGGCGGCTACGTAGTCGCCGTACGGCCTTAAAGCGTCACGACTTTCCCAGCGCCGTCCCTCTTTGCCCGAGGGACGGCGTTTTTTATAATCGTGGCACCGCGCCCCTTGGCGCGGAGCAAACGCCGAGGTATCGCGCGATGAAGCATTGGACGCTCGACGACATCCCCTGGGCGTCGTTCGATCCTTCCAAGGTCGATCCGGACCTCCTCAAGCTCGCCAAGGCCGCGGCCCTGGTCGAGAAGAACGGGCTCGACTACTCGGCGTACCTCGCCAACGTCTTCCCCGACGACAAGGCATTCCAGCGGGTCGCCGACCACTGGGCGATGGAAGAAGTTCAGCACGGTGACGCCTTGGGGCGCTGGTCGATGATGGCCGACCGAAACTTCGACTTCGACGACGCGTTCGGCCGTTTTCGCGAGGGCTTCCGGCTGCCGCTCGATGCCACCTCGTCGGTCCGAGGATCGCGCGCCGGCGAACTGGTGGCCCGCTGCATCGTCGAAGTCGGGACGAGCTCGTATTACACGTCGCTGGCGGAGGGCTGTGAGGAGCCGGTGCTCAAGTCGATCTGTGAGCACATCGCCGCCGACGAGATCCGCCACTACAACCTCTTCTACGCCCACCTCTGTCGTTACCTGCAGACCGAGGATCTGTCGCGCTGGGAGCGACTGAAGGTCGCGCTCGGTCGCATCGCGGAGACGGACGACGACGAGCTGTCGTACGCGTATTACGCCGCGAACAATGAAGGCGAGCCCTACGACCGCAAGCGTTGGAACGACGAGTACGCCAAGCGTACCTACCGCTATTACCGTCCGCCGGTGATCGAACGCGGTATCGGGATGGCGCTGAAGGCGGCGGGATTCAGGGATTCCGGCATCGTCGCGGCGGCGCTGTCGAAGGCCGCCGCGGGTTTCATGGCCTATCGCCAACGCCGTCTCGCCGCCTGACGGGGCGCGCCGCGGCCGAATTGCCGCGCAAGAAACGGATGGTGGCGCTTGCCGTCCGGCGAGACAATCGCCGCATGATCACGACGAACCAGAGACGCCAGGACGAAGGCGACGGCACGCGATGGCGGGCCGTGCTGAGGCGCGACCGCTCGGCGACGGGCTTCGTCTACGCAGTCACCACGACCGGGATCTACTGCCGACCCGGCTGCGCGTCGCGACGCCCTCGGCGCGAAAACGTGCGGTTCTTCGCGTCGGCAAGCGAGGCCAGCCGCGCGGGGTATCGTCCGTGCCGTCGCTGCACTCCCGATTCGCCGAGCCCGGCGCGTTCGACGCCGCCGATGGTGGGCCGTGCCTGCCGGATGATCGCCGATGCGGACGAACCACTCTCGCTCGCGGCGCTGGCGGCGTCGCTGCGGACCAGTCCGCACCGGCTTCACCGCGCGTTCCGCCGCGCGCTCGGCATCACACCGAAGCAATATGCGGTGGCCCATCGCCGCGGCCGGCTCCACGATCGACTCGCCGCATTGCCTTCCGTGACAACGGCGCTCCTCGACGCCGGTTACGGCTCGCTGAGCCGCGCGTACGGCGACACCGGCACCCAGCTCGGGATGGCGCCACGCCACTTCCGCGCGGCGGGGGACGGTGAGCAGATCGGCTATGCCGTGGTGCGATCGCCGCTCGGGCCACTCCTCGTCGCGGCGACCATGCGCGGCGTCTGCAGCGTCGCGTTCGGGGACAGCGAATCCACGCTGATCCAGGACTTGCGCAGGCGTTTCTCCCGCGGGGACGTCGTCCCGGATCCGTCGCTGAGGGTGACGGCACAAGCCGTCGTCTCGTCCCTTGGTGACAGCGCACCCGACCTACCGCTCGATATCCGCGGCACCGCCTTCCAGCAGAAGGTATGGCAGGCGTTGCGGACGATCCCACGCGGTGAGACGGCCACCTACACCGAAGTGGCGCGACGGATCGGCCGTCCCGACGCCGTGCGCGCGGTCGCGGGGGCATGCGCCGCGAATTCCTTGGGCGTACTGGTTCCGTGCCACCGTGTGCTGCGCAGCGACGGCGGCGTCGGCGGCTACCGCTGGGGCGTCGAGCGCAAGAGAGCGCTTCTCGAGCGCGAAGCGGGGAGCGCTTCGGGCGTCAACGGACGCGTGGACGAAGGCCGGCGATCACCCCGGAAAACTCCTTCAGCACCTCGGCGTAGAGCTGGCGCTTGAACGGCACGATCAGATCGGGAAGCAGCGGCGGCTCGACCCATTTCCAGTCGAGAAACTCGGGGTGCTCGGTGGCGATGTTGATGTCGGTGTCCTTCCCGGTGAAGCGGGCGACGAACCACTTCTGCTCCTGACCGCGATAGCGGCCGCCCCAGATTTTGCCGATGAGAGCCGCGGGCAGATCGTAGCGGTACCAGCCGACGCTTTCGGCGACGAAGTCCGCCTTTTCGGTCCCGACTTCCTCGAACATCTCGCGTTTGGCGGCCTGCAGCGGCGTCTCGCCGGCATCGATGCCGCCCTGCGGCATCTGCCACGTGTCCGACGGCATGTCGATGCGCTTGGCGACGAACACGAGTCCGGCAGCGTTGACCAACATAACGCCGACGCCGCGGCGGTAGGGAAGCGCGGCAGCCGATGCGCCGCCCGCGGTCTTGGGTGAGTCCGACATCTATTCCTTCTGGTGATCGGCGATCGCGGAGATCGGGGCAACGGCAAGTCCGCGCCCCTCCGCGGAGCGCACAAACGCGAGCACGCGCTCGATCGTCGCAGGGTAGGGCTGGCCGACGCCGACGGCAAATCCCGTGGTCGTCGCGATCTTCACAAGCTCGTCGAGCCGGCGATCGATCTCGTCCTTCGATGCCTGAACGTCGATCACCCGGTTGTTGATCGCTCGCGGCAGCCCGATATCGCCCGAGATGCGGAACGCCGAGGACCGCAGCGAGGACCGCATATCGACGAACATGAGCCCGCGGGCGCGGATCTCCTCGAGCGTCGGCCTCAGGCTCTCGGGCGCGGTCGTGTAGCTCGACCCGGCCAGACTGAGGACTCCGACGTATCCCGGGAAGCGGGCCAGCGACCAGTTCAGCCGTTCGCGGTTTTCCGGTGCGCTGAGCGTGGTGAGCAGGGTCTGTGGACCCGGATCGTTCGCGGGATAATTGACCGGCTCCATCGGCACCATCGCGAGGGTCTCGTGCCCGGCGGCACGGGCCCGCGCCGCCCAGTAGTCGAGACGTTGGCCGTAGGGATTGAACGCCAGCGTCACGACCCCCGGCAGCGACTGAATGGCGGCCTCGGTGACGGCGGCGGACTGGCCGAGGCCGGAGATCACGATCGCAATCCGCGGCCGCGGATTGGTGGACTCGAACGGCCGCGCGTAGGCCTGCCACGGCTTGCGACCGTCCGGGCCGATCTTCGGCAGCAGACCGTCGCGACTGCGCTCGACCAGCGCCGGATCCGGAGCCGGCGGCAGCGCCTCCGGGCCTGCCGGAATCGAATACGGCGCGGGCGTGGGCTCGGGCTGCGGCGCCGGTTGCTCAGGCGGGCCGAGGGCGATAGCCGGGCCAGGAACGATGGCCGGCACCTCGGGAATGTCGGGAAGGGGTGTCGGCATGGCCGTCGTTTCGTCGGACGCCTGTGCTTCGGGGGACGACACGGCGCGCGGCGGCACCGGGACGTCGACGGCCGCCGTGCGCGGTGCGTGTGCCGGATCGTAGGTCAGCCCGAGCCACACGAGCGTCCCCAGCACCGCGACGGCGAGGACGAGCCCCGCCAGCATCGGGGCCGACGGACCGCGGCCTGGCGTCGAGAGCGGAGATCGCCTCACGGCACCCGTTCCGTGAGCGGTGCCCGCGCCGCCGCTATTCCGAGCCCCGGCCGCTGTACAGCGTGATGCCGCGCAGGACGTCCAGCGCGTGGTTGAGCTGGTAGTCCTGCTGCGTCGCGCCGGGGACCTCGCCGCCGGTCGGGCGGGCAACGGTGCCCGGCGGCGGATTCTTCACATCGAGCGGTGCGCCGGTTCCCGGCGCATTCTTCACGTCGAGCGCGCCGGGGAGATCGGCCTCGCGACGCCGCTCCTCGTCGGACACCGCCTCGAGCTTCATCTGCTCGACCCTGATGTCGGGATCGATCCCCTTGCCCTGGATCGAGCGTCCCGACGGCGTGTAGTAGCGCGCCGTCGTGAGCCGCATCGCGCCGTGCCCGGGCAGCGGAATGATCGTCTGCACCGATCCTTTCCCGAACGAGCGCGTTCCGACGATGATCGCGCGATGATGGTCCTGTAGCGCACCGGCCACGATCTCGGAGGCCGACGCGGAGCCGGCGTTGACCAGCACCACCATCGGCATACCGCGGATGATGTCGCCGGCCTTGGCGTTGAACCGCTGCGCATCGTCGGAGCGACGCGTCCGCGTCGACACGATCTCGCCCTTCTCGAGGAAGTCGTCCGACACGGCGACCGCCTGATCGAGGAGGCCGCCCGGGTTGTTGCGGAGATCGAGGACCAGCCCGCGCAGGCGGTTCTTCGACTCGTTCCTCAGGTTCTGCACCGCCTTTTCGAGATCGGCGGAGGTCTGCTCGCTGAAGGACGTGATGCGCACGTAGCCGATATCGTCGCGCTCCAGACGCGAGCGCACCGACCGGATCGTGATCGTCGCGCGGTTGAGTGTGACCTCGAACGGATCCTTGTTGGCGCGCTTGATCGTGAGCCGGATCGGCGAGTTCACCGGTCCGCGCATCTTCTCGACCGCCTGCTGCAGCGTCATCCCCATCACCTGCTCGTTGTCGAGCTGGACGATGTAGTCGTTCGGCTGGATGCCGGCCTTCGCCGCGGGCGTGTCGTCGATCGGCGACACGACCTTCACGAGGCCGTTCTCCATCGTCACCTCGATGCCGAGCCCGCCGAACTCGCCGCGCGTCTGCACTTGCATGTCGCGATAGGCTTTCTCGTTCAGGTAGCTCGAATGCGGATCGAGCGAACTCAACATGCCGTTGATCGCGTTCTCGATCAGGTCCTTGTCGTCGACCTTCTCGACGTAGTCGGCGCGCACGCGCTCGAACACGTCGCCGAACAGGTTGAGCTGACGGTAGGTCTCGGAGTTGCGATTCTGCGACTGATTTTGCTGGGCCGCCGCAGGGCCGATAATGGAGGGAGCGTACGTGGCGGTGACGGCGCCGATGGCCACACCGGCAAGAAGACCGACGACGAGTTGCTTTTTCATCCGCTGACCTTGTCCGTGGGAACGCCAAGCCATGGCGTGGGATCGATCGGCCGACCGTTGCGGCGCAATTCGAGATAAATACGAGAAGGGGACCCGCCGCGTGCCGTGGCGGCACCCCCGGCAGTGCCAACAATTCCGATCGGTTCGCCCGCCAGCACCGATTCGCCCAGCGCGCTATCGATCCGTCCGAAACCGGCGAGGAGCAAATGATAGCCTTCGCCGTGTTCGATGATCAAGAGTTGCCCATAATCCCGGAACGGACCGGCGTACACCACGCGCCCTGAAAACGGGGCCAGCACGCTGGTTCCCGGGGCCACCTCAAGGGTTACTCCGCGGTTAGCCGCTCCACCGTCTCCTCGGGCGCCGAACGCCGCCACGATTCGCCCGTTCACCGGCGCGATCGCGCGGGGAAGGCCTGCCACCTCGGTCCCTCCGCGGTGAGACGGCGGCGGTACCGGCGCGGGGCGGTGACGGGCGGCCTGCGCAGAGCGGGCTTGCCGCTCAGCTTCGAGTCGTTCCATCAGTTCCTTGATATCGTGCGCCTCACGGGCCAAGCGGTCCGCGTCGGCCTGAGCCTTTCGGCGCTCGGCCTGGGTCTGCTTCTGGAGCGCCGATTTTTGCGCAACGAGCGATTCCAGCCGGCTGCGGTCGCGCGCGAGCGCGCGGCTCTCCTTCTCCAACTCGTCGCGCGTCTGAGCGCCTGCCTTGCGGACCGTGTCCAGCGCCTCGATCTCCGTGCGCAGCGAGGCCGCTTCGGCCTCGAGCTCCGGGACGGCGGCGGCCAGCAGCAGCGCCGCGCGAATGGTGTCCTCGGGACTCGCCGGCAGCGCGACGAGCGCCTCGGGCGGTCGGCGGGCGTGGCGCGCCAGCGCCATGAGCAGATCCGAGAGCTGCCGGCGACGCGCATCGAGCGCGATCGTCTT
The DNA here is from genome assembly GCA_050260515.1 of Gemmatimonas sp. Classification (GTDB taxonomy): domain Bacteria; phylum Pseudomonadota; class Alphaproteobacteria; order SMXQ01; family SMXQ01; genus DATJIG01. The sequence goes on from JBLNCI010000009.1 coordinate 7,624, forward strand.
TTCTTGCTCCTCGGCTTCCAGTTTGCCCAGCTCCCGGCGGTGCTCGACCACAGCCTGCTCGCGCTGGCGCGCGGCGGCGGCGGCCTCGACGAGCTGTCCGCGAAGAGCATCGATCTCCTTCTCGAGCGCGGCTTCGCGGGCCGCGAGCGCCGCATCCTGCTCGCGTGTCCGCTCGAGCTCCTGCTCGACGCTCTTGAGCTGGCGGTCGGGGCCGGGTTTCGCGGGAGGCTTCGGCGGCTCGTCACGGGCGAGCGCCGGGGCCGCGAACGCGAGGATGGCCACCGCGATTGCCGCGTGCCGCGCCGTCGTGACCAAGCGGCTACGCTGTGGCAAGGCTTCCGGCAGGGGTCTTCCCTTCCTCGCTCTTCACCAGGAGAGAGTGTCCGGTCATTTCCTTCGGCGGCGTAAGGCCGAGCAAGTCGAGCATGGTCGGCGCGACGTCCGCGAGCTGCCCTTTCGAGAGGCCGCTCACCGTCGATGGCCCGTTGACCAGGATCGCCGGCACCGTGAACAGCGTGTGCGCGGTGTGCGGCTGGTTGTGCTCGTAGTCGCGCATCAGCTCGGCGTTGCCGTGATCGGCGGTGATGAACAGCGCGCCTCCGACCTTCTTCACCGCCGTTTCGAGCCGGCCGAGACACTTATCGACCGCCTCGACGGCCTTGATCGCCGCCTGCAAGTCGCCGGTGTGGCCCACCATGTCGCCGTTCGCGTAGTTCACCAGAATGAAGTCGAATGTCCCGCTCTCGATGGCGCCGACGAGCTTGTCGGTAACCTCGTAGGCCGACATTTCGGGCTTCTGGTCGTAAGTGGCGACCTTCGGCGACGGCACCAGAATGCGTTCCTCGCCGGGATATTGCCGTTCCTCGCCACCGTTGAAGAAGAACGTGACGTGCGCGTACTTCTCCGTCTCCGCGATGCGGAGTTGCTTGAGGCCACGTTCGGCGAGCACTTGGCCCAGCAGATGCGTGAGCTTCTGCTGGGGGAAGAGTGCCGTCATCAGCTTGTTCAGTTCGGTCGAGTACTCGGCGAGACCCGCGGCGGCGGCGAAGCGGGGCACCTTCGGGCGCGGAAAGGAACTGAATTCCGGGTCGAGCAGCGCGGTGAGGATCTCGCGCGCACGGTCGGCCCGGAAGTTCAGCATCAGCAGGCCGTCCCCGTCCTTCATCCCATCATAGCCATCGATGATGGTCGGCAGCACGAACTCGTCCGTGACCTTCTTCTCGTACGACTGCGCGACCGCCGCGTCGGCGTTCGGCGCGTGCTCGCCGTCCGCCAGCACCAGCGCCCGCCATGCTTTCTCGACTCGCTCCCAGCGCTTGTCGCGGTCCATCGCGTAGAAGCGGCCGGAGACCGTGGCGATGCGTGCGTTGGCGACGCCCGCGAGGTCGCGGCTGAACGCCTGGAGGTAGCCGCGCGCCGACGACGGCGGGGTGTCGCGACCGTCGAGGAAGGCATGGATGGCGACCTTCACGCCCGCCTCGGCGACGATCTTCACGATGGCGGCGATCTGCGTCTGCAGCGCGTGGACGCCGCCGGGGGAGACCAGACCCATGGCGTGGACGGTGCCGCCGGATGATTTCATCCTGGCGATGAACGCGTTCAGTTCGGCGTTGCTCCGGATCGAGCCGTCCTGGATCGCGAGCTCGATACGTGGCATGTCCTGGAACACCACCCGACCCGCGCCGAGGTTCATGTGGCCGACCTCGGAGTTGCCCATCTGGCCGTCCGGCAGGCCGACGAAGTGCTCCGATGCCTGGATCAGGCTGTGGGGACAGTCCTTCATGAGGTGCCGCCACACCGGGGCGTTCGCCTCGCAAATGGCGTTGTCCTCGCACTCGGGGCGATACCCCCAGCCATCGAGGACGCAGAGGACGACGGGACGCGGCTTGCGGGGATTGAGCGCGGGGGACGGACGGTCAGGAGCGTTCATCGGTCGGGACGTGCGGTTGACGGAACAGACGGAAGAAAGGCCCGCTTTTTATAGGCCAAACCGACGATCGGCGGTAGGCCGCCGTCCGCGGCCGTGCAAAGCAATTTCGGGCCGGCGCCGCGACGATCAGGCGCGGTGATAGGGGTGCCCGGCGAGGATCGTCTCGGCGCGGTAGATCTGTTCGGCCACCATCGCCCGCACCAACAGGTGGGGCCACGTCATCGCGCCGAGGGAGAGCACGAGATCCGCGCGCTCGCGCACCGCATCGGCGAGGCCGTCCGCGCCGCCGATTACCAACGCGAGGCCGCGTCCGCTATCGGCGGTCTTGCCGACGAAGGCCGCGAACGCCTCGCTGGTCATGGTCTTGCCGCGGGGGTCGAGGGCGACGACGACGGCGTTCTTCGGCACCGACCGGGCAATCTCGGCGCCTTCACGCTCCATGCGCTCTGCGGCGGTACGGCCTTTCGCTTCGGGGACTTCACGGATGTCGATTGTCGCGCGGATACGTTTCGCATAGTGGGCGAACAGCGCCGCTGCCTCGTCGCGCCGCGCCCTGCCGACGGCGATGAGGGCGATCTTCATCCCGGTACCGCGGTGTCGCTCCGGCTCAGGCGCTGTGCGCCTTGCCTGCGGGCTTGCGGCGCTTGGCCGGCTCCGAGGTCGGGGTCAGATCGGCGCTCCACATCTTCTCGAGGTTGTAGAACGAGCGCACCTCGGGGCGGAACAGGTGGGCGACGATGTCGCCCGCGTCGACCAGAACCCAATCGGCGCGCTCGAGGCCCTCGACCGCCGGGGCCCGGCGGCCGGTCGCCTTGATGCGGTCGCGGAGGTGCTGCGCCATGGTCGCCACCTGGCGGGTCGACCGGCCCGAGGCGATGACGAGATAGTCCGCGACCGACGACTTGCCGGCCAAGGAGATCGTCGAGACGTCCTCGGCCTTGTCGTCGCTGAGCGAGTCGAGCACGAGCTTCAGGAGCGCGTCCTGAGCCGCCGGAGCCTTGGCTTTCCTGGTACGGGGCGCGGGATCAACGGCCCTCGGCTTGGCGGCCGTCTTCGTCGATTGGGAAGGGCTTTTCTTGGCCGAGGCCGACTTCGTTCGGGTGGTCGGCTTTCGGGGCGTGGAAGCGCGGACGATGACATCACCTCATGGTTCGGAAGCGTTACGCTCAGAATATCGGTATCGACCGGTAACGGGTCAACCCGGGGCCGGTTCCAGCGATACGGGGCGCCGCTCGCGGGTGGCGACCCGGCGGCCGGCGCGTATGGCGGTGGCCGACGCGGGATGACGGCGGCAATGGAAGAAGACCCAGGCCGGCGCCGTCGCCAGCGCGAGCTGGGCGGCATGGCTCTGGTGCCACCGGTATTGCCGGAACCGTCGCGCGGCGTGGCTGGCCAGCGCGCCCCACGAGTACGGCTCGCGATCGAAGACGGCGATCGGCACGGTGCGGAAAATCAGCGTCCAGTCGCGCCAGTGAGAGATCTGCCGCAGGTTGTCCGCGCCCATGATCCACACGAAATGCGTGCGCGGGAAGCGGCGGACGATCGTGCGCAGCGTGTCGGCGGTGTAGCGGCTGCCGAGGCGCAGTTCGAGATCGGTGACGCGAATGCGGGGATGGCGAGCCATGTCCTTCGCGCCGGCGAAGCGCTCCGCGAACGATGCCATGTCGGCGGTCGACTTCAGCGGATTCTGCGGCGAGACCAGCCACCACAATTCGTCGAGCGCGAGGTGCTTCAACGCCAGCAGGCTGATGTGCCGGTGCCCCTCGTGCGCCGGATTGAACGAGCCGCCCAGGATCCCGATTCGCAGGTGGGCGTAGTCGGCGACCGCGTAGGGCGGCAGATAGGGCGTGTGCGGGATCAGGGCAGGCGCTCGCGCTGGCGTGCGGCCACTACGGCCGCACCTGGCCCGTACCCCGGACCACGTACTTGTAGCTGGTGAGCTGCTCGACGCCCACCGGGCCGCGGGCGTGCAGCTTGTCGGTCGAGATGCCGATCTCGGCGCCCATGCCGAACTCGCCGCCGTCGGCGAACTGCGTCGAGGCGTTGTGCAGCACGATCGCGCTGTCGAGCTCGTTCAGGAAGGTCTCGGCGGCGCGGGCGTCGTCGGTCACGATCGAATCGGTATGACGCGAGCCGTGCTTGCGGATGTGGTCGATCGCGCCCTTCACCCCGTCGACGACCTTCACCGAGATGATCGCATCGAGGTATTCGGTGTCCCAGTCCTCGGGCGTCGCGGGCTTCACCTCGCGGTCGACCGAGCGCACGGTCTCGTCGCCACGTACCTCGCACCCGGCGGTGATGAGGTCGGAGATGATCGGCTTGAGATGGCTCGCGACCGCGCGGCGGTCGATCAGCAGCGTCTCGGTCGCGCCGCAAATGCCCGTCCGCCGCATCTTGGCATTGAGTACGATCTTGCGCGCCATCTCGAGGTTCGCCTCACCGTCGACGTACGTGTGGCAGATGCCTTCGAGATGCTTGATGACCGGGATCTTGCTGTCGGCGATCACGCGCTCGATCAGCGACTTGCCGCCGCGCGGCACGATGATGTCGATGAGCCCCGCGGCCTTGAGCATGGCGCCGACCGCCGCGCGATCGCGGGTCGGCACGATCTGCACCGCGGCTTCGGGCAGGCCCGCGGCCTTGATGCCCAGGGCGAGGCAGTCGTAGATCGCCTGCGACGAGTGGAGACTTTCGGAGCCGCCGCGCAGGATCACGGCGTTGCCCGCCTTGAGGCACAGCGCCGCGGCGTCGGCGGTGACGTTCGGGCGCGATTCGTAGATGACCCCGATGACGCCAAGCGGCACGCGAACGCGCGCGATCCTGAGGCCGTTCGGTCGCGTCCACTCGGCGATGGTCTGGCCGACGGGATCGGCGAGGGACGCGATGTCCTCGAGCCCCTTCGCCATCGCCTCGATCCGCGCGGGATTCAGCAGCAGCCGGTCGCGCATCGCGGAGGACAGCCCTTGGCGTTCCGCCTCGGCGATGTCGCGCGCATTCGCCGCGAGGATGTCGGCTTGGTGCGCGCGCAGCGCCTTCGCGGTGCCCGTCAGCGCCGCGTTCTTCGCTTCCGTTGAAGCGATCGCGAGACGGTCGACCGCGGCGCGCGCGGCTTCCGCCATGCGCCGGACCACCATCTCGGGGGTGTCGGTTCCCGGTGTGTCGAGGTCGACGGTCATTCGCCGTCTCCATTCGAGAGCAGGACGAGATCGTCGCGGTGGATCATCTCGTCGCGTCCACGGTAGCCGAGCAAAGCCTCGATTTCACGGCTTTTGTGCCCGGCGATCCGCCGCGCGTCGGCATCGTCGTAGGCGGACAGCCCACGCGCCACCGGCTGACCGTCGCGGGTCTCGATGACCAAGAGGTCGCCGCGGCCGAAGCGGCCTCCGACGTTCACGACGCCGGCGGGCAGGAGGCTCTTGCCGGCCTTCAGCGCCGCGAGCGCGCCATCGTCGACGGTGAGCGTACCCTGGGGCTTGAGAGAGGCGGCGATCCAGTGCTTGCGCGCGCTGCGCGGCTCGGACGCGGGCAGGAACCAGGTCGCTCGCGATTGGCCGGCCATCAACGCCGCAAGCGCGTGCTCGCGGCGGCCGTCGGCGATCGCCATACGGCATCCCGCCGACATCGCGATATTGGCGGCGGCGAGCTTGGTGACCATGCCTCCCGACGAATATCCGGGCAGAGCCTCGCCGGCCATTTTGGCGATGCGTGGCGTGATCGCCGACACCTCGGGAATGAACTCGGCCTCGGGATCGAGGTTCGGATCGGCGGTGTAGAGGCCGTCGATCGTCGAGAGCAGGATCAGCGTGTCGGCGCCAATCATGGCAGCGACACGCGCCGCGAGCCGGTCGTTGTCGCCGAACCGGATTTCGTTGGTCGCGACGGTATCGTTCTCGTTGATGACGGGAACGGCGCCGAGCTTCAGCAATTGCGCGATTGTCGAGCGACCGTTCAGGTAGCGCCGGCGGTCCTCGATGTCGTCGAGCGTCAGCAGCACCTGGGCGACGGTGATGTGATGGCGCGCAAGCGCCTCCTGATATGCGTGAGCGAGCCGGATCTGGCCGGTCGCGGCGGCCGCCTGCTTCTCCTCCAGCCGCAGCTTGCCGGGACGAAGTCCGAGATGCTGGCGACCGACGGCAATCGCGCCCGATGACACCAGTACGACGTCCTGGCCGCGCTTGCGCGCCTCGGCGACGTCGGCGGCGAGCGCGCGCAGCCATGCGCTGCGTACCGCGCCGGTCTTGTCGTCGGCGAGCAGCGCGGAGCCCACCTTGATGACGAGCCGCTTCGCGTGCGCGAGCTTGCGCTCGCGCGTCTTCCCCCGTGTCGTCACGATTCCGCCGTGGCGCGTGCGCGCCCAGCCTCCTTCTTGTTCTTGCCGGCAGCCGTTCCCTTGCCGGCTTTCTTCGAGTCCTTGGCCCGCGCGGCATTCACCTCCGCGGCGAGCGCCCGCAGCGCGTCTCGCACGCCGGCGCCAGTGGCGCCGGACATGGCCAGCACGATCGGCTGGGTCTTTCGACCGCGGCGTATGGACGCCTTTTTCAGCGCCGCGAGCTTGGTCTTGACCGCCTTTTCATCGAGCGCGTCGGTCTTGTTGAGGGCGACGATCTCGGGTTTTGTCGCAAGACCGTGGCCGTACGCCTTGATCTCGGCGCGGACCAGCCGATACGCGTCGGCCACGTCCTCGGCCGTGCCGTCGACGAGATGCAGCAACACGCGGCAGCGCTCGACATGGCCGAGGAAGCGGACGCCGAGGCCCGCGCCTTCGTGGGCGCCCTCGATCAGACCGGGGATGTCGGCGAGCACGAATTCGTTCTGATCGACGCGCACGACGCCGAGCTGCGGCGACAGAGTCGTGAACGGATAGTCGGCGATCTTCGGCCGTGCCGCCGAGGACGCGGCGAGGAACGTCGACTTGCCGGCGTTGGGCAGTCCGATCAGCCCCGCGTCCGCGATGAGCTTGAGGCGCAGGATGAGCGTCCGCTCCTCGCCCGGAGTTCCCGGCGTGGTCTGGCGCGGCGCGCGGTTGACCGACGACTTGAACGTCGCGTTGCCGCGCCCGCCCCGTCCGCCCTGGGCGACGACGACCCGTAGGCCGGGCTTGTCGAGGTCGAACAGCAGCGTCTCCGCGTCTTCCTCGAAGATCTGCGTGCCGACCGGGACCTTGAGGACCACCGGCTCGCCGGCGGCGCCGGACTTGTTGCGGCCCTCGCCGTGGCGACCGTTCTTCGCCTTGAAATGCTGCTGGAAGCGGAAGTCGACGAGCGTGTTGAGGCCGTCCACGGCCTCGGCGATCACATCGCCGCCGTCCCCGCCGTTACCGCCGTCGGGGCCGCCGAACTCGATGAACTTCTCGCGCCGGAACGACAGCGAACCGGGGCCGCCGTCGCCGGCCTTCACGTAGATCTTGGTCTGATCCACGAACTTCATCGGAGTCGTCCCGCATCACCAGTGGAGAGCGCCCAAAGCAAAAGGGGAATGGCGCGCCATTCCCCTTTGCGAACCCGTGTCGGGAAAAGGCGCGCGAAGCTTAGTGCTTCGGCACCACCGACACAAAGGTGCGGGCCTTGGTGCCCGAGTGGAACTCGACGGTGCCCTCGACCGTCGCGAACAGCGTGTGGTCGCGGCCCACGCCGACGTTGCGCCCGGCGTGATACACGGTGCCGCGCTGGCGCACGAGGATGTTGCCGGGGACCACGATCTGCCCGCCGTACTTCTTCACGCCGAGACGACGGCCCTCGGAGTCGCGTCCGTTGCGCGACGAACCGCCAGCTTTCTTGTGAGCCATGACTCTCTCCTTCGGTCGGCAGCGCCGACGTTACTTCTTTTTGGTGGTGCCCTTGGCGCCCGACTTCGGGGCGGCCTTCGCCTTCGGCTTCGCGGCGGCGGGCTTCGCGGCGGCCTTCGCCTTGGCCGCGGGCTTCTTGGTCTCGGACTTCGCCTCTGCCGGAGCCTCGGCCTTCGGGGCCGGAGCGGGGCGGGCGGCGCGCGCCGGCTTCTCGGCCGCGTCCTTGTAGATGCCGTCGATGCGGACGACGGTCAGCAACTGGCGATGGCCGTTCTTGCGCCGCGAGTTCTGGCGGCGGCGCTTCTTGAAGACGATGACCTTGTCGTCCTTCTTCTGCTCGAGGACCGTGCCCGTCACGACGGCGCCGGAGACGAGCGGCGCGCCGAAGGTCGTGCCGGAGCCTTCGCCGATGGCGAGGATTTCCTTGAACTCCACTTCCTCGCCGTGCTCCCCGGGGAGCTTCTCGATGAAGAGGACGTCGTTGGCCGCGACCTTGTACTGCTTGCCGCCGGTGCGGATGACCGCAAACATGGCATCAACCCGATCTAAGGAATGGGAAAGGCGCGCGGGTGGCCCCGGCGCCCTCGGAAGCGGCGTAAATACCCTCGCGGGGGTGCCCAGTCAACCGGAATCTGGCCGATTCGGCCGCTCCAAACCCTTGTCGGGCTTGGCTTTCGGGCACTTTCCCGGCGGCGCGCCGACGGCTCAGGATCGCTACGGCGGCGGTGTGGCATCAACCATTTGGCTCTCCAGGGCGGATTCCGCAAACACTGCCCCAAAGCCTTGGTGCAACCCCCCGGAAACGGCGCAGGGAACGACTTTCGCCCCGCAACATTTGTCTTTGAACTGACGCTTCGGTCGGCCGGGATGGGCGGGCTGGCATCAAGTCACCGAAAACGCACAGGGGCGTCGGGAGGTGCGGAGAGATAAGACAAATCTGTCTATCTCGTCTGTCTCCCTCGCGCGTTTGACGCCGGGTGGCGGCCGCACGCTTTGCTTCCGAGGAGAACGCATGCTGTCCGTGGTCATTCCTGCGCTGAACGAAGAAGAAGCCATCACGCAGACCGTGACCACCGCACGCGAGGTTCTCGAGAGGAATGGAATCGCCCCGGTCGAGGTCATCGTCGTCGACGATGGGTCGAGCGACGCCACCGGCGCGAGAGCGGCCGCCGTCGGTGCCCGGGTGATCCGCCATCCGCACAATGTCGGTTACGGGCGTTCGCTGAAGGACGGGATTCTCGCGGCGAGCTACGACACGATCGCCATCTCGGACGCCGACGGAACGTACCCGCTCGAAGATCTCCCGGTTCTCTTCGCGATGAAGAACGCGGGTTACGACATGGTGGTCGGTGCCCGTACCGGCCCGTACTACCAGGAGTCGATGATCAAATCTCCGCTGCGGTGGGTGCTGCGCCTGATCGTCGAGTGGACGGCCGGGCGGCGGATTCCGGACATCAACTCGGGGCTCCGGGTGTTTTCCCGCGACATCACGCTGAGGTATTTCGATCGCCTGTGCGACACGTTCAGCTTCACCACGTCGCTGACGCTCGCGTACATGATGAACAGTCGCTTCGTCGCGTATCGGGAGATCGACTACAAGAAGCGCATCGGCCATACGCGGGTCCGTCTGTTCCGCGACGCGCTCAAGACGTTGCAGTTCATCACCGAGGCGGCGGTCTATTACAACCCGCTCAAGATATTCACGCTGCTCGCCTTCCTGTGCCTGGTCGCGGCGACGCTGTCGATCGCCGTCGGCCTGATCACGCACTTTGCCACATTGTTCATGCTCGGCGCGGGAGCCATTCTCGCGGGCATCATCGTCCTTTCGCTGGGATTCGTCTGCGTGCTTCTCAAGCAGATCATGGATGGTGGAACCCGCATGCTTCCTGGAGAGAACGCCGCGCTGGCGGCGCCAACGACCTCGCCCGCCGAAGCCAAGCGCTGGGTGCCTGCCAATCCGGACGGTGCGCTGCAGCGGCAGGAGAGGCTCCGGTCCAGCTAGGGGGCCTCCGGGATGTGCGGCGTCGTCGGTTGGTTCCAGCGCGACGGGCGTACGGTCGAGACGGCCGTCCTGCGCTCGATGACGGAGGCGCTTCGCCATCGCGGGCCCGATGGCGGTGCCATCTGGCACGACCGCATGGTCGGTCTCGGTCACCGCCGGCTCGCCATCCGCGATCTGTCGGATCTCGGCAGACAACCGCTGTCGGATCCCGCCGATCGCATCTTCATCAGCTACAACGGCGAGATCTACAACGACGCCGAGATTCGCCGCGATCTCGCTCGTGCTTTCGGCGTGCGATTCCGCTCCACATGCGACGCCGAGACGATCCCGCACGCGTTCCTCGCCTGGGGAGACCGTGCTTTCGAGCGTCTCGAAGGGATGTTCGCGATCGCGCTGTGGGAGCGGGACGCCAAGACCCTGCATCTCGCGCGCGACGGTATCGGCATCAAGCCGCTGTTCTATGCCGACACCGGCGATGCGGTGCTCTTCGCGAGCGAAGCGAAGGCACTGTTTTGTCACCCCGCGCTCGGTCCGAAGCTCGATCCCGCAGGGCTACATGCGTTTCTCGCCACCGGCCACGCGGGGCCGGATGGGTCGATCTACGCCGGCGTGCGCCAGGTCCCGCCGGGCACGGTGCTGTCGTTCGGCGCGGACTCGAAGCCAGCTCGCGCTCGCTGCTTTTGGCGCCCGACGCGACGACCTGCCCCGATCGCCATGGACGAGGCGGTCGATGCGCTGCGCACCCGTCTTAGCGACGTTGTCGCAAGCCAGGTCGTCTCGGATGTGCCCGTCGGCCTGCTGCAGAGCGGCGGCATCGATTCCACGATCGTCACGCTAAGCGCCGCGAGCCGTGAACGGCACATGCCGGTGTTTACGGCGGCGTTCGAAGATCGCTCGTACGACGAGACAGCGTCAGCGGCCCGGATCGCGGCGATCGCCGGTTGCCCGCACCATATCGTCCGGACGGAGCGGTGCCCCGATTTCGAGGCGTTGTTTCGGGCGGCGGCGTATCACGTCGACGGCCAGTGCGCCGACACTGGCTTGCTGGCCTACTACCAGCTCGCGGCCGCGGTCCGGGAACGGACGAAAGTCGTGCTGGGCGGCGACGGCGGCGACGAGTTCTTCGCCGGGTACGACACCTATGCCGCGACGCGTCTCGCGGCCCGTCTCGATGTCCGGTGGCTCCGCAGCACGTTCCAGGAAGCCGGATGGCTGCTCTACCGGGCGTTTCCCCGCGACGAGCGGCGACTGCCCCGGACCGCGCTGCTGGCGCGATTCCTCTTGGGGCTCGGCGCCGACGATGCGCCGGCCCATCTCCAGTGGCGCCGCCTGGTCATGCGGCCGATGCTGCCGTCGCTCTACGGGCCGGCAATGGTGGGGGTAGCGACCGAAAGCCCGTATGGCGCATATCGCGCGGCATTCGACGACCACGAGGGCTCGTTGCTCGACAAGGCGCTCGTCGCCGACCAGCGCTACCACCTGCAGTCCGTGCTGGCGAAAGTCGACAGCATGAGCATGGCCCATGGGCTCGAGGTTCGGGTGCCGCTGCTGGACCGCCGGATCATGGATTTCGCCGGCATGCTGCCGGTCGACCTGCTGGCACCGCCGGGTGGGCCGGGAAAGCTGGTGCTCCGGCGCCTGGCCGAGCGGCTCGGGGCTCCCAAAGCCGTCACCATGGATCGGAAGAAGGGCTTCAACGTTCCCATTGCGGCGCTGATGCGCCATGAGCTCGCGCCGTTCGGAGATCGTTTGATGGACAAAGAGGCCGACGTTCTCGCCCCCTTCCTCAATCCGGACACAGTGCGGCGGTGGTGGCGCGAGCACCGCGCCGCGCGGGCGAACCATGCATTCGCGCTGTGGCCGCTGCTGCTGCTCGCGACCTATCTCGCCGACGGGGGAAAACGTCATTCGGTGTCCCCCGCGCTCGACACCTCTCTCGCCGCGACCGCGTGATGCCGTCGGAACACCTGACACGCACGGATCACTTCGCCTCACTCTGGGGGCGCGTTGCTCCGGAAAGACGGCGGCTCGTTGCGACGGTCGTTCCCCAGTTCTTGAAGTTCGGCGTGGTGGGGACCCTCGGATTCCTGGTGGACGCGGCGACCGTGTATGCCCTTCGCGACACGGTCGGCGTCTATGCGGCGGGCTTCGCCGGCTCGGCGGTATCGTCCTCGATCACGTGGCCGCTCAATCGCCATTGGACGTTCGACGGCGGCCACGGGCCGATCCATCGCCAATTGCCGCTGTACCTTGCGGCAAACCTTCTGGCGCTCGCGCTCAACCGTTCTGTCTTTGTCGCTCTCGTCGCGTTCGTCCCACTCTGCGCGCGCCAGCCGGTGTTTGCCGTGGCCGCGGGCGCCATCGCAGGCATGTTCGTGAATTTCTGCCTCAATCGCTCCGTGGTCTTCCGTGCGCGCGCTTAGAGGAGAGGCGTGGGGAGGTCGATGACATCGTCGCGGTATTGGCTTTCGACCCTGCTGTGGGTCCTCGCCGGGACGCTGATCCTGATGGTGCCGGCGTTCGTCTTCGGCCGGCCATTCGTATTCTGGGATACCTCCACGTACTACGGCTGGGGACACGACATCGTCGCCGCGATGCGCGAGCCGTGGCCCGACCTCGCGCACTTCCCTGCCCATCGCGGGATGTGGGCTATGGATCACACCCGCGGCGCCTGGGACCGCGTGACGCCGCAGCAGTTCCAGCTCATCTTCACCTACATCGGCGCGCGCTCGGAGTTCTACGCGGTGCCGCTCTATCTGCTCGGCTCGTGGCTGACGTTGTGGGCCCCGGCCATCCTGCAGGCGCTCGCGGCGTCATCGTTGTTGTGGATCGCGACGGCCGTGCTTCTCGACCGCCGGAGCCCGCTCTTGTTCGCCGTCGTCGTGGTCGTCTTGACGGCGGCAACGCCGCTCGGCTTCTACACGACCTTGCTGATGCCCGACGTCTTCGCCGGATTGGGCCTGCTCGCGGCGGCGCTTCTGCTCTGCTATGCCGATCGCATGTCGCGGTGGCAGCGAGCGCACGCGGCGACACTGATCACCGTGGCGGTCGCGATGCACACGTCGAATGTGATCGTCATCGCGGCGCTCCTTCTGATCGCCGTCACCGCCGCGTGGCTCCTTCCGCTTGCCAGGCTGAAGGCGGCGGGATTTGCGCTCGTCGGCTGCGCGCTTGCCGTCGCAGTCGGGGCCGAGGCGCTCTCGAAGTCGGCCCTGCACGATGTCTTTGGCCAGCGGATACGGACGGCACCGTTCCTCGAAGGCCGCGTGATCACCGATGGGCCGGGGCGGTTGTTTCTCCAGCAAGCATGTCGGACGCGGCCGTTCGCGGCGTGCCTCTACAAAGACATGGATATCGTCAACGCCGACGACATCATCTGGCCCGACGATACGCTCCACGATGTGCCGCTGATCACCGATCCCGCGGAGCGTCACCGTTTCCTCGACGAGCAAACGCCGGTCGTCATCGGGACGCTTCTCAGCCACCCCTTCGCGCAATTGATCGCGAGCGCGAAGAACGCGGCGTTCGGCGTCGCGAACTTCCGCATTGTCAACACGATCGGCTATTCGCTCAGCGGGCTGATCCGGCGGAACAACGACCAGACCCGCATGCTCCTGCAGATCGTGCCCAACCTCGACGCGTGTCTGTCGGCACAGCCGCCGTGCTACTACGAACCGCAGCTCCGGCCGGTGCAGTGGTTGCAGTACATCGTCACCGCGCTCGCGTTCGCGGGCCTCGGGCTGAGGATCCTTCAGTACGTGAGGCGACCGGAGCGCGTCGGCGCGCACGGTCGGCTGATCCTGGTTGCGGTGATCCTGGCGGGCGCCGTCGTGGTGAACGGCGCGATCTGCGGGGCGGCGGCGGGGCCGTGGGAACGCTATCAGGCTCGGGTGATCTGGCTGGTGCCGATGGCGTTCGGGTTCATCGAGCTCCGCTCTGCGCTCGATCGCGCTCGTAAACGCGGCGCCGATCGCTGGCCGTCCCGCCCTTCGGTGGCCGTCGGATAGCGCGCCTGCGCGGCCCAACGCGCGGCATCCTGCGTTCGCCGGGGAAAATACGAGCAACGCCTCGGGTGTCGCATTGCCCGAGACGCTGCTATCGTGCGAACGCCGCGCTGGCGCCGCGACGGGGAGTCATGGTCCGCGAGGCATGCGCGGCGCACCACTCGCGAACGCGCTGTGGTCGGCGAATGTCTACGACAGAGAAGGGCGAGGTATGAAGACCCTGGGTTTCATCGGAACCGGCGGAATGGGCAGCGGCATGGCTGCCAACCTGATCAAGGCGGGCTATCGCCTGATCGTGAACGATCTCAGGCGCGAGCAGGCCAAAGGACTCGAGAGTCAGGGCGCGCATTTCGTCGATTCGCCCAAAGCCGTTGCGGAATCCTGCGAGCTCGTCCTCTCGATGTTGCCCACCAACGAGGCGGTCAAAGCGGTCGCCCTCGGCAAGGATGGGCTGGTCGAGGCGGCCGCCGGCGCGAAAGTGTGGATCGATTTCAGCAGCATCGACAAGGCGACCATCGTCGGCATCAGCGGCGAATTGGGCAAGAAGGGCTGGACCGTCGTCGATGCGTCGGCCGGCGGTGTCGAAGAGGTCGCGGCGGCCGGTCAGTTGGCGCTGTGGGTTTCGGGCTCGAAGGCTTTGTTCGACGAGCATCAGCCCATCTTCAAGGCGATGGGCAAATCGATCCTTCACGTCGGAGAACTCGGGAACGCCAAGCTCGTCAAGAACGCCATGGCCATGTTCGCTGCCGTCCTGCACATGAGCCTTGCCGAGATTTGCGCTTGGCTTCGGAAGGGCGGGCTCGACGCGGCCACCTTCCAGACCATCATGAAGAACTCCCAGCAGGATTCGGTTGGCTCCCGCCGCATCATGGAAATCATGGTGAGCGGCAAGTACAAGCCGCGCAAATCGTGGATGCCGAAGGATGTGAACTTCGGCCTCGATATGGCGCGCGAGATGGAGGTTCCGATGCCGTTTGTCGGCCTCGCTCAGCAGATGTTCGCGATCGCGCAGGCCACGGGCCAGGACGGTTACGAGGCGACCGGGATCGCCTGCAACGTCTATGACGTGATCAACGGCGCCAAGACCAAGTCGAACTGAGCCGTTCGGGGCTGATGCGCCGGCGGCAGTTTTCCAGACCGCCCCTGTGAAGGTCGTGCAGATCTGGCCAGGAACACATTGCGACCCGATTACCGGTCCAGCGGGATCCCGGTCGGGCGGCTGACGACCTCCCAGGTCTTGGCCGATGCGTTCCAGCGTGAGATGACGACGTTCTCGTCGCTCAAGCCGCGCTGCGGTACCGCCTTGAAGTCGTAAGCGCCGTTCACGCCGTAGGTGCCCTTCACCGTCAGCAGATGATCGCGAATCGCCTCGGCCGTGGTAGTGGGTCCCGTCGCGCGCAGCGCCGCGACAACGATCATCATCGGATCCCACACCATGGTATGGCCGACGTCCGGCTTGATGTTGGCCTCGGCGAAGCGCTCGAAAAACGCGCGCTGCGCCTTCTCGACCTCCGGATGCAGGCTGACGTTCTCGGGATGCGGGAGCCATTCGGCCGACGAGAAGTACAGCTCCTTCGGCAGGAACGCCTCGTATGCCTTCATCTGGGCGTAGGTCATGTTGCCGTAGTTTGTCGCGACCGGCACGTCGAACCCGGTGTCGAGTAGGCCGCGCATCACCGTGCCGATCGGCGCGCCGGTATTCCAGGCGAGCAGCGCGTCGGGCTTGGCCGCTTTGAGCGCGATCAGTTGGGCCGTGATGTTGATGTCGCTGGGCTCGAAGTTCACCTTGCCGACGATCCTGACGTCGGCGTTCTCCGGCAGCCTCAGCGCCTCCTCGATGCTCTTCTCGGCCATCTGGCCCATCGCGTCCGTCGCCGTGACGAGCCCGATCCGCGTCATGCCGCGCATGCGGAAGTAGCGGATGATGGCGCGATCGGCGTCGTCGGTGGACACGTTGGAGGTGAAGACGTAGCTGCCCGCCTCAGGCTTGATCGTCGGCGACAGGCAGTACATGACCGGGCCGCCCGTCATCAACGGCATCATCGCGCTGCAATTGGCGACTGTCGCCGCGCCCAGAATCACCGGCGGCTTCGTCGCCAGAATCTGCTGCAGCAGTTGCACCGCCACCTGCGGCTTCGATTGGTCGTCGTAGTAGTCGAATTTCACCGGGCGGCCGTTGATGCCCCCATCCGCATTGATGAGCGCCTCGCCGAGCCGCATCGCCTCCTGCTCCTCCTTGCCGAGGAACGCGCCCGCGCCCGACAGCGGCAGGATCGCCGGGATCGATACTGGTGTCTGGGCACGCGCCCCGGACCAGCATCCGAGCACGGCCACGGCGAGCGCGGCGACCGCGGAAACGGCTCTCGTCATCCCAACCTCCCGCTTGGAGTTTTTCTTGTTCGCGCAAGTCTAGGCCACCTTTCGGCCGCGCGCATTCTCCGGTCGTGGGGCGGGGACAGGAGAGAATTCCGAGCTTGGAAAAGATCGCGGCTCCTGATTCTCCGCGTGCGCTTCGCATGAAAATGGGGAGCCGCTGGCTTTTCAGCCGCCGGAAACGGCGATTTCTGGCTCTCGGGAGCGCTCTGTGTCAGCCAGCAACGCGACAACCGATGGATTTCTTTGATCCATTCGGCGTCACGTAAGTGCCTGAAACACGAGGAATTTTGTTGGCGGAGAGGGTGGGATTCGAACCCACGGTACCCAAAGGGTACAACGGTTTTCGAGACCGCCCCGATCGACCACTCTGGCACCTCTCCGGCGGCGCGGAGACTACTGGAAGGGATTGCCGGGAGCAACCCGAACCGCGCCGTCGAAGCCACGATTTCTGCGGCCTCTGCCCGTCCGGATCGGTCCTAGATCCCGCCGTGGGCCCCGAGGATCGCCGCCGCAATCGTGACGGCCGAGACCGTCAGCAGGATCCAGTGGGCGCGCCGGGCAAAGGCGAACGCGGCGGTGGAATCGCGCTCGGCGCGCCTGCGGAACCAGGCGTGCAGGAACAGCGGCTCGGCGACGAACAGGATCACGGCGAACAGGAGCCACAGGCCCACCATGGCGTGCATCCACCAGAACCGCCCGTCGGCGAAGCGGCTCCAGAGGTCGAGCCGCTCGGCGATGTAGGCGCCGCTCAGGCCGGCGACGAGGACCGACACCTTGGCCTGCCGCGAGAACCGTGCCTCGGCCGCTTCGAAGAATTCGAGTCGGCGCGCCGGGTCGGCGAGGCTTGCCGCGGCGGGCAGGATGACCCAGGTCACAAAGGCCACGCCGCCGATCCAGTGGACAATCGCGAGCACATGCAATGCGCGGGCGATCACGACGTCGTCCATAGCAGTCTCCCCCGGCGACAGCGACGCTGCGCCGTCGCAGTGTAGCGCGCGGGAACCCGGCTTGCGCGTGGGTGTTCCCGAACAGCGACGTTGTCGCGTGGAGTGCCCATGCCCGACCATCACCAGCCCAGCCGCAGCCCGTCCGCCGACCGCCGCGCCACCGTGCCCCCGGCCAAGGGGCTCACCCCCGTCCTCGAGCGGAATATCAGGTCACTCGCGAGAAGGCAGCGGGAGGAACTGGCGAACGCGACCTGCGAGGAGCGGCTCGCGGAGAGGATCACCGCGTTCACCGGCAGCATGCCGTTTGTCTATCTCCACCTCGCGGTGTTCGGGTTCTGGACGCTGGCGAATATTGGCTTGGTGCCCGGAGTCCCCGCATGGGATCCGTCCTTCGTAATTCTCGCGACCGTCGCGTCGGTCGAGGCGATCTTCCTGTCGACGTTCGTTCTGATCAGCCAGAACCGAGCGGCAAGGGCGGCGAGCAAGCGGGCCGACCTCGACCTCCATATCAGCCTGCTCGCCGAGCACGAGATCACGAAATTGATGGCGCTCGTGTCGGCGATCGCGGCGCGCCTCGATGTGCGCACGGAGGTCGACCCTGAGGTGCCGGAGCTCAAGCAGGACGTCGCACCGGAAGCGGTGCTCGACGAGATCGGGGCAACCCGCAAGGGAGGTGACGACGCGGCCGCGTAGCGGCGGGCTACGCCGGGCTGCTCGCGGGCCCGGCGATGTCGGACGGCTGGTTGTTGCGGAGCCACAGCGCCAGCGATAACAGCACGACACCGAACATGATGCCGTAGCTGCCGACCCACCAGGCAAGAGCAAGCAGGCCGAGGCTCGGCTGCGCGATCATCATGACCCCGAGCAGCACCGACAATGCCCCTCCGACGATCAGCAGCCATCGCGGGGCGCCGGTCGTGAACGTGCCGCCACCGAACGCCATCACCACGCCTGTGAAGATCGCCCAGATCGCCAGCAGGTACATGAGGGCGAGGACCGAGATCTGCGGGAGCAGGAAGATGACGACGCCCACCGCGATATTCACGATGCCCTCGAGCACGAATGGCCACCACCGCTCGCGAGCACGCGCGGCGCGGACCCCGGCGACGATGGCGAAGATGCCGTCGATCGCGAAGTAGGCAGACAGCAGGACGACGAGGGTCAGGAGGGTCACGCCCGGGAGGGCAATGGCGAGGATGCCGAAGAGCAACGCCGCGACACCGCGGATCGCGACAGCCCACCAGTTCCGGCACAGCAGCGCTCTCATGCGCTCCGAATAAGATGCTCGGAAAGTCTCAGGTGCGCGCTCATGAGTGGCCATGCGGGTGCAAACGCCGAAGATGCCCTCCAGTTCCTCCCGCGTGCCCTACCGTTGTCCCTGGCGGTGCTACTTCGGCTGCACCGGAGAGCCCGGCCCGCCCGGCGGAGGGATCACCGGCGTGCGGCCCACGTTGGGCGCCGGCTTGGTCATGTTCGGATCCACCTCGGCGGGCGGACAGACGATGCCGCCGGATTGCGACAACTGATCGCTCGGCGTGCGGCCCTGCGGCTCGCGGGCCGGGGGGCCGGGCGGACTTGCCGGACCACCGGAATAGCACTGGTCCGCCGGCGCCTGGCGCGGCGGACGCTCCGGCGTCTCGGTCTGAGCCCACGCCGTCGCTGCCGCGACCGACAGCAACGCTGCGGTCATGGACCACACGTGCCGATATCGGATGGTCATGCGCATTCTCCCAACGTCATCGTTGCTCTCGATGAGACAACGTCCGGCGCCGGCCTTCCGCGCGCACTGCGCCGATGAATTCTGGACCGACTGGGCGGCCCAGTTGCGACCGCCGCCGGTCGAGATCAGGCCGACGTGCCGCTTCTGGTCCCAAGACCGGCGAGGAGGTCGGCGAAGCGCTCGCCTTGCACCGTCACATGGCCGCGAATCTCGCGCGCGGCGCGCTCCTCGTCTCCGGCGACAATCGCGGCGACGATCGCCTCGTGCTCGGCGAGGGACGCGGCCAGGCGATTGCGCACCCGGAGCTGCAACCGTCGATATGACGCGAGACGCTTCTGCAGCGCCGCCGCCTGCTCGGCTACGAATCCGTTCTGGGCGGCGGCGTAGATCGCCTGGTGGAACCGCTCGTTCTCGTAATAGTACGCGTCGGAGTCGGCGAGCTCGGCTGGGCGGCGGCAGCGATCGAGTGCGTCGGCCATGGCGCTGCGATCGGAGGCCCGGAGTCGACGCGCCGAGAGCCGCGCGCACATCGCCTCGATCTCGGCCATCAGCTCGAACATCTCGATAAGACGCTTGAGGCTGGGGGCGCTGACGATCGCGCCGCGGTGCGGACGTAGTTCGACGAGGCCGGCGGAAGCGAGCGCCTGCAGCGCTTCGCGGATCGGCGTGCGCGAGACGCCGAAGCGGTTCGCCAGCGACACCTCGTCGAGTCGCGTATCGGGAGCAAAGGTGCCGGTGAGGATCTCGGCCTCGATGGAGGCGCGAAGATGGGCGGAAACGCTCGGTTTCGTGGCGGCCATGACAAGATTATACAATCGCCCAATGCATTGTATGCAACCTGCTTGACTCGCTTCGGGGCTGTGCAATCCTTTGCAGCGACAAGCCGAATACGGCAGCGGCCGTCGCGCCACCCCGCGATACGGACGACGGAAACAGGGAGTCCACCGTGCAGAAGCTCATCGCAGCCGCCGTCGGCGCATGCGCGCTCGCATCCCGCTCTGGTCGTCGCTCCCATCGCCATTTCGCTCTTCCATTTCACTCCTCGAAAGCGTGATGCGGGATCGGTGACATCATGGCGATGTCCGGGTTCGGCAACTTCCTGCACGGTGTGGCGCGGCGCGGCGTCGCGCTCGCGCGCGAGATGCGGGGCGCGCCCGAACCGCAGCAGGACCCGGTGGCCGCGCTGGTCGAGGAATGCGAGGCGCTGCTGACGAGCCGCGGCGAGGCGTCGGGGGCCGCCATGGCCCAGGACATCCTCGCGCGGTGGAGCGCGCTCGACCGGGATCAGCGCAAGGATTTCCTCATCGCGCTCGGCGACCGCTTCGGCCCCGACAAGGATCGTGTGGAAGCGGCGATCGCCGCCTACCAGAAGAGCGCAGACCCGCTGACGCTCACGCGCCTCCACGAGGCGGCGGAGCCGCGCCGCCAGGAGCTGATCCGCCGCCTCAACCTCGCCAGCGGCGGTACCAAGGCGCTGGTCGACATGCGAGAGGAGCTGCTCCGTCACCGCGGTAGCTCGTCCGCCCTGAAAGCCGTCGACGCCGATTTCTTCCACCTGTTCTCGTCGTGGTTCAACCGCGGCTTCCTCGCGCTCCACCGCATCGACTGGGCGACTCCGGCGTCGATCCTCGAGAAGATCATCCGCTATGAGGCGATCCACGCGATCAACGATTGGGACGAGCTGCGCCGCCGCATGGAGCCGTCCGACCGCAGGTGCTTCGGCTTCTTCCATCCCCAGCTCGCCGACGAGCCGCTGATCTTCGTCGAGGTCGCGCTGACGACGGCGGTTCCGGACAACGTCGACACGCTGCTGACGGCCCACCGGACGCCGATGGCGGCCTCGGAGGCGACGACGGCGGTGTTCTACTCGCTGTCGAAGTGCCACAAGGGATTGGCCGGAGTTTCATTCGGCAACTTCCTGATCAAGCAGGTGGTCGAGGACCTTCGCCGGGAATTGCCGCGGCTCGAAACGTTCGTCACGCTGTCGCCCGTGCCGGGCTTCGCCGCCTGGCTCGACCGCGAGCGCAAGTCGGAGTCCGCCGCCGTCCTGAGCGCGCGCGACAAGGATATCCTCATCGGCCTCGACGTTCCCGGGTGGCAGGACGATCCCGCCGTCGTCGAGGCGGTGCGCGGGCCGATGCTGCGCGCGGCGGCGCACTATTTCCTGACCGCACGAACGTCTTCAGGGGGCATCGTCGATGCCGTCGCACGGTTCCATCTCGGCAACGGCGCGCGCCTCGAGCGCCTGAACTATCTCGCCGACCGTTCGCCCAACGGCATGCGCCAGTCGTACGGACTGATGGTCAACTATCTCTACGAACTCGGCGACATCGAGGCGAACCACGAGACGTTCGCGGCGCGCAACGAGGTCGTGACGACCGAGAGCGTGCGCCGGTGGCTCGGTGCCTTGGAGGAGTCGTCGCCGTTAAAGGCGTTCGCCCAGCGCCTGATGCGACCGAAAGCGAAGAACCACCTGTTCGATCTCATTCGCTCCCGCATCGCCGGCCGCCAGCGGGCCTTCATCGAGACCGCCGACGGGCGGCAGCTCACCTATCAGGACGCGCTCGACACCTCCGCGCGGCTTGCGAATGCCCTGGTCTCATTCGCCGTCGCTCCCGGTGATCGCGTCGCCGTGCAGGTGGAGAAGAGTCCCGAAGCGATCCTGCTGTACCTCGCGTGTCTGCGCGCGGGCGCGGTGTATCTGCCGCTGAACACCGGCTACACCCTGGCCGAGCTCGAGTACTTCATCGGCGATGCCGAACCGAAGCTCGTCGTGTGCGATCCGGCGGTGGCCGCGTCGCTGGAATCCGTCGCGGTCAAGCACGGCGGCACGGTGGCGACGCTGGGCGCGGACGGCGCCGGCACCCTGATGGACGCGGCGCGCGCCATGGCGGCGGATTTCGCCGACGTCGCACGCGCGCCCGAGGACCTCGCGGCGATCCTCTACACGTCGGGAACCACCGGCCGGTCGAAAGGCGCGATGCTGTCCCACGACAACCTCGGCTCGAATGCCACCACGCTCGCCGGCTACTGGCGCTTCACGGCCGACGACGTCCTGCTCCACGCGCTGCCGATCTTCCACACCCACGGGCTGTTCGTCGCCACCAACGTCACGCTGATGGCGGGCTCGTCGATGCTGTTCCTGGCCAAATTCGACGCCGACGAGATCATGCGGCTGATGCCCCAGGCCAGCGTGATGATGGGCGTGCCCACGTTCTACGTCCGCCTTCTCCAGCATCCGGAGCTTACTCGCGAGGCGACGGCGCACATGCGCCTGTTCATCTCGGGCTCCGCCCCGCTGCTTGCGGAGACCCACGTGGAGTGGGAGCGGCGGACGGGGCACCGCATCCTCGAACGGTACGGGATGACGGAAACGAACATGAACACCTCGAATCCCTACGACGGCGTGCGCAAGGCGGGGACCGTCGGCTTTCCGCTTCCCGGGGTGTCGCTACGGATCACGGATCCCGCGACCGGAGCTCCGCTTCCCAACGGCGCCGTCGGCATGATCGAGGTCAAGGGGCCGAACGTGTTCCGCGGCTACTGGCGCATGCCGGAGAAGACCCGCGCCGAGTTCCGCGCCGACGGCTACTTCATCACCGGCGATCTCGGCACGATCGACGGTGACGGGTATGTCAGCATCGTCGGCCGCGACAAGGACATGGTCATCACGGGCGGATTGAACGTCTATCCCAAGGAAGTGGAGGAGGCGATCGACGCGCTGCCGGGGGTCGTCGAGTCGGCGGTGTTCGGCGTGCCGCATCCCGACTTCGGCGAGGGCGTGACCGCGGCGGTGGTGCGCGCCAACGGCGCGGCGGTCGACGAGCGCATGATTCAGCAATCGCTCGCCGGCAAGCTCGCCAGGTTCAAGCAACCCAAGCGCGTCCTGTTTGTCGACGAGCTGCCGCGCAACACCATGGGCAAGGTGCAGAAGAACGTGCTGCGGGAGACGCACGCCGACCTGTATGACGCCGAGGGGGCGTCCACGTCGTAAAGCTCGTAGCGCGGCGCCTTGTTGCGGGCCGCCGCGTCAGTGTCGCCAGTCAACGAAAACCGCCGGCGCATCCGCCCGGCAATCGAGGGAGGCTTCCATGGATAGCGTTCGTCGCCGGCTTGTGATCGGCGGGCTCACACTGCCGTTGCTGATGGGGCAGCGTTTCGCGTTCGCCCAAAGCTCCAAGACGCTCAAGATCTCGCACCAGTTCCCGGGCGGGACCATCGACGAGGGCGATTTCCGCGACCGCCTGGTCCGCAAGTTCGCCCAGCAAGTCGAAGCGAAGACCAACGGCGCGCTCAAGTTCCAGATCTATCCGGGCTCGTCGCTGATGAAGACCAATGCCCAGTTCAGCGCGATGCGGAAGGGTGCCCTCGATGCGAGCCTCGTCCCTCTGTCGTACGCCGGCGGCGAGGTGCCGGAGGTCAACATCGGCCTGATGCCGGGGCTGGTCACCAGCTACGACCAGGGCGCGAAATGGAAGAACTCCGAGGTCGGCAAGCTGCTCTCGGAGATCCTCGATCAGAAGGGCATTCAGGTCGTGAGTTGGATCTGGCAGGCGGGCGGCGTCGCCAGCCGGTCGAAGCCGCTCGTCCAGCCCGAGGATGCCAAGGGCATGAAGGTTCGCGGCGGCAGCCGCGAGATGGACCTGATGCTGAAGGCCGCCGGTGCTTCGGTGCTGTCGCTGCCCTCCGACGAGATCTACGCCGCGATGCAGACGGGCGCCATGGATGCGGCGATGACGTCGTCCACCAGCTTCATCTCCTTCAAGCTCGAGGAGATCGCGAAGCACTTCACCTCCGGCGAGAAGTACGCCTACTGGTTCATGTTCGAGCCGCTGCTCATGTCGAAGCAGGTGTTTCAGTCGCTGCCGAAGGACCAGCAGGACGCGGTCATGTCGGTGGGCGCTGAAATGGAGACGTTCGCCGTCGAGGCGGCGCGGGCCGACGACAAGGCGGCGGCGCAGGTCTATGCCAAGGCCGGCGCCAAGGTCTACGAACTCGACGAGCCCACGGTGAAGAAGTGGCAGACGCTGGCGCGTGAGGCGGCGTGGAAGGACTACGCCAGCCACAATGCGAACTGCGCCAAGCTGCTCGCCGCGGCGGAGAAGCTCCTCTGAGCGTCGGCAGGTCGGCGGCGGGCGAGGGCGGCACGGTCGTGCGTTGGGCCAACCGTGCGCTCGCCCGCGTCAATGCCATGATGACCACCCTCGGCATGTGCGCGCTTGTCGCCGCGTCGCTCGTGCTCACGCACAGCGTGATCACGCGCTACTGGCTCGGCTATGCCACCGACTGGCAGGACACAATTGCCGTGTTCTGTCTGGTCGGCGCCGTGTTCCTGTCGAGCGCCCACGTGCAGTCGATCGGCGGCCACATCGCGATCGGTGCCCTCGCCGAGGTGTTGCCGCCGCGGATCGATCGGATGCGGCGGCTGATGGTCCTCTGGTGTTCGCTCGCGTTCTGCGCCTTCTTCGCATGGAAGTCATGGTCGCTGACGTACGAAGCGTGGGAGGAAGGACATCGTCTCGCCTCCTCGTTCTCGCCGCCGCTCGCGATTCCGTATTTCATGATGTCGGTCGGGATGACGCTGCTCACGCTGCAGATACTGCTCCAGGCCATCACCCGCACGCCGCCGCCGGCTGCTCTCGATGCGCCGACCAGCCCGGTGGGCCATGTCTGACACGCTCATCGGTTTCGCGTACGGCGGGGTGACGTTGCTCCTCATGTTCCTGGGGGTGCCGATCGCGTTTGCGCTGGGCGCGACCGCGGTGCTGTTCATGCTGTTCTTCATGCCGGCGTCCTCGCTCGATACGGTGGCGCAGAACGTCTACGAGGAGATGGCGAGCATCACCCTGCTCTCGATCCCGCTGTTCATCCTCAAGGGCGTTGCGATCGGACGGTCGCGCGCGGGCCAGGACCTCTATTCGGCCCTGCACGTGTGGCTGGGGCGCGTCCCCGGCGGCCTCGGCGTCGCCAACGTCTTCGCCTGCGGGATATTCGCGGCGATGGCCGGCTCCAGCCCGGCGACCTGCTCGGCGATCGGCGGCGCCGGCATCCCGGAGATGCGCAAATTCGGCTACTCGCCGGGGCTCGCGGCGGGAATCATCGCCGCCGGCGGGACCCTCGGGATCCTGCTGCCGCCCTCGATCACCATGATCCTCTACGCAGTCGCTGCCCAGGTGTCGCTCGGCCGGCTGTTCCTGGCGGGCGTCGGACCGGGGTTGCTGCTGGTCGCGCTGTTCGCGACCTACGCCGTCTACAAGTACAGCGCCGAGGTGCGGCAGGAGCGAGCTGCGAAGAACGCGTCGGCGGCCGCGCGCCGGCCGCTGCTCGCCTTCACATTCCGCGAGAAGATGGGCGCGCTGCCGCGCATCCTGCCCTTCGTCGTGCTCCTCATCGGCGTGATGGTGGCGCTTTACGGCGGCTACGCGACGCCGTCCGAGACGGCGGGGCTCGGCGCCGTGCTGGCGCTCGTGCTGATCGCCATGATCTACGGCATCTGGAGGCCACGCGACCTCCGGCCGATCCTGTCGGCCACGCTGCGCGAATCGACGATGCTGATGCTCATCATCGGCATGTCGCTGCTGTTCTCCTACGTGATGAGCTACCTGCACATCAGCCAGTCCGCGGCGATGTGGCTGGTCTCGCTGCATCTCAGCCGCTGGCTGCTGCTGACCGGGATTCTGCTGATCGTCGTCGTGCTCGGCTTCTTCCTCCCGCCGGTGTCGATCATCCTGATGATCGCGCCGATCATCCTGCCGCCGCTTAAGGCGGATGGCTTCGACCTGATCTGGTTCGGCGTCCTGATGACGATCGTGATGGAGATGGGGCTGATCCATCCCCCGGTCGGCCTCAACATCTTCGTCATCAAGAGCATCGCGCCGGACATCTCGCTCCGCGACCTCATCTTCGGGATCCTGCCCTTCGTCGGGCTGATGCTGCTTGCGGTGGTGATGCTGTGCGTCTGGCCCGAGATCGCCACCTGGTTCCCCAAAGCCGTGATGGGCTGATCCTCTGGCCAGCGACGCGCCCTCTCCGTACACTTGCGGCACCGTTCCACTGCCGCGATGCCGACCACATGAGCGACGAACATCCCTCCGGCGAGCTGGCGCTGCGCGCCATCGCGATGCCCGCCGACGCCAACCCCCACGGCGACATTTTCGGCGGCTGGCTGCTGTCGCAGATGGATCTCGCCGGCGCGACGGTGGCGACCCGCCGCGCCAAGGGGCGCATCGTCACCGTGGCGATCGCCACGATGACGTTCAAGCGGCCGGTGTTCGTCGGCGACGAGGTGAGCTGCTACGCCCGCGTCTCTAAGACCGGCCGCACGTCCATCGTCGTCGACGTGGAGAGCTGGGCCCGCCGCGGCATCGGCGGCGAGCACCTGAAGGTCACCGAGGGGGTTTTCACTTACGTCGCCGTCGACGAGGAGCGCCGCCCGAAGCCGCTTCCCCCGGAATAGTGCAAACTGCCTGATAGACACCGCAGCGAAGCGCGGCGGAACTCCCGCAGTGCGGCATCGTTTCTTCGCAGGATCATTGCTGCGGGTCGCGCGTGGACGAGAACACCAGGAGCGTCGCATCCCTGTCGAGAAGGCGTGCGCTCGCGCTCCTTCTGTCCGCGCCCGTGTGCGTCGTTGCCAGGCGTGCAATCGCCCGCTCCGAAGCCCCCATCCGCATCGGCGCCCTGAAGTACGGGACCGCGGAATGGGAACTCGACGTCATCACGACGCACGGATTGGACGACGCCCACGGCGTGCGCGTAACGCCGGTGCCGCTGGCATCGAACGAGGCCGCAAAGATCGCGTTGCTCGGCGGCTCGGTCGACATGATCGTGTCGGACTGGATATGGGTGGCGCGCCAGAGGTCCGACGGGCGCGCGCTGAGCTTCATCCCGTACTCGCTCGCGGTCGGCAGCCTCGTGACCATGGCGACGTCGCCCGTCGACGGGATCGCCGACCTCCGGCACCTCCGCATCGGAGTCGCCGGCGGACCACTCGACAAAAGCTGGCTTCTGCTGCGCGCCTTGGCGCGCCGAGAGGCCAGCTTCGATCCCGCGGCCACGGCCCGTGTCTCGTTCGCGGCGCCGCCATTGCTCGAACAGCAACTTCGGGTCGGCCGCCTCGATGCCGTGCTCACCTACTGGCACTCGGCGGCGCGACTCGAGGTTGACGGCTGCCGAGCGGCGATCGCCGTCGCGGACATTGTGCGTCGGCTCGGCGTACCCGAGGACGTGCCGATGCTGGGCTACGTATTCCGCGATGCGTGGGCGAACGACCGCGCCGACTTGGTGCGAGGATTCGCGGCAGCCTCTCGCAAAGCGAAGGCGCTGCTGGCCGAGTCCGATGACGAGTGGCGGCGCATTGCGCCGCTGACCGGCGCCCACGACGACCGCACGCTCGCGCTGCTGCGGGCCGGGTACCGCGACGGCATTCCGCGCACTTGGGGGCCCGCCGAGCGCGACGGGGCCGAGCGGCTGTTTGCGTACCTGGCGGAAACCGGCGGTCGGGAGTTGGTCGGCTCTGCCCGTGGCGTCGCCCCGGGGACATTCTGGCCGGGGTTGGTCCTGTGACGGCACTCCGGCATCTCGCTCCGTTCGCGCTGCTGCTCGCGGTATGGCAGGTTGCGGCACTTGTGGCCGCAAGCCCGGCGCTTCCCGGACCCGCCGCCGTGGCCGCGGCAATGGCGGAGGAGACGGTCCATGGCCCGCTGTTGTTCCATCTCGCGGCGACCTTAGGCCGCGTCGCAGCCGGATTCGTCCTCGCGATGCTCGTCGGCACGGCGCTCGGCATCGCCATGGGCCGGTCCTCCACGGTGGACCGCTGGCTCGACGGATTGATGCTGGCGTTGCTGAACCTGCCCGCCATCGTGCTCGCGGTGCTCGTCTACATCTGGCTCGGTCTCGGCGAGCTTGCCGTCGTCGTCACCGTTGCTGTGCTGAAGATTCCCAACGTGGCGGTGACGATCCGCGAAGGCACCCGCGCGCTGGAACGGCAATACGATGAGGTGGCCGCGGCGTACCGGCTCACATGGGCGACGCGACTGCGCGCCATCGTCTTCCCCCAGCTCGCTCCGTACATCGCGGCGAGCGCCCGCAACGGCTTCGCGCTGGCATGGAAGATCGTGCTCGTCGTCGAGCTGTTGGGGCGGTCGAGCGGCATCGGGTTCGAGTTGCAGACCTACTTCCAGCTTTTCGACGTATCGCGGGTGCTGGCCTACGCGATCGCCTTCATCGTCTGCGCGCTGCTGATCGACGTCGCCGCGGGGCGGTTGGAGAGACGGACCCTACGGTGGCGCGTATGACCGCTCTCGCGATCGATATCCGAGGCAAGGCTTTCGGCGACCGGAGCGTGCTGCGCGACGTGGTCTTCGACGCCGCCGAGGGCGAGATCGTCGCGGTGATGGGCGCTTCGGGGTGCGGCAAGTCCACGCTGCTGTCCCTGATCGCCGGGATCGATCGCGCCTACGAGGGAACGATCGCGCGGCCGGTGGCGTCCGCCCTCGGGATCGTGTTCCAGGAACCCCGACTGCTGCCGTGGCTGACCGCCCGCGCCAACGTCGAGCTGGTCGTGGAACGGCGACGCAACGCGCCCGCTCTCGCCATGCGCTGGCTGCGGCGCGTCGGGCTCGGAGACGCCGCGGATGTGCATCCGCGCACTTTGTCGCTCGGCATGGCGCGGCGCGTCGCAATGGCACGGGCGCTCGCTGTCGACCCCACGGTTCTGTTGCTGGACGAGCCGTTCTCCTCCCTCGACGAAGTGACGGCGGACCAACTGCGGGCGCTGCTGTTCGCAGAGGCTCGGGCACGGCGGATCACGACGATTGTCGCGACACACGACATCCGCGACGTCGTCGCCATCGCCGACCGGCTGATCGCGCTGCAAGGGTCGCCGGCCACGGTCACGGCGAACGTGCCGATCACCATGTCCGACGCCGCACGTCGCGACCGCGCTGCGCTGTCGCTGTGGACCGACCGGCTCCGCAGGCGACTGGCTCTCGCGCAACCGGCCGCGGCGCGACGGGAGGCATGAATGCGGGTCGTGCTCGCTGCCTGCGCCGGATTGCTGCTGAGCGTCGGTGCCTCGGCGCAGCCGCGCGAGGCGGTCGCGATCGGATTCGTCACGCAGCACCTCAAGGCGCCCGCGCCGCCGAGCCCGCTCGACCTCGTGCCGGAGGACGCTGGGCTGCAGGGCGCGCGGCTCGGGATCGCCGACAACTCGACCACCGGCCGCTTCACCGGCCAGGAGTTCCGGCTCGAGGAGGCGGAGATCGAAGATCCGTCCGGTGCACGTGCTGCGGTGCAGAGCCTTGTCGGTCGCGGCGCGCGGCTGATTGTCGCGGACGTACCCGCGCCGGCGGTAGAGGCCTTGGCCAAGGCGGCGGAGGAAGCGGGCGCTGTCGTTCTCAACACTCGCGCGCCGGACGACGCGCTCCGCAACGAGGCGTGCCGGCGCTCGCTATTCCACGTCGTTCCAAGCCGGGCCATGGAAGCCGACGCTCTCGCCCAATACCTGATCACGATGCGCTGGCCGCGTTGGCTGCTGGTCGTGGGCGGCGGTCCGGAAGACCGGCACTATGCCGACGCCGTGCGCGCCGCGGCGAAGCGCTTCGGCGGTAAAATCGTCGCCGAGAAGACGTGGACCTTCGAGCCCGGCAATCCGCACGCAGACAGCGGGCACGTGACGCTCCAGACCGAGATTCCTTCTTTCACCCGCGCACCCAATCATGACGTCCTGATCGTCGCCGACGAGGGCAATGTGTTCGGCGAATACCTGCCCTACCGGACGGCCCTGCCACGGCCCGTCGCGGGCACCCAGGGTCTGATCGCGACCGCCTGGTCGCCTGCGTTCGAACAATGGGGCGCGACCCAGCTCCAGAGTCGCTTCGAGCGGCAGGCCAAGCGCCCCATGACGCTTCGCGATTACACCGCCTGGCTCGCGGTGCGGGCGATCGGCGAGGCGGCGATCCGGACCCGCAGCGCCGATGTCCAGACGATCGCCGCGTACATGGAAAGCCCGAAGTTCGCGCTGGCGGGCTTCAAGGGACAGCCTCTGAGCTTCCGCCCGCGGGATCGTCAGTTGCGGCAGCCGGTGCTGGTCGCAGGACCACGCCTCGTGGTCTCGGTCTCGCCGCAGAGCGGGTTCCTTCACGAAGGCTCCCCGCTCGATTCGCTGGGGCCCGACCAAGGCGAATCCCGGTGCCGCTCATGATCCGTGTCGCACTCGCGGTGATCGGGATCCTGGTCGCCGCCACCGCCGAGGCCGACACGATCTTCGTCTCGAACGAGACCGACAACACGGTCACCGTCATCGACGCCGGGACACTGGCGGTGATCGATACCGTCGCGGTCGGCCGCCGTCCGCGCGGCATCGAGGCGAGCCCGGATGGCGCCCGTGTCTACGTGGCGCTGGGCGACGACGACCGCATCGCGGTGATCGACACGAAGACCCGCAAGGTCGTCGAGAGGCTGAAGTCCGGCGACGACCCCGAGCGATTCGTCGTCTCGCCCGACGGCAGGACCCTTTATGTCGCCAACGAGAACGACAACGTGATGTCGATCCTCGATCTCGCGTCGCGCAAGGTGGTCGCCGAGGTGCCGGTGGGTGTCGAGCCCGAAGGCATGGCGGTGTCTCCGGACGGCGGCATGGTGGTGTGCACGTCCGAAACCACCAGCATGGCTCATTTCATCGACGTGAAGGCGCGGGAGCTGATCGACAACGTGCTGATCGACACCCGGCCCCGCGCGGCACTCTTCGAGCCGGACGGCAAGCGCGTGTGGCTCACCTCGGAGCTGCGCGGGACCGCGACGGTGCTCGACACCGCGACCCGTGAGGAGCTCGGTCAGGTCGAGTTCGCGATCCCCGGCGTGCCGCAGGAGCTGGTGCAGGCGGTCGGGCTGACCATGACTCGCGACGGCAAGAGGCTCTTCGTCGCGCTCGGGCCTTCGGCGCGGGTCGCCGAGGTGGATCCGGCGACGCTCAAGCCGGTGCGCTACCACCTCGTGGGCCAGCGGGTGTGGAACGTGGCGCTGTCGCCGGACGAATCGCGCCTCTACACCGCGAACGGCACCACGGACGACGTCTCGGTGATCGACCTCAAGAGCAACCGGGTCGTGAAATCGTTCGGCGTCGGCCGCGGCCCATGGGGACTGGCGGTGGTGCCGTGAACGCGCTCGCCTTCGAGTCGGTCAGCCACACCTACGGTGCCCGCCGCGCGCTCGACCGCGTCTCGTTCAGCGTCGCGCCTGGCGAGTTCGCGGTGCTGCTGGGCCTCAACGGCGCCGGAAAGACAACGCTGTTCGCGCTCGCATCAGGCCTCCTGCCGCTGCAGACGGGACGCGTGTCGGTGGCCGGGCATCCGTTGCCGCGCCGCCGCGGCGCGGCGCTGGCGCACGCGGGGTTCGTCTTCCAGCAGTCCGCGCTCGATCTCGACCTGACGGTCGCCGAGACGCTGCGCTACCACGCCGCGCTCCACGGTCAGTCGCGCGCCGAGGCGCGCCGGCGCATCGCCGCCGAGCTCGACCGCTTCGGGCTGGCCGATCGCGCGCGCGATCCCGTCCGCACGCTGTCCGGCGGTCAGCGGCGCCGGGTCGAGATCGCCCGGGCGCTTCTCCATGGCCCGCAGGTGCTGTTGCTGGACGAGCCGACCGTCGGTCTCGACGTGCCGAGCCGCAAGGCGATTCTCGATCGCTGTCACGCCCTCTGCCGCGAGCGGGGGGCGGCGGTGCTGTGGGCGACGCACCTTCTCGACGAAGTGACGGGTGACGACCGCGTCGTCGTGCTTCATGCCGGGCGTGTCATCGCCGACGGGCGGGCCGACGCGCTGGCGGGCGCAGAGCCGTTTCCGCGACGGTTCTCGGCGATGATCGGCGTGGAGGCGGCGTGATGCTGTGGCTGCGCGCCTTCGTCGGAATCGTCGAGCGCGACTTCCTCCGCTTCCTGCGCCAGCGCAGCCGCTTCTTCGCCTCGCTGGTGCGGCCGCTGGTGTGGCTCGTGGTGTTCGCGGCCGGCTTCCGCACCGTGCTCGGGCTGTCGCGGATTCCGCCGTACGACACCTACGTCCTGTACGAGGAGTACGTGACGCCCGGGCTGGTCGGACTGATCCTGCTATTCAACGGCATGCTCGTCGCGCTTGCGATGGTGTTCGACCGCGAGATGGGCAGCATGAAGGTCCTGCTGGTGAGCCCTCTGCCGCGCTGGTACCTGCTGACCTGTCGACTCCTCGCCGGTGTCATTGTTGCGTTTCCGCAGGTGTACGCGTTCCTCGCCGTGGCATGGTTGTGGGGAATTGCGCCGCCCCCGGCAGGGTACTTCTACGCGATTCCCGCCGTCGCGCTCGCCGGCCTGATGCTCGGCGCAATCGGCCTCCTCGTCTCGTCGCTCGTCGAGCAGCTTGAGAACTTCGCCGGGGTGATGAACTTCGTCATCTTCCCGATGTTCTTCGCCTCGACCGCCCTTTACCCGCTGTGGCGGCTCAATGACGCCAATCCGGTTCTGGCCACCATCGCCCGGCTGAATCCCTTCAGCCACGCGGTCGAGCTGATCCGGTTCGCGCTGTACGGAAGGTTCGAGCCGGTGGCGCTCGCCGTCGTCGCCGGGACGACGCTGGTGGCGATGGCGCTCGCGGTGTGGCGGTATGACACCGGCCGGATCCTCCGGGGCCGCGTCGCCGCAACCGACTGAGCCGAGCGAAGCTGGAACGAAATGATCGAGCGCACGTTTTTCAGGCAGTCGCCGAGGCTGCCCGAGGACACGTCGCGTGAGAACCGCCGTCCGGACCGCACTGCTCGCCGCGGCGAGCTTGGCCGCATCGCTGACGTGGACCGCGGCGATCGCCGAGCCGCCGCAGCCGCCGTCTTCGGCGGCGCCGGCCGATGACGGCAACTGGCGCATCCCGGGCAAGAACTACGCGGCGACGCGGTTCAGCGAGCTCGACGAGATCACGCCGGACAATGTGAAGCAACTGCAGGTCGCGTTCACGTTTTCGATGGGCGTGCTGCGCGGCCAGGAATCGGCGCCGCTCGTGGTCGACGGCACTATGTACGTCGTCACGCCGTACCCCAACATCCTCTACGCGCTCGATCTCACCCAGCCCGGCGCACCAGTGAAGTGGAAGTACGAGCCGAAGCCGAGTGCCTCGGCCCAGGGCGTGGCGTGCTGCGACTTCGTCAATCGCGGCCCGACGTTCGACAACGGCAAGCTGTTCATCACCACGCTCGACAACCAGACCGCGGCGGTCGACGCCGCGACCGGTAAGGAGCTGTGGAAGACGAAGCTCGGCGACATCAACAAGGGCGAGACGATGACGATGGCGCCGCTCGTCGTCCGCGGAAAGGTTCTGGTCGGCAACAGCGGCGGCGAGATGGGCGTGCGTGGCTGGCTCACCGCGCTCGACGAGAACACCGGCAAGATCGCCTGGCGTGCGTACTCGACCGGCCCCGACAAGGACGTGCTGATCGGCGCGGACTTCAAGCCGTTCTACGACATGGACAAGGGCACCGATCTCGGCGTGTCGTCATGGCCGCCCGATGCCTGGCAGACCGGCGGCGGGACGGTGTGGGGCTGGATCGCCTACGACCCCGACCTCAACCTGATCTACTACGGCACCGGCAACCCCGGTCCGTGGAACGCCGACCAGCGTCCCGGCGACAACAAGTGGACCGCCGGCATCTTCGCGCGCAACCCCGATACCGGGCAGGCGCGCTGGTACTACCAGCTCAGCCCCCACGACCTCGCCGACTACGACGGCATCAACGAGATCATTCTGCTCGACGCCACCATCGAAGGGCAGCAGCGGAAGGTGCTGATCCGCCCCGAGCGTAACGGCTATCTCTACGTCCTCGACCGCACCACCGGCGAGGTGCTGTCGGCCGATCCCTACGTCCACATCAACTCGACGAAGGGCGTCGATCTCGCGACCGGCCGGCTCCAGGAGAACGAGGCCAAGCATTCGCAACTCGGCAAGGTGGTGCGGGACGTCTGCCCGGCGGCGCCGGGTGCGAAGGACTGGAACCCGTCGGCGTACTCCCACAAGACCGGGCTCCTCTACATCCCGCATCTCAATCTGTGCATGGACTGGGAGAGCGTCGAGGTCAGCTACATCGCCGGCACTCCCTACGTCGGCGCCAACGTGCGGATGTACGGCGGGCCGGGCGGCTACCGCGGCGAGCTCACCGCCTGGGACCCCGTCGCACGCAAGCGCGTCTGGAGCGTGAAGGAGAACTTCCCGCTGTGGAGCGGCGTCGCCGCGACCGCCGGCAATCTCGTCTTCTACGGAACCCTCGACGGCTGGTTCAAGGCGGTGAACGCCGAGAGCGGCGAAATCATCTGGCAGTTCAAGGTCGGTTCCGGGATCGTCGGCCAGCCGACGGTCTACCGCGGGCCCGACGGCCACGAGTACGTCGCGATCCTGTCCGGCGTCGGCGGCTGGGTCGGAGCGGTGGTCGCGGGCGACCTCGACCCCCGCGACCAGACCGCGGCGGGTGGCATCGCCAACGCCGTCACCGATCTGTCCAAAGCCACGACGAAGGGAGGGACGCTCTATGTCTTCTCTCTTCCGCGCTAGTGCTCTTGCTGTCCTCGCCGCTCTGATCGCGTCAGGCGCGGACGCCCGCACGCTCCGTGTCTGCGCCGATCCCAACAACCTGCCGTACTCGAACGAGCGCGGCGAAGGCTTCGAGAACCGGATCGCCGACGTGCTGGCACGCGATCTCGGCGCCGACGTCGAGTACACCTGGTGGGCGCAGCGGCGCGGCTTCGTGCGCAATACGATCAAGGCGGGCCTCTGCGACGTCGTGATCGGCGTGCCGGCCAACTTCGAGATGCTGCGCACCACCCGGCCGTATTACCGCTCGGGCTACGTATTCGTGACGGCCCACGACAGCGATCTCGACATCGCGTCGTTCGACGACCCGCGCCTCAGGACGTTGCGGGTGGGCGTGCAGATGATCGGCAACGACGCCTCGAACACGCCGCCCGCCCACGCGCTCGCCAGGCGCGGCATCATCGACAACGTGCGTGGCTACATGATCTATGGCGACTACGCCGACGACGCCCCGACCGCGCGCGTGGTCGATGCCGTCGCCAAGCGCGAGGTCGACGTCGCGATCGTGTGGGGGCCGCAGGCGGGATACTTCGCTCGCCGCGAGCCGCTCGCGCTGTCGTTGACGCCGGTCAGCCCGCGCATCGACGGGCCGACGCTCCCGATGGTGTTCGACATCGCGATCGGCGTGCGCCGCGAGGACAATGCGCTGCGCCAGGAGCTCGATCGCGCGCTCGGCCGCCACCGCACGGAGATCGCGGCGATTCTCGACGACTACGGCGTGCCGCGGCTCGACGCGCCCCGGCCGGTCGCGGGAGGCGCGCAATGAGAGTTCTGGCCGCTGTCCTGATGCTGGTCCTCACCGTGGCCGCGTGCGAGCGCGAGGAGCGCGACAGCCGCGAGCAGCAGGCGCCCGCGTCCTCGACCCGCACGCTGTCCCAGAGCGACATCTATCCGGGCGCCTCGAGCACGCCACCGCCGTCGTCGAGCCGCTACGACGATCGCGCCTTCGACGTGTCGGAGGGGCAGCGTCTGTTCTCGTCGTTCAACTGCGTCGGCTGCCACGCCCATGGCGGCGGCGGCATGGGGCCGCCGTTGATGGACGAGCACTGGATCTACGGCAGCGAGCCCAACAACATTTTCGCGACGATCGTCGAAGGGCGGCCGAACGGCATGCCGTCGTTCGGCGGCCTCATCCCCGATCAGCAGGTGTGGCAGCTCGTCGCCTACGTGCGGTCGCTCAGCGGCCTGGTGCCGAAGACGTCGTCCTCGACCCGCACCGACCACATGAGCGAGAAAGTCCCCCAGCAGCCTCAGGACTTTCAGCAGCCCGACAGCTCGGTGACTCCGCCGAGCGCGACAAAATGATGGTGGCCGCGCCGGCGGGCCGCGCGCTGCTGGCGGCGGGAGTCCTCGCTGTGGCGGGGTGCGCCGGCAACGGCAGTCAATCGGCGCTCGACACCGCCGGCAGCCACGCCGACCGCATCGCATCGCTGTGGTGGGTGTTCCTGTGGGTGTGTGCGGCCGTCTACGTCGTCGTCATCGCCGCGCTGCTCTACGGCGTGTGGCGGCGGTCCGGCCGAGGTGAGGCCGTCGTCGTCGACCCCGATCCCGCATCGGAGGCGACCCGCCGGACCGTCGTCTCGACGGCGGTCGGTCTCACGATCGTCGTCGTCGTCGCGCTGACCGCCGCCAGCTACCTGACCGATCGCGCGCTCGCGACCGACGGCGCCGACGACCCCTCGGCGGTGCGCATCAAGCTCACCGGCCATCAGTGGTGGTGGCAGGTGGTGTACGACGACCCGGTGGCGGCGAGGCAGGTGACGACCGCGAACGAGATCCACATTCCGGTCGGGCGCGCCGCCATCATCCAGCTCCAGTCATCCGACGTCATCCACAGCTTCTGGGTGCCGAACCTCAACGGCAAGCAGGACCTGATCCCCGGACGCAACACCAACACGATCCGCGTCCGCCCCGA
The DNA here is from genome assembly GCA_050260515.1 of Gemmatimonas sp. Lineage (GTDB taxonomy): Bacteria > Pseudomonadota > Alphaproteobacteria > SMXQ01 > SMXQ01 > DATJIG01. Next base: position 43,899 of record JBLNCI010000009.1, read on the forward strand.
ACGGATCGGCACGTTCCGCGGCCAGTGCGCCGAGTTCTGCGGCGCCCAGCATGCGAACATGGCGATGCTGGTGCACGTCGATTCCGCGGACGACTTCGACAAGTGGCGCGACGGCCAGCTCGCGTCGGCGGCCGAGCCCGCCGACGACGAATCGCGGCGCGGCCGCGACGTGTTCCTGTCGTCCTCGTGCGTGCTCTGTCACACGGTGCGGGGCATCGGCGCGGGCGGCCGCGCCGGCCCCGACCTCACCCATGTCGCGAGCCGCGAGACGCTCGCCGCGGCGACGATCCCCAACACCACTGGACACCTGGCCGCGTGGATCGCCGATCCGCAGCGGATCAAGGAAGGCGTTCACATGCCGAGCAACGGGCTTGATCCCGAGGATCTCCAGGCATTGCTCGCGTACCTCCGGACCCTCGAATAGCAAGTACACGGGACACCATGGCGACGGCGGCGGAACGCAAGGCTCCCTTCGACACGCATCTCGACGATGTCCGGCTGCAGGCGGCGCTCGAGACGACGTGGAAGGACGCGCCCGGCCTGTGGGGCTGGCTGACGACCATCGACCACAAGCGGATTTCGCGGCGCTACATCGTCACCGCGTTCGTGTTCTTCCTCCTGGGCGGCATTGACGCCTTCATCATGCGCCTGCAGTTGGCGCAGCCGGACAGCCATCTCGTCGGCGCCGACTTCTACAACCAGATGTTCACGATGCACGGCTCGACGATGATGTTCCTGTTCGCCGTGCCGATCATGGAGGCGATCGGTCTCTACTTCGTGCCGCTGATGCTCGGCACCCGCAACCTGCCGTTCCCGCGTCTCAACGCGTTCGGCTACTGGGTGTACCTGTTCGGCGGGGTGTTCCTGTACATCTCGTTCTTCCTCAACTCCGCGCCGGACGTGGGCTGGTTCGCGTACGTGCCGCTCTCCGGACCCGAGTACGCGCCCGGCAAGCGCGCCGACATCTGGGCGCAGATGATCACGTTCACGGAGCTTGCGGGCCTGGTCGGAGCGATCCAGACGGTCACGGCGGTGTTCAAGCAGCGCGCGCCGGGAATGACGCTCGACCGCATCCCGCTGTTCGTGTGGTCGCAGCTCGTGACGGCGTTCATGATCATCTTCGCGATGCCCGCGGTGATGCTCGCCAGCACCAGCCTGATCCTCGATCGGCTGATCGGCACCCACTTCTTCAATTACGCCGAGGGCGGGTCGACGTTGCTGTGGCAGCACCTGTTCTGGTTCTTCGGCCATCCCGAGGTCTACATCATCTTCATTCCCGCGACCGGCATGGTGTCGATGATGGTCGAGACCTTCGCCCGGCGGCCGGTGTTCGGCCACAGCGCCATCGTCGTGTCGCTGATCGCGACCGGGTTCCTCGGCTTCGGGCTGTGGGTCCACCACATGTTCGCGACCGGCTTGCCCCATCTCGGCAACAGCTTCTTCACCGCCGCCAGCATGACGATCGCCGTGCCGAGCGGAATCCAGATCTTCTGCTGGATCGCCACGCTGTGGGGCAGCCGTCCGGTGCTCAAGACGCCGCTGCTGTTCGTGCTCGGGTTCTTCTTCATCTTCGTCCTCGGCGGACTCACGGGGGTGATGCTCGCCTCGGTGCCGATCGACCTCCAGGTCCACGACACGTATTTCGTCGTCGCCCATTTCCACTACGTGCTGATCGGCGGCGCCGTGTTTCCGCTGTTCGGGGCCTTCTACTACTGGTTCCCGAAGATCACCGGGCGGATGCTCAGCGAGCGTCTCGGCAGGATCAACTTCTGGCTGTTCTTCATCGGCTTCAACGTCGCCTTCTTCCCGATGCACATCCTCGGGCTCGCGGGCATGCCGCGGCGCGTCTACACCTATCCCGCGGTCATGCAGTGGGGCGAGCTCAACCTGGTCGCCACCTGCGGCGCGGCGCTGATCGCGCTCAGCGTCCTCGCCTTCGTCGTCAACGTCGCGGTGAACGTGCGGCGCGGCGCGGTGGCGGGCGACAATCCGTGGGGCGCGGCGTCGCTCGAGTGGGCGACGACGTCGCCGCCGCCACCCTACAACTTCCTGCGCATGCCCGCGGTGGTCAGCCTCACTCCGCTGTGGTCGGAGCCAGCGATGCTGCCGGTGGTCGACGGGCTGCGCGTCGATGTCCGCGAGCTGCTGGTGACGACGGTCAGCGACGCGGTCCCGAATCAGCGCGAGGAGCTGCCGCACCCCTCCATCTGGCCGCTGCTGTCGGCGATCGTCAGCACCGTGGTGCTGATCTGGTCGATCTTCACGCCATGGGCGATCACCTATGGCGCGATTCCGGTCGCGATCGTCCTGATCGGCTGGTTCTGGCCGACGGAAGAGATCTCGAACGAGGCCGTCATTCCCGATTCGGTGAAGGGGAAGCAGCCGTTGTCGTTCCTGCCCGGGGAGAAGCCGGTATGAAGACCCGCAGCGTTCTCAACGTCAGCGAGCTTCCGACCTGGAGCTTCGGCCACCTCAGCCTGATGTGGTGGGGAACGCTGGGCTTCATGCTGATCGAAGGCACCGTCTTCGTGCTGGCGGTCGCGATGTACTTCTACCTGATGACGATCGCCGACCAGTGGCCGTTGAACGTCGCCCCGCCGTCGCTGACGTGGGGGACGGTGTTCCTCGGTGTCCTGCTGCTGAGCATCTGGCCGAACCATTGGGCGGAGCGCGTCGCCAAGGAAGAGAACCTCCACAAGGTGCGGCGTGGCCTCATCCTCACCGCCGCGTTCGGCATCGTCCTGATCGGGATCCGCGTGTTCGAGTTCCGCGCGCTCAACATCCGTTGGGACGAGAACGCCTATGGCTCGGTGCTGTGGCTCCTGCTCGGCCTCCACACGACCCATCTGGTCACCGACGTCGTCGACACGTTGGTGTTGACCGCGCTGATGATGACCGGGCCGCTGCACAAGAAGCGCTATTCGGACGTCACCGACAACGCGTTCTACTGGGACTTCGTCGTGCTGGCGTGGATACCCATCTACGCCGTCCTCTACTGGGCTCCGCGGCTCGGAGGCTGACGATGCGACGCGACATCGCGATCACCGCCTCGTCCTGGAGCGGCCTGTTCGCCGGGTCCGCCGCCTGGTTCACCGCCCAGCAGGCGGGCGCGTGGAAGGTGTTTGCCGAATGCGCCGACCACCGTCTGTGGGTGATCGCGATCAACGTCATTGCGCTGGCCGTGGCCCTTGCCGGCGCCGCGCTGTCGTGGCGGGTGCGGCGGGTGCCGGACGTGACCGGTCTCAGCGCGGAACGGCTCAATTTTACGGGCGTGCTGTGCGCGGGTATCGCCGTCGTGTTCGCCATGGCCATCGTTCTGCAGGGGATGGCCGGCATGATCCTGAGCGGGTGCGAGCGGTGAGGGCGCGCGGGTGCCTTGCGGCGGCGCTGGTCGTGGCGGTGCCTGAGGTCGCCCATGCGCATGGGATCGCCGGCAGCGGGCCCGAGAGCGAGCTGTGGATCTCGGCCGGTCTCGGAGCGTCGCTTCTCCTCTATGCGCTCGGACTCTCGCGTCTATGGCGCTCCGCGGGAACCGGGCGCGGGATCTCGCTCCGCCAGGCCGTCCTGTTCGTCGCCGGCTGGGCGGTGCTGGCCGGCGCCCTGCTGTCGCCGCTTGGGGCGGCGAGCGGCGAGTCCTTCGCCGCGCACATGATCGAGCACGAGCTCCTGATGGCGGTGGCCGCTCCGGTGCTGGTGCTGTCGCGCCCTTTGGGCGCGATGATCTGGGCCTTTCGCGCGAACGCCCGGCGCGGCCTCGGAGCGCTCGCGCGCAACCGCGCCGTCGCGACGGTCTGGCAGGCGATGCTGAAGCCCGGTCCCGCGTGGGGCATTCACGCCGCGGCGCTGTGGGGCTGGCACGCACCCGCCCTGTTCGGCGCGGCGCTCGTCGATCCGTGGACCCACGCGGCACAGCACGCGTCATTCCTCGCTGCCGCCCTGATCTACTGGTGGTCGCTGTTCCGCCCGGCCGAGCGCCGTCACGCCGGAATCGCCGTTCTGTCGCTGTTCGGGACGTCGATCCAGACCACGCTGCTCGGCGCGCTGCTCGCGGTCTCGACGGCGCCCTGGTACGCCGTCTACCGCGACGGCCGAGGCGCCTTCGGCCTCACGCCGCTCGAAGACCAGCAGCTCGCCGGGCTGGTGATGTGGATTCCTGCGGGAACGGTGTACATGGGCGCGGCGCTGGCCCTGATCTACGGCGCGCTGCAGGGCGCGGCGCGGCCGTCGGGAGGCGTCCATGTCGCTCGGACGTAGGCGCCGCGATCGCTTGATCGTCGCAGTGTTCGCGGTCGCGGTGCTGGGGGTGGCGATCGGCTACGGCGGATTTCGCTGGGTCGGCAAGCAGGCGCAGCAGCGCCACCTGGTGACGGCGCTGACTCGCGGCGGCGACCCGGTTCGCGGGCGCGGCGCGATCGTGCGCTACGGCTGCGGCGGATGTCACACAATCAGCTCGATCCGCACCGCGAACGGCCTCGTCGGGCCGCCGCTCGACGGCGTTGCCGGCCGACTTTACATCGCAGGCGTGGTGCCGAACACGCCCGACGCGCTCATGGCGTGGATCCGCGATCCCCGCGCCGTCGATGGCAAGACCGCGATGCCGAACACCGGCGTGACGGCGGACGATGCGCGCGACATCGCCGCGTTTCTCTACACGCTGCGCTGACCGCCGCTCCGATTTTCGGCGAGCGCCGCGGCGATCCGTCGCGCACCCTCGACCACGTTCTTTGCGCAGATATCCTCGGCGGCCTTTGAGAAGCGCGCGTTGGGGATCGAGACGTGCAACGCCGCCACGCCGTGCCCGGCGGCGTCGACGATCGCGCAGCCGACTGCGTGCCCGCCCGGCGTGTACTCGGCGCTCGTCACCACGTAGCCGCGCCGGCGCGTGCGCGCGATGTCCTCGCGGATCTTGTCCGCATCCACCAGCGTCGTCTTCTGGAACGGCACCAGCTTGGTGCGGGCGAGGTAAGACCGGACCTCCTCGTCGGTCATGGCGGCGAGCAGCGCCCGGCTGGCCGCACCCGCGTAGAGCGGTACCGGTGTGCCGATTTGCTGCGTCTGCCCGATTGCGTGCGTGCTCTCGACGGTGTCGATGTTGTAGCGGAAGTCGCCGCGCCGGACGCTGAGCACCACGCTTTCGTTCACCGCGTCGCGGATCGCCTGCATCACCGGCCGTGCGTGCGCGCGGATGTCGAGGCTTTGCAGGAGGTCGTCGGCGAGTCGCAAGGTCGCGAACCCGAGCGTGTACGTCGCGGTCGCCGGGTTGTGCTGCAGGAGTCCGTGGCGGACGAGGTTGGTGAGGATGCGGAACGCCGTCGGCTTCGGCAGTCTCAGCCGCGATGAGATCTGCGGCAGGCTCAGCTCCGGCGTCGCGCGGCCGAAGCACTCGAGGATGCGGGCGGCGCGGTCGACGATGCGGACGAGCTTCATCGGCGGATCGGCGGGCTTGGCGCTCATGGCGTGTACCCCAACGCCCGGGACAGCACCGCGGCGCCGTCGGTCGCCGCCTTGATGCATCGGCGGCGTAGCTCTTTCGTGAACCGCTCGTTGGGGCACGAAATGGTGAGCGCCGCCACGGTCTCCCCGGTGTAGCTCTTCACCGGCGCCGACACGGCGGCGGTGTGCGGATTGACGGTGCCGGCAACGACGGCATAACCGTCGCGCTTGACCGCGTTCAGAGTCTGCAGCAGTTCGGCGCGCGGCTCGGCGACGTCGGTGCGGCGCGCGAGATAGGCTTCGATCTCGGTGGGCGGCATGCCCGCGAGGAGGGCCAGCCCGGCGGCCCCGACGTGCAGCGGTCCCTCGTGGCCGAGCTGGGTCACGCGGCGGATCGGCTGCAAGCTCTCGACGTAGTCGAGATGCACGCGCCGGTCGCCGACCTTGAGGCTCAGGATCACCGTCTCGTCGACTGCGTCGCGCACCTGTCGCATCAGCGGCACCGCGCTCTCCCGGATGTCGAGAAGGTTCCGCCGCACGTCGCCGAGACGGAGCCATGCGAAGCCGAGTCGATAGGGGCCCGTCGGCGAGTCGCGCATCAGCAGATCGTGGACGACGAGGGTGTTGAGAATGCCCAGCAGCGTGGCCTTGGGGACCCCGGTGCGCTCGACGAGCTGCGCAAGGGAATGCTCGGGCGCGCCGCGCGTGAACAGCGCGAGCACCCGCGCCGCCCGCGCGACCGCCTCCCCCTTGTAGCGCACGTCGGAATCGACGCGCTCCCGGTCGGTGCGGATACGTTGCGGCGCGGCCACGCGTGTTCTCCTGATTCAGTGATGCCACCGTCCGGCGCCTTGACGGTGCCCGGGACGTTGCGTCAGTATCGTCACGTAAAACGATACACTGTTTCATTATTTGTGGAAAGGGCCGCCATGCAGGACGTCCTCGATATCAAGGTGACGCCGCTTTCGTCCGCCTGCGGCGCCGAAATCAGCGGCGTGGACCTGACGCGGGAGCTGACGCCGGCGCAGGTGCGGGCGATCAAGGACGCGTGGAACAAGCATCTCGTGCTGGTGTTCCGGGGCCAGACCCTGTCCCAGGAAGACCAGTTGCGCTTCGCCGCGTACTTCGGACCGCTCGGCGACCGCAAGGTCGCGCCGGACCAGCTCAAGTCGCGCGCCGAAGGCATCTACCAGACCCACGAGAAAGTGCTGCTCGTCACCAACATCCGCGTCGACGGCAAACCTATTGGCGCGTTCGGCGACGGCGACATGTGGTTCCACATCGATTCCGGCTACTCGGAGCGGCCGTACCGGTACACCTTCCTGTACGGCATCGAGCTGCCGTCGACCGGCGGCAACACGCTGTTCTCGAACACCTACAAGGCCTACGAGGCGGTGCCCCAGGCGCTCAAGGAGAAGCTCGCCGACAAGAAGGCGCTGCACATCCACGAGTACAAGCGCACCGAGAAGGCGGATCTTTCGGGCGACATCAGCCGGATTCCGCACTTCTACCATCCGGTGTTCATCACCCACCCGGACACCGGCCGCAAGGCGCTGTTCGTCGACCGGCTGATGACGGCGCGCATCGACGACCTGCCCGAGGAGGAGAACGCGGCGATCCTCGAACAGCTCTACGAGATCGGCGAGCGCCGCGAGTTCATCTACGAGCACGTGTGGCAGCTCGGAGACTTTGTCATGTGGGACAACCTGGCGACGATCCACGCCCGCACATGGTTCCCCAAGGAGGAGCGGCGGCTGCTGCGCCGTTGCACCGTCGAGGGCGAGCCGATCCGCGCCTGAGGAATCGCAGAGGACATGGACAGAGGTCATCGGCAGAGGACATGATATGAGTGCGCGGCTTCCGGTCTTCGAGAAACTCATCGCCGACCTGCGCGCGGTGTGGGCTTCCGAGCCCGACATCCGGCGCCGGATGGAAGCCGCGAAGCCGCTGCTCGAGCGCTTCTGCCTCGATCCCGTCGTCAAGGCCCACTCGGCGCGGTGGCCCTCCACCGAGGGCTACAAGAACCTGCTGTTCTACGTCGATCCGGACCACGAGTTCGTGGTCAACGGCGTGGTGCGAATGCCGGGACGCACCGGCAGCGTCCATGACCACGCCGACGCATGGGTGCTTTACGGCGTGGTGGACGGCGCGGAGAGCCTCGAGCGCTACGAGCGCGTCGATGACGGCAGCAAGCCGGGGTACGCCGAGGTGAAGCTCACATCGGTGACGACCGGCGCCCAGGGCAAGGTCGACATCGTGGCGCCGTGGGCGATCCATGCCGAGCAGGGCGGCCCGACGCGCTCGGTCGCCATCATTCTGCGCAGCCAGAAGCTCGGCGAAGGCACCGTGCTGCAACACACGTACGACCCGAAGGCGAAGACCGTCATCGAGCGCTTCGGACCGACGCAGATTCCCTACGAGCTCAGGGACGAAGTCGTCGCCTGACCGGCGACGGACTCGTCAGCAAGGCGAAGTGCGGCAATAATGCCGTGCCCGGACGCGCGGACGGTTCGGGCGAACGGGGAGGGGAGCAATGATTCGGAAGAGCTGGGTGGCCGTCGCCGCGGTGCTGGCGGCTGCCGCGCCGACGGTGGCGATGCCTGCGGCCGCGCAGGGCATCGAGTTCAAGTCCATGACCATCGTCGTCGGCTTCACCGCGGGCGGCGGCTACGACACCTACGCGCGGCTGCTGGCGCGCCACATCGGCCGCAACACGCCGGGGCAACCGAGCGTCGTCGTGCAGAACATGCCGGGGAGCTCCAGCCTCAAGGCGGTGCAATACCTCGACGCGAACGCGCCGCGCGACGGCAGCGTAATGACGGCGTTCAATCCGGGGCTGATCACCGAATCGCTGCTCGATCCCGAGAAGATCAAGTTCAAGTTCACCGACGTCGCCTTCGTCGGCAGCATCACGCGCGATCTCCGCGCCTGCTACGCGTGGGCGGCGAACGGCATCAAGTCGTGGGACGACCTGATCAAGGCGCCGGAGTTCAACATCGGCGCGCCGGCGGCCGGCACCTCGACCTACATCAACGCCGCGGTGCTCAAGAACATGTTCGGCGTGAAGCTGCGTCAGGTGACGGGCTATCCGGGCAGCGCCGAGGAACGGCTCGCGATCGAGCGCGGCGAACTCGACGGCGGCTGCGGCGCGTGGAGCAGCAATCCGCCCGACTGGGTCAACAACCGCAGGATCAACCCGATCGTCGCCTTTTCCGAAGGGGACATCCCCAAGATGATCGGCAAGCCGCCGTTCATCGTCGATCTGGCGACCAACCAGCAGGACAAGGACGTGCTCAACGTGCTGATCGCGCCCGACGCGGTGGGCCGGCCGTACGTCGCCTCGCGGCAGGTTGCGGCGGAGCGTCTCGCGGTGACGCGCAAGAGCTTCGACGCGACCGTGCGCGATTCGCAGTTCCTCGCCGAGGCGGAGAAGCTCGATCTGCCCGTCGTCGGTCCGATCTCCGGCGCCGATGCGGAGGAGATCATCGCCAGGATCTACGGGTCACCGCCGTCGCTGGTCGAACGCGCCAAGGTGGTGGCCAGGTAACCGCCCGCGCAGTGGACGCGAAAAGGCCCTCGCTCGGGAGGGCCTTTTTCTTTGCCCGTTCCCCCGGGTGCGCCGCGGGGGTAGGCTTTTCCCAACGAGCTCGAACAGAGCCGGCAGGGAGGGTTCGATGGTGCGTGTCGCGTTGGCGACGGTCGTCGCCTGCTGTCTGGGAATCTCCGCCGCGGTCGCCGACGACGTCGCCGACTTCTATCGCGGCAAGCGAATGACGATGCTCATCAGCGGGCCGGCCGGAAGCGGCTACGATCTGTATGCGCGCCTGCTCGCCCAGAACCTGCCCCGGCACATCCCCGGAAACCCGACCATCGTGTCCCAGAACATGCCGGCGGCCGCGGGGCTGGTGCTGCTGAACACCGCCTACAACACCGGCGCTCGCGACGGCACGCTCCTCTTCACGCTGCACTTCAATCTGCCGCTCTACCAGGCCATGGGCGGACGCGGCATCCAGTTCGACATCGCCAAGCTCATCGGGCTCGGCCGCCTGCTCGCGTCGAACGCGGTGATCGGCGTTCACCGCGATTCCAAAACCGGCGTGAAGACGCTGGAGGACGCGAAAAGGGTCGTCACCACGATCGGCTCGACGGGGGCGTCGTCGAACGCGACCGTCTATCCCAGCATCATGAACAACCTGGTCGGGACCAAGTTCAAGGTCATCAACGGCTACAACGGTCAGACCGGCGTGTTCCTCGCCATGGAACGTGGCGAGATCGACGGCTTCGGCAGCTTCTCCTACCTGACATTCAAGTCGGTGAAGCCCGACTGGCTGGAGAACAAGGTGTTCTATCCGCTGGTGCAGTGGGGCGAGACGCGCGAGGACGCCTGGCCCGATGTGCCGACGGCGATCGACGTCGCCCAGACCCCGGCCGACAAGCGGGCGATGGAGCTCGCGTCGGTCGGCTCCGATGTCGGCTTCTCCTATTTCATGCCGCCCGACGTGCCGGCCCCTCGCGTCGCCGCCCTGCGCAAGGCGTTCGAGAACATGATCGTCGATCCGGCATTCCTCGCCGAAGCCGAGAAGTCGAATGCGCCCCTGCGCACCGCGAGCGGCGAGCACATGGAGGAGATGGTCCGCCGCGTGCTCAGCGCGCCGCCCGAGGTGATCGAGCGCCTGACGCAGCTCATGGTTGCGAACGGCGGCGTCCGCTGCGAGGATTACACCAAGGCGGAATTCTGCGCGAAGGCCGCCGAGTCCGCCGCCACCGAGTCGAAGTGATTCCCCAACCTTGCAGGCACCGCGCGCGCTCCGCGCGTCGATGTCGTCGCTTGCCCGAGAGAGATCATGGCCACCGAGACCGAGCTCCGCGAGAAACTCTCCGCCTGCACCCGCATCTTCGCCATGCAGGAGCTGCTCGGCCTCTTCGGGCACATCAGCGCCTACGATCCCGACGCGCAGCACGTCTACTTCTCGCCGAGCCAGGGCGTCGACAAGACGGCGGTCAAGCCCGACGACATCCTGGTGAGCGACCTCGACGGCACCGTGCTCGAGGGCGACCGCCGGCTGCCCGCGGAATGGCCGATCCACACAGTGCTCCACAACCGCCGCATGGATGCGCTGGCCGTTGCCCATCTCCACGCGCCGTATGCCACGCTGTTCGCGATCGCGCGGCGCGAGTTCCAGCCGATCACGCTGCAGGGCTCGGTGTTCGGCGGCGGACTGCCGGTCTACTCCGAGCCGGCGCTGATCCGCAGCGTTGCCCAGGGCAAGAACCTCGCGAAGACGATCGGCGACCGGCCCGCCGCGTTCCTGCGCGGCCACGGCATCGTCGTGGTCGCCCGCGACGTCGAGCAGATGCTGTACGCCTCGCTGATCCTCGAGGACGAGGCGCGCAAGTGGGTGCAGGCTTCGACGCTCGGCGAGGTGCAGCCGCTGAGCCACGAGGATTGCAGGACCTTCGGCGCCAAGGCCGAGTTCCCCGGCCGCGCCCAGCGCTGCTGGCACTACTTCACGACGCTCGAGAAGCGCTGGGACCGCCAGCCCGGCACCGGGTGCGTGCCGTTCGTCTGACCGCCGGCCGCGGCAAAAAGAAAGGGCCCTCGTAGAGGGCCCTTGCGGGTTCAGTGGCGCTCCGCGCTACTCCATCGACCAGTCGGACGGCAGCGCGCCCGACGTGCGCGCCTGGTGCACGTAGTACTTCCACAGCTTGCCGACGTGGAACTCGCGCATCTCGTGGCGGTTGATCTGCTCCATCTCGGCGTCGGTGAGCGGCAGCGGCTCGCGTCCGGCGTTGAGCACCTCGAGCATCGCCCGCGCGTTCTCCTCGAAGTGGACGGCGTCGACCAGCAGCGCCGGAACCGACTCGGCGACCAGCACGACGCCGTGGGAGCGGATCAGCGCGGCGTGGTGCGGCCCCAACGTCGCCGCCAGCGCGCGGCCCTGCTCCGAGAGCTTGATGTGGCTCGGGTCGGCGTGGGTCGGGATGCCGCTCTGCCAGCGCACGGCGCGCGCCCGCATCGGCTGCAGCGTCACGCCCTTCATCATCGTGAACAGGAACGCGACCTCGAGGTGGGAATGGATCACCGCCTGCACGTCGGGCCGCGCCTTCATGATCTCGACGTGGATCGCGAGCTCGACCGGCGGCTTGCCCGGCGCGCCCTCGATCACCTTGCCGTCGAAGCCGACCAGCAGCATGCGGTCGGGCGTGACGCCGGAGCGCGGATCGGTGCCCGCCTGGATGTAGAGCGCGTCGCGGCCGGGCGCGCGCACCGAGATATGGCCCGAGTAGTCGAGGATGCCCTCGGCGTTGAGGATGCGCGTCGCGGCGGCGAGCTGGCGCCGGAGCTGCGGGCCGCTGAGGTCGTCGCTTGGATTGATGCCGATCGCGGTCGCCATGTCGGGCTCCTGTCTCCGTGCGGGAGCAGACTCTAGCAGCGTCGGCGCGCGGTCAAAACCGCGATCCTGCGCCGGCGCGGCCGCCGTGCGCCACGTCCGGCTCCGGGTCGCGTGCCGGCAGCGGCTCGACGCCCCGGATGCGCACGCCGAGCCCGGCGATCAGGATCAGAAGGTTGGACAGGATCGCCATGTCGAGCGGCATGCCGCGGCGGCGGACGTCGAGCAGCAGCGCGGCGCGCACGCCGTCGCTGCGGTTCCACACCTCGTGGGGGAAGGTGTCGTCCCACAGCAGGCATTCGCCCTCGCCGACGAGGTGATCGGCGCCCGCGATGCGCAGCACCGCCGCGGGCTGGCCCGTGTCGTCGCGCGGCATCATCAGCGGCATGTAGAAGCGGAGCACGCCGCGGAACGGACCGCGATGCTCGGGGATGTGCTTGCCCGGAGCGAGGAACGACAGCGACGCTGACAGCACGTCGGGCATGTCCGACACCAGCGCCGCCAATCGCGGGCAGGCCGCCATGTTGCGCGGGATCGGCGTGCCGTAGGCCTTGAGGATGAACAGCCGCCAGTCGCGCCGGTCGTTGGCGGAGATCGGCGCCTGCTCCGGCATGATGTCGTGGAACCGGGGCACCGTGTCGAGGCGCCGCGCGACCGCGAGCGCCTCGTCGCGGATGTCGCGCCAGGCCGCCTGGAGGCGGCTGCCGTCGGGGAAGTGGGTGGCGAGATCGAGCGTCGGTTGGCCGACGATCCGGTGGTCGTAGATGTTGCGGACGAACTCGGCGGCCCGGTCGTAAACCACTCCCATGCGCACCTCAGGGCTGCAGCGCGGATTCTCGCGTCCCGGCTGGAGAACGTCCGGACCGGCGATTCGATCCGTTTTCACGCCGGACACAGGATAATCCCTTCGCTCGGCCCGAGCACCACGCGTCCTTTGATCGTCTCGGAGATCGGTTGGAGGCTGGACGCGAGCGCCGTCCGCCATTCCGGCGCGTCGGTCGGCAGCGCCACGGTCTGCGGCTCGCGCGAGAAGTTGAGCACGACGACGAGGCGGTCGCCGCCGTGGCGGCGCTCGTAGGCGAGCACGTGCTCGTCGGCGTGGAGCGGCGCGTAGTCGCCGATGCTGAGCGACGGCCGCTTGCGCCTGAGCCGGATCAGCTCGTGGTACAGCGCGAGGATCGAGGTTTCGTCGCCGGCGCAGCACGCGACATTGCGCTCGGCGTAGTCGGGCGCGACCGGGAGCCACGGCTCGCCCGAGGTGAAGCCCGCATTGGCCGAGGCGTCCCACTGCATCGGCGTGCGGCTCGGATCGCGGCCGAGCCCGAGGCCGGGCTCGTTCTTCTCCCACGGATCGTGGACCTTCTCGGGCGGGATCGGCACGCTTTCCATGCCGATCTCGTCGCCGTAGTAGAGCGTCGGCGTGCCGCGCAGGGTCAGCAGCAGCATCGCCGCGATCCGCGCCTGGTCGCGCCCGGCGCGGCTCGCGATGCGCCTCTGGTCGTGGTTGCTCAGCACCCAGTTCGGCCAGCCGCCCATCGGCAGCGCGCCCTCGTACTCGCGGATGAGGCGGCTGATCGCGGTCGCGCTCCACGCCGTCTCGATGAGCTGGAAGTTGAACGGCAGGTGCGCGCCGCGCAGGTCCTTGCCGTAGTAGTGCACCAGCCGCTCGAGCGGCAGGTAGATCTCGCCGATCAGCACGCGCGCGTCGTACTGGTCGAGCACGTTGCGCATCTCGGCGATGATCTCGTGCACCTCCGGCCGGTCCGCCGAGTAGAGCTGGATGAACTGGCGGATCGCGGCGTCGCCTGGCCGCCAGTCGGGATTGTGCGGATTGTCGCGGAACTGGTCGTCCTTGATGAGATGCCAGATCACGTCGACGCGAAAGCCGTCGACGCCGCGGTCGAGCCAGAACCGCAGCACGCGGTACATCGCGTCGCGCACCTCGGGGTTGCGCCAGTTGAGATCGGGCTGCTCCTTGAGGAACGCGTGGTAGTAGTACTGCTTGGTCGCCGCGTCCCACTCCCAGCCGCTGCCGCCGAAGTTGCTCACCCAGTTGTTGGGAGGGCCGCCGCCCGGCCCGGGGTCGCGCCAGATGTACCAGTCGCGCTTGGGGCTGGCGCGCGACGAGCGGCTCTCGACGAACCACGGGTGCCGGTCGGAGGTGTGGTTGGGGACGAAGTCGAGGATCACCTTGATGCCGCGCCGGTGCGCATCCGCGACGAGGCGGTCGAAGTCGTCGAAGGTTCCGAACGTCGGGTCGATCGCGCAGTAGTTCGCGACGTCGTAGCCGAAGTCGGCCATCGGCGACGGATAAATCGGCGAAATCCAGATCGCGTCGATGCCAAGCTCCTCGAGATACCCGAGCCGGGAGCGGATGCCGGCGAGATCGCCGATGCCGTCGCCGTCGGTATCCTGGAACGAGCGCGGATAGATCTGATAGATGATGCCGCGTTTCCACCACAGCGGTTCGGTCATCGAGCATCTCGCAGCGGGCGGGTCCGGCCTGATTAAACCGCGGGCCGCCGCCGCGGTTCCGGCATGGCCCGGCGCCGGACCCTCCGCAGCTCCGGAACCCCTGGAACCGCCCGGAGCTCCGGAACCAATGCCGCGGCTCGTCGGTTTCCTACGTCGGCTTCCCGATTCCCTGCCCCACCACCGGATCCGCTGGGCGATGATGGCCGAGACCCCGGACGGCGCGCATGAGACGCTTTCGCCGTCCGAGGCGCGGCCGGCCGGGGGCGGCGCGCCCGCGTCGACGGCGCGGCGGCTGCCGGTCGGCGCCGAGCTGATCGGCGGCGTCGTCCATTTCCGCGTCTGGGCACCGCGCCGCGCGCGGGTCGAGGTGGTGTTCGACTCCGGGGCCCGCGCCGGCACGTCGATCGATCTCGCGCCGGAGCGCGACGGCTACTTCGCGGGCTCCGCGCCGGGCGCCGCCGGCGACCTCTACCGCTTCCGACTCGACGGCGGCCCCGAGCTGCTCGCGGATCCCGCGTCGCGGTTCCAGCCCGACGGTCCCCACGGCCCGTCGCAGGTCGTCGATCCGTCCGCGTTCCCGTGGAGCGACGCCGAGTGGCGCGGTCCCGACCATCGCGGTCCGGTGCTCTACGAGATGCACGTCGGCTCGTTCACGGCCGAGGGAACGTGGCGCGCCGCGGAGGAGCATCTCGCGGCGTTGCGCGATCTCGGCATCAGCGTCGTCGAGATGATGCCGGTCGCGGATTTCCCGGGACGGTTCGGATGGGGCTACGACGGCGTCAACCTGTTTGCGCCGACGCGCCTGTACGGCCGTCCCGACGATCTCCGGCACTTCGTCGATCGCGCGCACCGCCTCGGCCTCGCCGTCATCCTCGACGTCGTCTACAACCACCTCGGCCCGGACGGGAACCGGTTGCCGGAATTCTCCGCCCACTACTTCACCGACCGCTACGAGTGCGAGTGGGGCGAGGCGATCAACTTCGACGGCGACGGCAGCGCGGCGGTCCGCGCGTTCGTGCTCGCGAACGCCCGCTACTGGATCGAGGAATTCCACATCGACGGCCTGCGGCTCGACGCCACCCAGCAGATCTTCGACTCCTCGTCGTCGCACATCGTCGGCGAGATCGTCGCCGCCGCGCGCGCCGCCGGCGCCCGCGCCGGCCGCACCGTGTACCTGGTGGCCGAGAACGAGCCGCAGGACGTGCGGCTGGTGCGATCGCCGGAGGAGGACGGCTTCGGCTTCGACGCGATGTGGAACGACGATTTCCACCACAGCGCCTTCGTCAACGCCCGCGGGCACTCGAGGGCCTACTTCTCCGGATACGCCGGCACCCCTCAGGAGTTCGTCTCGCTCGCGCGGCACGGCTTCCTCTACCAGGGCCAGTACTACAAATGGCAGGGCAAGCGGCGCGGGACGCCCACCGCCGGGATTCCCGCCGACAGCCTGGTGAACTACCTGCAGAACCACGACCAGGTGGCGAACACCGGCCGTGGCGACCGGCTCCACACCACCGCCAATCCGGGCCGCCTGCGCGTGCTGACCGGGCTCCTGTTCCTCACGCCGGGGGTGCCGATGCTGTTCCAGGGGCAGGAGTTCGCCGCCTCGACGCGGTTCACCTACTTCGCCGACCACAAGCCGGATCTCGCGAAGAAGGTCCGCCGCGGGCGGGCCGAGTTCGTTTCCCAGTTCCCCAACCTCGCGACGCCGGAGATGGTGGCGGAGATGCCGCCGCCCGACGCCCGCGACATCTTCAGGAGCTGCGTGCTGAATCACGCCGACCGCCATGCGGGTTTCCACGCCGAGGTGCTGGCGCTCCACCGCGACCTCATCCGCCTCCGTGCGACGGACCCGGTGTTCTCGGCGATGCGGCGCAAGAGCGTCGACGGTGCGGTGCTCGGTCGGGAGGCATTCGTCCTCCGTTATGCCGGTCGGCACGAGGACCGGATGGTGCTCGCCAACTTCGGCCGCGATCTGCGGCTCGACTCCCCGGCCGAGCCGCTGCTCGCGCCGCCCGCCGGCCGGAGCTGGAGCGTGCTGTGGTCGAGCGAGCATCCGCGCTACGGCGGCAGCGGGACGCCCGCGATCGAAAGCGAGGACGGTTGGTTTCTGCCCGCTCACTGCATGGTGGTGATGGCCTCGGGCTGAGCCAGCGCAGCGTGCCGCGGCCGTCGCCGACGTGAGCAGTCGCGCGACCCATTTTTGAAACTGTTTTCGCTCCGGCTTTCTGCGACTCGATGCCGCGCGCGCCGTCCAATGTGGCGTCCATCGTGAGGTCGTCGGGGGATCGACGAAATAGACGTCAGCGCGACATAGACGTCAGCGCGACGCAGGGGGAGAACGGCCATGGTCGATCTGTCCGCCTACAAGCTCACCTACGACGACGAGTTCAACTCGTTCGCGTGGTCGCCCGACGGCAGCTCCGGGTACAAGACGACGCTCTATTTCGGCGGCCGGTTCCTCGGCGCCAACGGCGATCAGCAGTACTATTCGGATCCGACCGTCGGCGTGAATCCGTTCTCGCTCGCGAACGGCGCGCTGCACATCACCGCGGCACCCGGCGGCAACCCCGCCGGTCAGCCCTACAACTCGGGGCTGATCACCACCGAAGGGTCGTTCGCCCAGACCTACGGCTACTTCGAGGCCCGCGTCGAGGTCGCGTCGGGTCCCGGCATGTGGTCGAGCGTCTGGATGCTTCCCGCCGACAAGAGTTGGCCCCCCGAGTTCGATGTCCTCGAAGCGTTCGGCGCGCCGAACTCGCGCGGCGACGGTGCCGGCAACGTCGCCTGGCAGAACCAGATCACGGTCGATCACACGGCGGATTTCGGCGCCTGGCATCCCGTCGGCGGTGGCGACATCCACACCACGTGGCACACCTACGGCGTCGACTGGGAGCCCGACTTCACGACCTGGTACATCGACGGCGTACAGTCGGAGCGGCGGCCGACGCCCTCGACCACCAGCAAGGCGATGTACCTGCTGCTCGACCTCAGCGTCGGCGGCTGGCCGGAGAATCCGGCGGGCGAAACCGGCGTGATGGGCATCGACTATGTCCGCGCCTTCTCGAAGGATCCCAACGCGCACGCCGTCGGGCTGCAGACGATCTCGTCCCCCGACGGCGCCGACACGACCCCGTTCGGCGCCTCCGATTCCCACGGCGTGATCGGCGGCGCCCCGCCTCCGCCGCCGCCCCCTCCCGGAGGCACCAATCTATCGGTGCGCGTTTCCGAGGATGCATGGAACGGCAATGCGCAGTTCGTCGTCGCCGTCGATGGAGCGCAGGTCGGCGGCGTCCAGACCGCGACCGCGTCCCACGGTGCCGGTCAATGGCAGGACATCGGCCTGCCGGGCACCTTCTCGACGGGAGCCCACAGCATCGACATCACCTTCCTCAACGATGCCTGGGGCGGCACGCCGTCGACCGACCGCAATCTCTACGTGCAGTCGGTCACCCTGAACGGCAACACCATCGACTGGCACGCGGGCCAGAACGGCGCGAGCAACGGCATGTCGGTCGGCGATGGCGCGATCCTCGCCGTCAACGGCACCATCCACTTCGGGTCGGGCGGAACCACCACGCCTCCGCCGCCCACCGGCGGCGGGCCGATCACCGTCCGCGTATCGGAGGATGCCTGGAACGGCGACGCGCAGTTCACGGTCACCGTCGACGGCGCGCAGTTCGGTGGCGTGCAGACCGCGACCGGCTCCCACGCGGCCGGGGGCTGGCAGGACATTTCCATCGCCGGCACCCTCTCGGCGGGGGCTCACACCATCGCCGTCAACTTCATCAACGACGCCTGGGGCGGCACGGCGGCGACCGACCGCAACCTTTACGTCCAGTCGCTGACGGCGAACGGCGAGACGCTGTCCTACACCACGGCCCAGAATTCCGCCGCCAACGGCATGAGCGCGTCCGACGGGGCGATCCTCGCCGTCAACGGCCCGCTGACGTTCCACTCCTCGGGCGGCGGCGGTGGCGGCGGCGGTGGAACCGTCGGCCCGTCGACCATCGTCTTGCATCTCGCGGAAGACGCGTGGAACGGCGACGCGCAGTTCGTCGTGAAGGTCGACGGCGCCCAGGTCGGCGGCACCCGGACGGCGACCGCGTCGCACGCGTCGCACGCGGTCCAGGACGTCACGCTGACCGGCGACTTCGGGGCGCAGGGCCCCGGGACGGTCGATGTCCAGTTCGTGAACGACGCCTGGGGCGGCACGCCGGCGACCGATCGCAATCTCTACGTCTACTCGGCCGACGTGAACGGACACTCGTTCCCAGGCACCGCGGCGGCGAACGACGCGGCGAACGGAATGAGCGCGCCGGACGCGGCGATCCTCGCCATCAACGGCACGGTCGAGTTCAACATCAACCACACCGCTCCGCCGCCCATTCTCGGTTGAAGCCGCTCCTAAGCCCCGAGACATCGCGCGGCCGTCGCCGCCGCCCGTCCTGCGCATGTCCACGGCGGCTGGCGCTCGCGGCCGACCGGTGGCGCACCCCAATACGACGCAGACGCGAAAAAGTGCCAAGGGCATCGGTGCCGCGGCACGCCGCGTTTTTGAAAGCTTTTTCGCCCCGCCTTGATGCGCGCCCGTGACGGGAAAGGTCGTGCATCGTTTCGCTGACATTCGTGACGTATGCGGCGCGCGGGTCGCATGCGCACATCACAGCATATGGGCGCAGCGATGGTGGATCTCACGGGCTTCAAGCTCACGTTCGACGACGAGTTCAACTCCTTCACGTGGTCTCCCGACGGCAGCAGCGGCTACAAGACGACGTTCTACTTCGGCGGACGCGAGCTGTGGGGGAACGGCGATCAGCAGTACTACTCAGACCCCAGCGTCGGCGTGAATCCGTTCTCGCTCGCCAACGGCGCGCTCCACATCACCGCGGCGCCTGCCGCACCCGGCTCCAATCCCGACAACCAGCCGTACACCTCGGGGATGATCAGCACCGAGGGGATGTTCACGCAGACCTACGGCTACTTCGAGGCGCGCATCGAGGTCGCCTCGGGGCCCGGCATGTGGTCGAGCTTCTGGATGCTGCCCGGCGACAAGAGCTGGCCGCCGGAGATCGACGCGCTGGAAGCGTTCGGCACCACGAACCCCAACGGCGACGGCGGCGGCAATCTCGCCTACCACGGCCAGATCTCGACCAACCGCAATCTCGACGGCGGGAGCTGGGCGGCGGTCAACGGCGATATCCACACCGAGTATCACACCTACGGCGTTGACTGGGAGCCGGACGTCATCCGCTGGTACATCGACGGCCAGCTCCTCGGCGAGAACCAGAAGGGCACCGTCGCGACGCCCGCGACCACCGATGTGCCGATGTACATGCTCGCCACTCTCGCCGTCGGCGGATGGGCAGGGCCGAACGCCGGCGAGACGTCGGTGATGGGGATCGACTACATCCGCGCCTACTCGAAGGACCCCAACGCGCACGCCGTCGCCTTGCAGACGATCTCGTCCCCGGACGGCGTCGACACCACGCCGATCGGCGCCACCGACGCGAACGGCGTCATCGGGAGCGGCGGCGGCAATCCGCCGCCACCGCCGCCGAACAATCCGCCGCCCACCGGCGGCACTGGCGTCTCGGTCCGCGTCTCGGAGGACGCGTGGACCGGCGACGCGCAGTTCGTCGTCAAGGTGGACGGCGTGCAGGTCGGCGGCACCCAGACGGCGACGGCGTCGCACGGTGCCGGCCAATGGCAGGACATCGCGCTGGCCGGCACCTTCCCGACCGGCCCGCACGCCATCGACATCACCTTCCTCAACGACGGCTGGGGCGGCAGCGCGGCGACCGACCGCAATCTCTACGTGCAGTCGGTGACCATCAACGGCGACACGCTCGACTGGCACACGGCGCAGAACGGCGCCGCCAACGGCATGACCGCGCCCGACGGGGCCATCCTCGCCGTCAACGGCACGATCCACTTCAGCGATCCGGGCAGCGGCGGGACGACCACGCCGCCTCCCAACAATCCCCCGCCGAACAACCCGCCGCCCAGCGGCAGCGGACCGCTCACCGTGCGGGTGGCCGAGGACGCGTGGAACGGCGACGCACAGTTCACCGTCACCGTCGACGGCGCGCAGTTCGGCGGCGTGCAGACCGCCACGGGGTCTCACGCGGCCGGAGGCTGGCAGGACATCTCGATCGCCGGCACGCTCTCGACCGGCCCGCACACCGTCGCCATCAACTTCCTCAACGACGGTTGGGGCGGGACGGCGGCGACGGACCGCAATCTCTACGTCCAGACGCTGACGGTGAACGGCGAGGTGCTGTCCTACACCACGGCGCAGAACGACGCGTCGAACGGCATGAGCGCGCCCGACGGGGCTATCATGGCGATCAACGGCGCGATGACGTTCCATGCCGCGGGCACCGGCGGCACACCGACGCCGCCGCCGGGCGGCACGGTCGGGCCGTCGACCATCGTCCTCCACGTCGCCGAGGACGCGTGGAACGGCGATGCCCAGTTCAACGTCCTCGTCGACGGCGTCCAGGTCGGCGGCACCCGGACCGCGACCGCGTCGCACGCCGCCCACGGGGTGCAGGACATCACGCTCAGCGGCGACTTCGGCGCGCAGGGGCCCGGAAAGGTCGATGTCGTCTTCCTCAACGACGCCTGGGGCGGGACGGCGGCGACCGACCGGAACCTCTATGTCTACTCGATCGACGTGAACGGGCACTCGTTCGCCGGAACGTCGGCCGCCAACAACGCGGCGAACGGCATGTCGGCGCCGGATGCGGCGATCATGGCGATCGACGGCACGCTCGACTTCAACATCAACCACACCGCCCCGCCGGCGATCATCGGCTGATGTGACACACCGGGGGCCCTGCGCGGGCTCCCGGTTGCGTCCGCCGGGCGTTCCCGGTCGTTTACAGCGACCCGCCAATCCCGCATCCTTGCGCCCCCGGGTTCACCGGAGACAGCAGGGCAGGGACTTACAGTGAGCAGGACCTTCGTCGCCGCGCTCGCGGCGTTGACGTCGACCATGGCGCTTCCGGCGGCGGCCGCCGACGCCGTCGAGACCTTCTTCAACGGCCGCGAGATCCGGCTCGTCGTCGGCACCGGCAGCGGCGGCGGTTACGACGCCTATGCCCGGCTCGTCGCGCGGTTCATGGGCAAGTACGTGCCCGGCACTCCGACCATCGTCGTCCAGAACATGCCCGGCGCGTCCGGCATCAAGGCGGTGAACTTCCTCTATTCCGTCGCGCCGAAGGACGGCACCGCGCTCGCGACCTTCAACAACTCGATGCCGGTATATCAGGCGATCGGACAGACGGGCGTCCAGTTCAAGACCGAGTCGCTGTCGTGGGTCGGCGCGATGAGCAAGTTCGTCAATGTCGTGGCCGTGTGGCACACGACCGGCGTGAAGACCATCGAGGACGCCAAGCGCATCGAGGTGGTGATCGGGGCGACCGGCGGCGGCGGCACGATTGCCGGCTATCCGACGCTCCTCAACTCGACGCTCGGCACGAAATTCAAGGTGGTGACCGGCTACGAGGGCGGCAACGCCATCAATCTCGCGCTCGAGCGCGGCGAGGTGCAGGGGCGCGGTAACCTGTCGTGGTCGTCGATCCAGACCGGCCATCCCGACTGGTACCGCGACAGGAAGATCGTCCCGATCGTGCAGATCGGATCGCAGAAGGAGCCCGATCTCCAGGACGTCCCGCTGCTGACCGAGCTCGCGGGCAACGACGAGCAGCGTCAGATGTTCGAGTTCGTCTCGGCGGTGAACGCGATGGAGCGCCCGTTCGCCGGCCCGCCCGCGCTGCCCAAGGACCGTCTCGAGGCGCTGCGCCGCGCGTTCGACCGCACCGCGAAGGACGCCGACTTCCTCGCCGCGGCGGCGAAGCAGGACCTGCCGATCGACGCGAGCCCCGGCGAGGACATTGAGAAGATCGTCGCCCGCATCGTCGCTACGCCGCCCGCGATCGTCGAGAAGACCAAGCAGGCGATGGGCGGCAAGGGGCTGGACTGAGTCGGCGTCGGCGGCGTCTGTCGATTTCAGTCCGCTTTCGCGCACCAGGTCCGCCACGTGTGGAAGCTGAGGGCGAGCCGCTCTGCACCAGCGTTTTCGCCCTGTGCAAAACTGTCCCAACTGTCCCAGGTGTCCCAAATGGCCAGTGTGGGACAGTGGGACACTTGGGGGTTTTTGGCGGAAGTCCGCGGGATTCGCTGTCCCACAGCGGCGCCCGGTCGCGGATGGCGGTGGGACAGCGTCCGTCAGACGACGTAGGGGATCCAGCGCTTCACCCGCGCCTTGTAGGCACGGTACTCGGCGCCGAAGCGCGCTTCGAGCTTGCGCTCGTCGTCGAGCACGCGGCGATGGAACCACGGAATGTTCACCAGCAGGATCGCCAGCGCGAGCCACGACTCGAAGGTGATCGCGAGGCCGAGCATGAAGATGAGGTGGCCCAGGTACATCGGGTTGCGCGTGAAGCGGTAGGGGCCGTGGTCGACGATGCGATCGGGCTGGGCCTGGAAGCCGGGGCCGCCGCCGCCATGGCTGCCGCGATAGTCGCGGATCAGGCGGTATTCGCCGTAGCCCCAGATCAGCAGCAGGACGCCCCACGGGTTGAAGGCGAGATGTCCGCCCCGCACCGCGAGCTCGAACAGGACGACCACGATGGGGTAGAGCGCGAAGCTCCGCTTCGGCGTGCTCTTGAGCCAGTCCGCCACTGTCTGCCGCAAATCTGCCTGCCGTACATCGCTCATATGCGTTCCCCCGGATCATCATCGAAGTGGTGACGTTATAGGGCGTTACGGGCGCGGTGCGAAGCTTGACCGAAGGCTCCGCTCGGAACCTTGCCGCCGCCGGACGGTTGGTGCAGCAGGCAAGAATCATTCGAGAAGGAGGCCGCAATGGCTGAGTACAGTCGACCGGAAGGCGCGCCGCACATGAGCCCCGTCACCCCGGCGGAGGACATGCGGACCGTGCTCATCAACAACGTGTCGTGGGGCGCGGTGCTCGCTGGCGTGGTGTTCTCGCTGGTGGTCCAACTGCTGTTGAACATGCTCGGTATCGGCATCGGCGCCGCGACCATCCATCCCATGGAGGGCAATAGCCCGGACGCGTCGAGCTTCTCGATGGGCGCCGGCATCTGGTGGGTGGTGTCGGGCATCATCGCCGCGTTCGCCGGCGGCATCGTCGCCGGGCGGCTGTCGGGCCGGCCCAAGGAGTCGACCACCGGGTGGCACGGCGTCACCGCGTGGGCGCTCACCACGCTCGTGGTGTTCTGGCTGCTGACGACGGCGGTCGGCAGCATCGTCGGCGGCGGCCTCAACGTGCTGGGCTCGATCACCGGCGGCATCGGCAAGACCGTCGGCCAGGCGGCCCAGACCGCGGCGCCGATGGTGGCGCAGAACCCCGATCCGTTCAGCGGCATCGCCAACCAGATCCAGGCGCAGACCGGCGGCAGCGATCCGCAGGCCATGCGCGACGCGGCGACCGCGGCGGTCAAGGCGGCGGTGACGGGCGACCAGCAGCAGGCGCAGCAGGCGCGCGAGCGCGCGGTGCCGCTGCTGGCGAAGGCCCAGAACATCTCCGAGGACGACGCGCGCCAGCAGATCGACCAGTACCAGCAGCAGTACCAGCAGGCGATGGATCAGGCCAAGCAGCAGGCGATCCAGGCCGCCGACACGACGACGAAGGTGGTGTCGCGGGCCGCGCTGTTCAGCTTTGTGTCGCTCGTGCTGGGCGGCATCGCCGCCTGGTTCGGCGGTCGCATGGGCGCGGTCGATCCGACGATCCGCGGGTACCTCGAGGAGCGCGCAGGGGCGCGGGTGCGCAGCCGCACCTGATCGCTCATCGCTGAAACGGCAACGGCGCCCGTCTCGCGACGGGCGCCGTTTTCGTGTGGCCGTTATGCGGTGGTCAGGCCGCGAGCGGCAGCACCGGGCCGCGCGCGCCCTGGAGCGCGTCGGCCGCGAGCTCGGCGCCGAGGAAGCGCGCGCGATCGACGGGGCCCGGCATCCACAGCCCGGCGGTCGGCTGGG
This sequence comes from Gemmatimonas sp., assembly GCA_050260515.1. Taxonomy (GTDB): domain Bacteria; phylum Pseudomonadota; class Alphaproteobacteria; order SMXQ01; family SMXQ01; genus DATJIG01. Next base: position 68,204 of record JBLNCI010000009.1, read on the forward strand.
CGTCGAAGCCGAAGCGGCCGTAGTAGGGCGCGTCGCCGACCAGGATCACCGCCGATTCGCCGGCGCTCCGCGCGCGCTTGAGCGCTTCGGTCATGAGTTGCGACCCCACGCCGTGCTCGCGCCAGCGGCTGTCGACCGCGAGCGGCCCGAGCATCAGCGCGCGGCGACCCGCCGCCAGCACCGGCCACAGGCGGACGGTGCCGACCAGCTTGTCGTCGGCGATCGCGACCAGGCTGAGGTCGCGCAGCGGCTCCTGCCCGTCGCGGAGACGCTGGCAGGTCTTGTGCCAGCGCGCCTCGCTGCCGAAGGCGGAGTCGAGCAATCGATCGACGGCCGGCCCGTGCTCGGGCCGCTCCGGGGTCAACGTGACCATGGCCGTGCCCTTAGATGCAGTACGTCTTGATCGGCTCGAAGCCGTTGAAGGCCACGGAGGCGTACGTCGTCGTGTACGCGCCGGCCGATCGGATCTCGAGCTTGTCGCCGATCTCGAGGTCCTCGGGCAGGCGGTAGTCGGCCTTCTCGTACAGGATGTCCGCCGAGTCGCAGGTCGGACCGGCCAGCACGACGGGCTGCGCCGCGCCCTTGCGCGACGACACGATCGGGTACTGGATCGCCTCGTCCATGGTCTCGGCCAGGCCGCCGAATTTGCCGATGTCGAGGTAGACCCAGCGCTTCGCGTCGGTCTCGGACTTTTTCGAGATCAGCACCACCTCGGTCTGGATCACGCCGGCGCTGCCGACCATCTGGCGGCCCGGCTCGACGATGATGTCCGGGATGTGGTTGCCGAAATGGCGCGCGAGCGACTCCGAGATCGCGCCGCCGTAATCGGCCATCTTCGGCACGACCTTGCGGTAGCGCGTCGGGAACCCGCCGCCGATGTTCAGCATCGAGAGCTGCACGCCGTTCTGCTCGCACTCCTTGAACAGCCACGCGGCCTGGGCCACCGCGGTGTCCCACTGGGCCGGGTCGCGCTGCTGCGAGCCGACGTGGAACGACACGCCGTAGGGCACGACGTCGCGCTTGGCGGCGGCGATCAGGAGCTTTTTCGCCATCTCGACGTCGCAGCCGAACTTGCGCGACAGCGGCCACTCGGCGTTGGCGCCCGAGGTCAGGATGCGGCAGAACACGCGCGAGCCGGGCGCCGCGTCGGCGATCTTGCCGAGCTCGGCGTCGGAGTCGAACGCGTAGAGGCGCACGCCGCGCTGGAAGGCGGCGGCGATGTCGCTCTTTTTCTTGATGGTGTTGCCGTAGGAGATCCGCTCCGGACCCGCGCCCGCGGCCAGCACCATGTCGATCTCGTTGACGCTCGCGATGTCGAACGACGAGCCGAGCCGCGTCAGGAGCTTGAGGATCTCCGGCGCGGGGTTCGCCTTCACCGCGTAGTAGATGCCGGCTCCCGGCACGGCGGCCCGCAGGCGACGGTAGTTGTCGCCCACGACGTCGAGATCGACGACGAGGAACGGCGTCGCCGGGCTCTGCTCGGCCAGGAAGCGGTCGATTTTCTTGGTCATCTCTGCTGGGTGCTCCTATGCGTGCCGCTCAGGCCACGCGGAAATTCTTGAACTGCCAGGGATCGGAGGAATCGACTTCCTCCGGGAAGAGACGGTTGCGACCCTCGAGCGGGGTCCAGTCGGAGTACACGCCGACCACCTCGCCGAGGTAGGGCCGGGCGATATCCATGACGCGTACATGGTCCATGTGGTCGGCTTCGACAATGCCGGCGCGGGGATTTTCGATGGCCCAGATCATCCCCGCGAGCACCGCGACGGTGACCTGCAGGCTCGTCGCGTTGTTGTGCGGCACCAGCTTGCGGGCCGCGTCGATCGAGAGCCGCGAGCCGTACCAGTAGGCGCCCTTGGCGTGGCCCATCAGCAGCACGCCGAGCTCGTCGACCCCGCGCGCGATCTCGTTGACGATCAGCCGCTTGTTCGATTGCAGCGTCCAGTTGTTGCCGGCGAGCTCGTGCAGCGACAGCACGGCGTCGTCGCACGGGTGATAGGCGTAGTGGACGGTCGGCCGGTAGTGGAGCGTGCCGCCCTCGGCCAGGGTGTAGAAGTCGGCGATCGAGATCGCCTCGTTGTGCGTGACGAGGAAGCCGTGGAACGGACCTTCCATCGGCGTCCAGGTGCGGACGCGCGTGCCCGCGCCGGGGCGCATCAGGTAGATGGCGGCGTCGCAGCCGAACTCGTGGCGGCGGGCGTCGTCCGGGAAATGGCGCTCGTGGGTCCCCCAGCCGAGCTCGGCGGGCTGCTGGCCCTCGCTGACGAACCCGTCCACCGACCAGGTGTTCACGAACTCGTCCCGCATCTTCGGCTGTTCGGAGACCTGGGTGTCGCGCTCGGCGATATGGATCACCTTCACGCCGAGATCGCGGGCCAAGAGCGCCCAGCCGATGCGATCGCGCGGCATCCGCACCTTGAGCTCGGTGTCCTCGGCGATCTTGAGGAGCGCTTCCTTGACGAAGTGGGAGACCAGGCCCGGATTGGCGCCGTGGGTGAGCACGGCGGTCGGGCCGCCCGCGTACTTCGGGGCGAGCGCCAGCGCCTGCTCGCGCAGGGCGTAGTTGGAGCGCTGCGACGGCGTGAGGGACGGGTCGGTGTAGCCGCCGGGCCAGGGCTCGATGCAGGTGTCGAGATAGAAGGCGCCCTTCGTGTGGGCGAACTCGACCAGCGCGATCGACGAGACGTCGACCGACAGGTTGAGGAGGAAGTCGCCCTCGCGCAGCAGGGGCCCGAGCACGCGGCGGTAGTTGCTCTTGGTCAGCGGACGGACCACGAACTTGACGCCGTACTCGGCCGCGACCTCGCGACCGCGCTCCTCGGCGGTGACGATGACGATGTTTTCGGCTGGGATGGCGATGTGGCGCAGGATCAGCGGCAGGACCCCCTGGCCGATCGAGCCGAAGCCGACGATGACCAGCCGGCCGCCGAACTTTACGTGCTTCGTGTATTCCATTTCGACTTCACCCCATCCCTGCTCGGGCGTGACGCCCGCAGCGGGACCCCTCCGTTACACCTCGCCCGGCCGCCGGTGCGATGCCGGTCGGTTTGCCGGACGTAGCTGGCAATGAAAAAGCGCGATCACGCTCGAGAGCGACCAGCGAGGGGCCGGCCATTCGAGCGATCACCGTTCGGTTCGCGGATAGGGCGCAAGAGCGTGCCCGGACATTGTATCCACCTCCCTTAAGGCACCGGCCCACTGTCGACCGGCTCTACCGAAAAGGACGCGTACACGTCGTTGCTTGACCCTACTGAGAGGCCTTGGGCACGTGCGATTGGCGTCTGAGACGCGTAAATAGATCAACTGGCCGCCAGCGCAAGAGAAAATTTGGCTCGCGCGCCGATTTTTTCCGATTCGCCGCCGACGTGGCGGTGAGACCACAACGCCGCGCGAGTCGCGCGGCGATTCTTTTACCTTTCGTTAGCGTGTGTGGCAGCGACGAGCGTCGACGAGAGCCGAGAGGCTTCGACTCGCTCCCGATCTCGTGATGAGCGGCGCGCCGACGGCGCGCGCGACGTCACGCGCGGCGCGCGCTCGCCTCGCGGATCGTCCGCCACACGCGCTCGGGCGTCGCCGGCATCTCGAGGTGGCGCACGCCGAGCGGCGACAGCGCGTCCGCGATGGCGTTGGCGACCGCGGGGAGCGCGCCGACGCACCCGGCCTCGCCTGCGCCCTTCACGCCGAGCGGGTTGGTCGCGGTCGGCACCGGGTTGCTCTTGATGGCGATGCGGCTCAGGTGCTCGGCATGTGGCATGGCGTAGTCCATGAAGGAGCCGGTGAGGAGCTGGCCGTCGCCGTCGAACCGGATCTGCTCCATCAGGATCTGGCCGACACCCTGGGCGACGCCGCCGCGGATCTGGCCCTTGAGCAGGAGGGGATTGAGGACGTTGCCGACGTCGTCGACCACCGAATAGCGGACGATCTCGATCGTGCCGGTGTCGCGATCTATCTCGACCTCGCAGATATGGCAGCCGTTCGGGAAGTTTTCCTCGTTGTTCTGGAACACGGCCGCGGCGAGGAGCCCCGGCTCGTCGCCCGCCGGCAGGTTACGCGGGTCGAGGGAGGCCTTGGCGACTTCCTGGAGGGTGAGGCGGCGGTTGGTCCGGGGCGTCGCGAAGGCGCCGTTCTCGAACGTCACCTCGTCGGGAGCGACCTCGAGCATCCTGGCGGCGATCCGCCGCCCCTTGGCGACGATCTTGTCGGCGGCCGAGAGCAGCGCCGCGCCGCCGATCGTTGCGGTGCGCGACCCTCCGGTGCCCTCGCCGAAGAACACCTTGTCGGTGTCGCCCTGGACGTAGGTGACGTCCTTGGGGTCGAGGCCGAAGCGGTCGCACACGAGCTGCTTGAACACCGTTTCATGGCCCTGGCCCTGGTTCACGGCGCCGGACAGGATGGTGACGGTGCCGCCGCGGTCGAACCGGATCTCGGCGCCCTCATAGCCGGGCGACGCGGCTTTCTCGATGCTGTTGGAGACGCCGATGCCGCGCAGCTTGCCGCGTACGGCCGCCTCGGCGCGGCGCCGCTCGAATCCCGCGTAGTCGGCCATGGCCAGCGCGAGGTCCATGTTTTTCTCGAACTCGCCGCAGTCGTAGGTGAACGTCAGCGCCGTCTTGTAGGGCATCGCCGACGGCGGGATCACGTTGCGGCGGCGTATCTCCGCCGGGTCGATCCCGAGCTGGTCGGCTGCAAGGTCGATCAGCCGCTCGATGACATAGGCCGCCTCCGGGCGGCCGTTGCCGCGGTAGGGGCGCATCGGGTGCGTGTGGGTGAACACCGCCGTGACGTCGACGTGGATCGCGGGCGTGGTGTACACGCCCGCCAGCGTGCCGATGTTCACCACCGGCGAGCTCTCGGCGCCGGTCTGGAAGTAGGCCCCGACCGCCGCGAGCGTCTTGACCCTGAGACCGAGAAACCGGCCGTCGCGGTCGAGGGCAAGCTCCGCGTCGGTGACGTTGTCCCGGCCCTGGGCGTCGCTGAGGAAGGCGTCGGAGCGGGTGCTGACCCACTTCACCGGGCGGCCGACGATCTTGGAGCCGAGCAGCGTCAGTGCCACCTCGTTGTAGACCGCCGACTTCATCCCGAAGCTGCCGCCGATGTCGCCGCACACGACCCTGAGCCGACTCTCCGGCACGCCTAAAGTCTTCGCGAGCTGCGCCCGGAACGAGTGGGTCCGCTGGAGCGTCGTGTAGGTGGTGTAGTGGTCGGCGGCGCCGTCGTATACGCCGATAGAGCCGCGGGGCTCCATCGTCGCCGCCGTCACCCGACTGATGACGAACCGCTGGCGCACGACGTGGGGCGCCGCCGCCATCGCCGCGTCGGTCGCCGCCTTGTCCCCGGCCGAATGGGTGAAGCAGACATTATTGTCGCAGCCGTCCCACACGGTGGGCGCGCCCGGTCGCGTCGCCTCGGCGGTGGCGACGACCGCGGGCAGCGGCTCGTAGTCGACCTCGATCAGCTCCGCAGCGTCCATTGCGTGGTGGACCGTGTCGGCGATGACGAAGGCGACGTGGTCGCCGACCCAGCGGACGCGGTCGCTCACCAGCGCGGGGTAGGGCGGCCGGAACATGCCCGGGCGCTGGCGACGCGCCTCGCCGGGCACCGGCAGGTCGCCGAAGCCCGATGCCTGCCAGTCGGCGCCGGTAAGCACGGCGAGCACGCCCGGCGCGACCTTCGCCTTCGCGGTGTCGATCGCGCGGATGCGCGCGTGGGCGTGGGGCGAGCGCAGGACCCAGCCGTGCACCATATTGGGGAGCGCGATGTCGTCGATGTAGCGGCCCCCGCCGCGCAGAAGCCTCAGGTCCTCGAACCGGGCAACCGGCTGCCCCAATGCGTACTCGCCCACCGCCGCCTCCTCAGGTCGTCAGTGGGCGAGTTTAGCCAAGCGCCGCGTCGTCGCGCGAGGCGGAATGCGGGTCAGTCGTGCCCGGCGGAGACGTCGGCGATCTCGATGCCGTTGCCGTCGGGGTCGTGGAAGTAGATGTGGCGGCCAGGAAAGCTGCGGTGGCCGGTGGGACCGACGCCAGGGGTCAGCAGCTCGATCCCGCGTTTGGTGACGACGTCGACGGCGCGATCGAACTCCTCCGGCGAGACGATGAACGCGTGGTGGAACTTGGTGCCCCGCGGCGGATTCGGGTTCACGTGGCTGTCCATCTTCGCGAGCACGAAATGCGAGTTGCCGGTGCGCATGAAGGCGAAGTGATTGCTCACCCGCTCGATCTCGCAGCCGAGCAGCTCCGAGTAGTACTCGGCCGCCTTCCTGTGATCCCGCACCGAGATCGTGAAGTGCAGAATGCCGTCGGTGCGGATCGCCGGCTTCGGCGCGGTCGTGACGCTGTCCATGTATCCTCCCGGATTGCTCGTTAGCGGTCGGCGGCCTTCGGCTCGGACTTCGCCTGTCCGGCCTCGCCCTTGTATTTGATGGCGTCGTTGAGCTTGGCGATGACGGCGGGTGGCGCGGCCGCCACCTTGGCGATCATTGCCTGGATCTCCTCGCCGTCGACGGCAAGGATTTCCGTGCGGCTTTTCTCCGCCTCGGCGCGGAACTGCTCGTCCATCACGGTCGCGTGGAACGCGGCGCGCAGCGCCTGCAGACGGTCGGCGGGAACGCCAGGACCGACGGCATAGGGCCGGCCCATGACCTTCTGGGTCAGCATCAGGTCCCACAGGGTCCGCGCCTCGTCCACCGTCATGCCCGGCACGATGTACTCGGGCTTGAGGAAGTCGGTGATCAGCGGGATGTCGGGCATCGAGGGATGCCTCGTCAGCGAGAGCTGCGCCAGCACGGTGAACTTGTCGCGCCAGTCGGGCGTGCGCTGCGCCATCGAGGTGAAGGAATCCGACTGGCCCTGCACCTCGCCGCGCTGGGTGGCGAGGTCGATCGCGCCGGCCCCTGGATAGCCGCGGACGATCTTGAACTTCGTGCCGATGGTGTTGTTGGCGAGCGTCGGATAGACCTCGGAGTCGGTGCCGGGCGCGGTGACGCCGAGGATCACCGGCGTCGCGCGCGCATCGTCGATGGTCTTCACCGGGACGGTGTGCCAGACCTCCAGCACGCCGACCTCGTTGTTGAGACTGCCGAGCCAGTTGATCTTGCGGGCCTCGAACTGCGGGCCCGGCTGGCCGAGGATCTGCACGAACGGCGGCGTGCGGTTCGGCGCCAGGATCACGGTCCCGTCCTGGGGCGCCACGTTGTAGACGTAGTTGGTCGCCTTGATCGACCCGGCCCCCGGCATGTTCTGGACGACGATGCCGGGATTTCCGGGAACGAAGCGCGTGATGTGACGCGACAGGAGCCGTGCGTACACGTCGTAGCCGCCGCCCGGATCGGAGCCGACGATCATCTGGATGGTCTTGCCCTTGTAGAAATCGGCGACGGGCTGCGCGACGACGCTGGTGGCAAGCGGAACGAGCAGCGCGCAGGCGATGACGACTGCTCGCATCACGACACCAGCACCGTGATCGTCTTGCCGCGATAGAAGTCGTCCGCGCCGGCGACCCGGGAGGACGCAGGCAACGCCGACGAAACCGCGAGCGATACCGCGACGATGGTCACCGATCTCGCCGCCACGATGCTCTCCCTGGGCCTCTCCTCAGAGAAGCGCTTATTGCTTGTTTGTTGAGGCCATTATCCCGTGGCCGCGGGACGCGGACAACTGCCTCTTGAAAGGGCACAGCGGGGGGCGGATCATCCAATCTATAGGGAAAGGGAGGCGACCATGGGCTACGCCTTGAACGATTTCTGCAGCGATCTCCACCGCATCATCAAGGCGCAAGGCCAGAAGGGCCTTCCTGAAGTCGCGGAGAAGCTCAAGGGTCTCCTCACGAATCCCGATTTCGTGAACGCGACGTTCACCGACGACATGCCGCCGGGCAAGCGCGTGCTGTGGCACGACGAGGACACCGACGCCTACGTCCTTGCCCATGTGCAGCAGGCCGGCAAGGGCGGCAACCCGCACAGCCACGGCGCATCGTGGGCAATCTACGGCAACGCGCGCGGCTACACCGATATGACGGAGTGGCGCCGCGTCAACGCCGACAGCGAGGACTCGGTCGTGCTGGAGAAGGCGGACGCCTATCGCATCGGACCCGGGCAGACCCGCGCCTACGGCTCGGGGATGATCCATTCGACGGCGCATCCCGAGAAGGCGTGGGTGATCCGGATCACCGGCTGCGACCTCGACAAGATCCAGCGCTACGCGTTCCGTCCGCGCAAGGACAAGATCCTCGAGAAGGCCTGAGCGGTCTCACCCCGCGGGCTTCGCCGGAGTGGCGCCGAGCTTCTGCGAAAGCTCGCCGGCAACGGCGCGCAGCTTCGAGGCGGGGTCACCCCGCACCGCCGCGTCGAAGGTCCCCTTTACGCCGATCAGCGAGATCGCAAGCTGCAGGTGTCCGTCGCGGTCGAAGACCGGCGCCGAGAGACTTGCGTACGTCGGGTTCTGCGTCCCGAGGCTTCGGGCGACTCCGGCGCGGCGCACCTCATCCTTCATTTCGGCGATCTCGGCGGGGCCGATCTTCACCGCGCCCTCGACGGCTGCGGTGCGCTCGGCGAGCTCGCGCGCGAGCGCAGGCTGCGTCTGGGACTCCGGAAGGTAGGCGAGGAACACCTTTCCCGCCGCGGTCTGCAGCATCGATAGCGTGATTCCCTCGCGGATGCGGATCGGGGCCGCGAGATTGCCGTGCTCGCAGCGGATCGCCGTGGGCCCGTGCGAGCCCCAGACGTTCAACACGGAGACGAGCCCGGTGGCGTTGGTGAGCTCCGGCATCGCGGCGATCGCCTGGCGCACGGGATCGAGGCGACCGATCGCCTTCAGCCCGAGACTCAGGATCTGCGGCCCGAGGTCGTACAGCCCCGAAGGCTCGTTCTGTTCCAGGAGTCCGCTGTCGCACAGTCCGCGCAGATACCGATAGGTGCGGCTCGGCGACATCTTCGCTGCCTGCGCGATGCTGGTGAGCGATGCCGGCCCGTTGAACTGGGCGACGACGTTGAGCAGGTTCGCCCCGATCAGGATGGTGCTGTTGCCGCGGGTGAGGCTCTTCGCCGACGGTCGCTTCGTCATGGCCTTGCCTGTCCGGCTCTGTGCGTCCATGCGTCAGCGCTCCTCGCGGGTCATCCAGCGCTCGGCGATGGCGACCAGCTCGGGCGGCGTCTCGATCGTGCGCCGCACCAGCGCTTCGAGCTCGGCGCCGCTGATCGGGCTGACGTCGACCTTCGCCACCTTCGCATCTCCGAGGAACTCGAGGTCTGTCATCGTTTCGGCGAACGCCGCGCGCAGTGCCGCGACCCGGTCCTTCGGCACGTTGGGTGGGAACATGAAAGGCTTCGCCATGTCGACGTCGGCGGAGATGAATTCCATCGCGCGCCTCTCGTTGCCGTCGCGACCTAGATCGACCGACAGCGGGACATCGGGGAGATCCGCCTCCTTGCGCATGCCGTACTGCGCGAGGACGTTGATCTTTTTGTCGGCGATCCACTCGGCGCGGTACTTCTTGAGGTCCGACCACGAATAGCTGCCGCGCCCGTCGACTTCGCCGCGCTCCATCGCGAGATCGACCACCTGCCCGCCGGCGTAGCCCAGCACCAGCTTGAACTTCGTTCCGGCGACGTGGTTGAGGATGACGGGGTAGGTCGTCATGGTGCCGCCCGCGCCGATCGACCCCATCACGACCTCGCGCCGCTTCGCGTCCTCGAGCGTCTTGACCCCGCTCTTCGCCCACACCACGACGAGGTTGTTGGTGCGCACCATGCTGCCGATCCAGTTGAACTCGACCGACTTGTAGCGGGTGTTCTCCATCTTGGTCGCTTCGTAGTAGGGCATGCTCTTGTTGAACAGGCCGAATACCGAGCCGTCCTTGGGTGCGACGGAGTAGAGATAGTTCGCGGACTTGATTCCCGATGCGCCGGGCATGTTCTGCACCGTCACTACGGGATTCCCGGGGATGTGCTTGCCGATGTGGCGCGCGAGCAGGCGCCCCGCCTGGTTGTACTCGCCGCTCGCATCGGAGCCGATAACCAGCGTGATTCCCTTCTCGCGGTAGAAGTCGGCGACCGGCTGCGCGGCGGCGCCGTCGGTGGCGGCGACCACGCCCAACGCGGCGACGATCAAAGGCAAGCGGATCCGCATGGCAGTCCTCCGATGAAGCCGGTCAGCCCAGGAACCTGAGCTTGCCCTTCCACTTGGCGCGCACCGCGTCGGCGTATTCCTTCGACACGGTGTTCACCTTGGGGAATTCGTCTTTCCAGTGGTACGGCCGGACCGCGTAGATGATGACGCGGCTGTTGGTCATGTCACCCGCGTCGCGCTTGTCGGCGGGAAGGCGCGGGTCGATGTAGCCGGTCCAGCAGCCGTCGATGATGTCGGTGGCGCTCTTCGGATCCCATCGCGTCGCCAGCGCCCACATCACCTCGGCCGGCCTGGTGATGTCGATGTCGTCGTCGACCACGATGACGACGCGTCCGAGGTACGCGTTGGAGCCGCAGCCGAGCGCCACGAGTCCCGCCATCTTGGCGTGGCCGGGGTGAAGCTGCTTGATGGACACCACGTTGATGAAGCGCGGTCCCGCGCCCGGCATCTTCCACACGCCGGTGACACCGGGAACGCCAGCCGCTTCGAGCTCGTCCCACAGTGCCGCGGCGCGGAAGTGCGACGAGCCGCCGGTGCCGTACCAGAACCCCGGCAGCGTCGGCTTCATCGGCGGCGCGCCGACGATGATCGGATCGTCGCGGTGGTACACCGCCTTGATCTGCACGATCGGCTCCGGCCGCGAATTCGAGGCGTAGTACCCGGGCCATTCGCCGAACGGACCCTCGGGCGCCGAGGCCTCGCTGGGCGGCGGCGAGAAGCCTTCGAAGACTATTTCCGCGTGGGCCGGGAACGGGATGCCGGTGTGCTTGCCGGTGATCACCTCGACGGGACGCCCGAGGCGGCTGCCCGCGACCGCGTACTCCGACTGGCCGGGGCCCGGAGTCGAGGCGGCAACGGCGCCGAGCACCGGTGCCTGACCGACCGAGATCACCATCGGACACGGTTGCCGGCGCTCCCAGTACTTGCGCCGGATGACGTCACCGTGCTTGCCGTGCTCGATGAAGGCGATCAGCGTCTTGTCGTCGTGCACCATGACGCGATAGGTGCCGATGTTCACCCAGTCGCTGTCCGGGTCCTTGGTGATGACGAGGCACTCGGTGCCGATGTAGTGACCGCCGTCCTTCTCGTGCCACTTCGGGGCCGGAAAGGCGCGGGCGTTGATCGCCGAGCCTTCCTGGACGTTGGCCATCACCGGGCCGGTCATCACCGTGGCGGGCGGGATCGGGTCGCTCCTCTTGCGGCGGTGCTTGCGGTAGCTCTGGACCAGCTCCAGTCCTTCGGCGCCGGTGTCGAACACCTTGGACGAGCGCACGTTGACGGCGACGCGGTAGCCCTTCGGGAATCCCTTGATGTTGTCGAACACCAGCACCGGCGGGAACTCGTCGCGCAGGCTGAGCTCGTAGAGCGCGCCGATCTCGTGGTGCGGATCCGCGCCCTCGATCACCTGCACGTTGCCGATGTCGGCGGCGTAGCGCAGGCAGGTGCGCAGATCGCCCAGCGCTTCGAGGCGACGGTTCTCGGCATCGTTCGATGGCGTCACTTCCGTCAACTTACGTTCCTCGTCACTCGGACCCTCGGCTGCCGCCGACGGATCCCTTCAGCACGTCCTTGGCCTCGATCGCCTGCTTCGCGGCGGCGACGACCGTCGGCGGCGTTGCGACGGTCTCCTCGACGACCTTCTGCAGCGACTCGCCCTCGGCCGGGATGATGTCGACGCGCATCTTTTTGGCCTCGGCGGTGAATTCGGGATCGCTCACCGTCGCGGCGAACGCGCGCCTTAGCACCGCCACGCGCTCGGCGGGAACGCCGGGCGCGGTGATCACCGGCCAGCCGAGCGCCGAGGGCGACGAGGCGAGACGGAAGATCGCGCGCTCCGTGCCGTTGCGGGCGAGGTCGACGAGATTGGGCACGCTCTCGAAGCCCTTCTCCGGCGAGAGGCCGAACTGCACCAGGAAGGTGACCGCCTTGTCCTTGATCCAGTCGGGATTGCTGACCGACAGGCTGTTGAAGGTGTTTCCGGCGCGACCGTCGATCTCGCCGCGCTCCATCGCGATGTGCAGGTCCGACCCGGTGCCGTAGCCGGAGATGACGCGGAATTTCGTGCCGAGGAAGCTGTTGAGCAGCGCCGGATACAGCACGTTGCCGCCGCCCGCGCCCGTGGCTCCGAGGATCACCTCGCGCGCCTCGGCGTCGCCGAGGGTGCGGACGCCGGCCTTGGTCCAGACGTAGAGGTTGATGTTGCTGGTCTGGCTCGAGCCGATCCAGTTGAACTTCGCCGCGTCGTACTGGACGCCCTGGCCGTCGATGACCTGGTGCAGCGCGATGGTGTTGCCGATGGTCGCGAGCGTCGTCCCGTCCTTCGGCGCCTGATGCGCCATGAAGTTGGCCGCGCGCACGTGGCCGGCTCCGCCCATGTTCTTCGGCACGATCGTCGGCGCGCCGGCGAGGTGGTTCGTCATGTGACGGGACACCAGCCGGCCGGCGAGGTCGTAGCCGCCGCCGACGCCGGTCGAGATGATCATCGTCATCGTCTTGCCGTGGAAGAACTCGTCGGCCGACGGCGGCGATTGCGCATAGGCCGCGGACGCAACCGTCGTCGCGGCCGCCGCTATAGAGATGAGCGTACGCCTTACCACCATGTTACGACCCCGAAGCGACCGCGGCCTTGTACTTCGCGACGATGTCCGGCGGCGACGCCATCATCTCGGCTACCATCGCCTGCAGCTTGTCGCCCGAGGTCGGGCCGACTTCGAGCTTCGCCTTTTCGGCGTCGGCGAGGAATCCGGGATCCTTCATCGTCGCATCGAACGCCTGCCGTAAGGTGGCGAGCCGCGCCGGAGACACTCCCGGCGGGGCCGCGAGCGGACGACCGATCGCTTCCCCGGTGGTCAGGATCAGGATGATCTTCCGCTGCTCGTCGGTCTGCGCGAGCTCCATCAGCGTCGGCACGTCGGCGAGCGCCGGATCGCGCTCGAACGTCACCTGGAAGATGTTGTTGAGCTTGTGCTCGCGCACCCAGTCGGCGTTCTGGAACTGGTACGACACCCACGAGTTCGCGCCGTGACCGCCGACCTCGCCGCGCTCCATGGCGAGATTGATCTCGGCCCCACCCTTGTAGCCGTTGATCACCTTGAACTTGGTGCCGAGCAGACGGTTGGCGATCAGCGGGAACATTTCCTTGGTCGTCCCCGGGGTCGTCGAGCCGATCGTCACCTCTTTCCTGCGCGCGTCATCAATCGTCTTGACGCCGGTGGTGTGCCACACCGTCAGCACGTTCGCGGGGCTCGCGACGGAGCCGATCCACAGGAACTCGGCCGAGTTGAACCCGTGCTTGCCGGGCTCCATCAGCTCGGTGACCGGCGCGTTGTTGAGGATCGCGCCGATCTCGGTGCCGTCCTTCGGGGAGACCGCGAACAGGTACTGCGCGGCCTTGAGGCCGGCGGCTCCGGGCATGTTCTTGACGATCACCGTCGGGCTGCCGGCGATGTGGTTTCCGAAGTGGCGCTGCACCAGGCGCGCGTAGGCGTCGTAGCTGCCGCCGGGAGCCGATCCGACGACGATCGACACGGTCTTGCCGGCGAACGATTCCTGGGCGCGAGCCGGGAGAGCGAGCGACGCGACAGCGACTGCGCACCCGGCGAGGACGATGGCTTTCATGGCTTTGCCTCCTTTGGCGTCGTTCATAGCGCGTTCTTGAGGAACGCCAGCTTGTCGGCCCATTTCGCTTCGATCTCGGCCGCGTATTCCTTCGACACGGTGTTCACCTTGGGGAACTCGTCCTTCCAGTGATACGGCCGCACCGCGTAGATGATGATGCGGCTGTTGGTGAGGTCGCCGGATTCGCGGCGCTCCGGCAGCAGCATCGGATCGATGTAACCGGTCCAGCAGCCGTCGATGATGTCGGTCTGGGTCTTCGGGTCCCAGCGCGTGGCGATGGCCCACATCACCTCCGCGGGATCGGTGATGTCGATGTCATCATCGACGATCACGACGATGCGGCCGAGGTACGCCGCCGAGCCGCAGCCGACCGCGACGAGTCCGGCCATCTTGGCGTGACCGGGGTGGAGTTGCTTCATCGAGATCACGTTGATGAAGCGCGAGCCGCCGCCCGGCACCTTCCACACGCCCTGGATGCCGGCGACGCCCGCGGCTTCGAGGTCGTCCCACAGCGACGCGGCGCGGAACAGTGCGGAGCCTGCGGTGCCGAAGTAGGTCCCGGGGTAGGTCGGCTTCGCCGGGGGCGCGCCGGTGATGATCGGATTGTTGCGATGGTAGATCGCCTTGATCTTCAGAACCGGCTCGGGCCGCGAGTTCGACGCGTAATAGCCCGGCCACTCGCCGAACGGCCCTTCGGTGCGGGTCTCGACCGACGGCGGCGGCATGACGCCTTCGAACACGATCTCGGAATCCGCCGGGAACGGAACGCCTGTCTTGCCCGTCACGAGCTCGATCGGGCGACCGAGACGGCCGCCGGCGGCGGCGAATTCCGACGCTCCTTCGGCGAGCGTCGAGGCGGCGGCGGCGCCGAGCGCCGGCGCCTGGCCGACCGAGATCGCCATCGGGCACGCCTCGCCCCGTTTCCAGTACTTCTCGCGGATGATGTCGGCGTGCTTGCCGGGTTCGATGAACACGGCGAGCGTGTCCTTGTCGGCGACCTGGACGCGGTAGCAGCCGGCATTGACCCAATCGCTGTCGGGATCCTTCACGATCACCATGCACTCGGTGCCGACGTAGCGACCGCCGTCACCCTCGTGCCAGTGCGGTGTCGGGAACGCGAGCGCGTCGACCTTCGCGCCCTCCATGACGTTCTCCATCACCGGCCCGGTCCTCACGTTCACCGGCGGAATCGGCTCGGACTTTTTGCGGTTGGCCTTTCGGTAGCTGCGCACGAGATCGAGTCCGACGCCGGGGTTCAGCACCTTGGACGAGCGGACGTTGACGGCGACCCGATATCCCTTGGGATATCCCTTGATATTGTCGAACAGCAGCACCGGCGGGACCGGATGCTCGAGGCTGAGCTCGTATAGAGCGCCGATCTCGAGATGCGGATCGGCGCCGTCGATGCGCTCGAGCTCGCCCATCTCCTCGGCGAAGTCGAGGCATTTCCGCAGGTCCCCTAAGGCTTCGGCGCGGCGCGCCTCGGCGTTGCTCTCGGTCATGACGTCACTTGCTCCCCGACGATGCTTCTAGCTGCGGCGCGACCGCACCGCGTCCTTGTACTTCTCGACGATCTCCGGCTTCGCATGGACGATGCTCTCGATCATCCGCTGCATGTCCTCGCCGGCGATCGGCTGCACCTCGAGCTTCGCCTTCTCGGCGTCCGCGCGCAGCGCGGGATCGTTCACCGCGTCCATCAGCGCCTTGCGCAGGATCGCGACCCGGTCGGCCGGCGTGCCGGGCGGCGCCATCAGGGGGCGGCCGATCGCCTCCGACGTCGCCAGCAGGGAGACGATCTGCCGCTGCTCGTCCGTCGTCGCGAATTCGATCAGCGACGGCACCTGGGGCAGCAGCGGATCGCGCTTGAGAGTCATCTGGAACAGGAAGTTCAGCTTCTGGTCGCGGATCCAGTCGGCGTTCTGGAACGTGTACGCGAGGTACGAATTGCTGCCGCGGCCTTCGACCTCGCCGCGCTCCATCGCGAGATTGATCTCGGCGCCGCCGATGTAGCCCGTCACCACCTTGAACTTCGTGCCGAACAGGCTGTTCGCCATCAGCGGGTACATCTCCATCGTCGTGCCCGGGGTCGTCGCGCCGATGGTCACCTCGCGGGCCTTGGCGTCGTCGAGCGTCTTGATGCCGGAGCCGTGCCACACCGCGAGCACGTTGGCCGGCGCCGCCGCTGTGCCGATCCACTGCAGCTCGGCGCAGTTGAACGCGACCTTCGAGGGCTCCAGCGCCTGGGTCAGCGGCAAAGTGTTGAGCGGCGCGCCGAGCGACGTGCCGTCCTTCGGGGCCGCCGCGTAGATGAACTGGGCCGCCTGCACGCTGGCGGCTCCCGGCATGTTGCGGACGATGATCGCGGGCGCGCCCGGGATGTGGCTGCCCATGTGTCGCGAGAGCAGGCGCGCGTAGGCGTCGTAGCTGCCGCCCGCCGCCGATCCGACGACGATCGAGATCGTCTTGTCCTTATAGAAGTCGGCAGCCGTTGCCGCCGACCCGCAGAGCCCCAGCGCCATCGCCGCGGCGATGCCGCACCCGATCCGCCCCATACCGAACCTCTCCACGCACACTCTTTAATGTAATGGCGCGCGGGCGGGACACGAACCCGGAGCCCCGCGCGGACCGCACCGTAGCGCCGTTTTCGTTTTTCAAAAAGCTTTTCTTTATTTAGAAAACCGCCTAGGGTCGCCGGACTAACGGGAAGGACGCAATGGCAACCCAGGTCGATGGCGACGCCAAGCTGAAGGCGCTCGAGGAGCGCATGGCGGCCTACAACCTGCACGGCCAATGGGCGACCTCCAGCCAGCGCCCGCAACGCGTCCGCAAGACCAATAAGGGAGTGTCGATCGAACCCGCGCCCGGCGGTGTCGGACACGTGTGGGAGTGGAGCAAGGTGCTGCCGTTCCTCCATGATTCGCTGGACGCCCTGACCGAGAGCTACACTGCGCGGCGCACTCTTATATTGACCAACCCGGGGCTCCCCCGCGGCACCACCCAGACGCTGCTCGCCAGCATTCAGATCATCGGTCCCGGCGAGGTCGCCTGGGCCCATCGGCACACCATCAACGCCTTCCGCTTCACGATCCAGGGCGGCCCGGAAGTCTCGACTGTCGTCGACGGCGTGCCGCTGGTGATGGAGCCCTATGATCTCGTGCTCACGCCGGGATGGCTGTGGCACGACCACCACAACCGCAGCGACAAGCCCGCGATCTGGCTCGATGGCCTCGACGTGCCGCTCATGATCGGCCTCAACCAGATCTTTTACGAGGAGTACGGCGAGGCCGCGCAGGACGTGCACGACGGCGTCGATCCGTCGCCGTCGCCGCTGCTGCGCCCGTCATGGCTGCCGGCGGATGCCGCGCCGCGTCCGTTCCGGTATGCGTGGAGCGACACGCTCGCCCGGCTCAAGTCTCTCGCCGGCGAGTCCGGCAGCCCCGCCGAGGGCATCACCCTCGACTACGTCAACCCCGTCACCGGCGGTTCGACGCTGCGGACGCTCAATTGCCGTGCCCACTTGCTTCCGCCCGGCTTCACGGGCGCAAAGCATCGCCAGACCTCGAGCTCCGTGTTTTTCGTCATCGACGGCGAGGGCGCCGTCACCGTCGAGGACAAGGAGCTGACGTGGGGCAAGCACGACAGCATCGCGGTGCCGAACTGGTCATGGTGCCGCTGGAGCAACCGCTCGCGCACCGAACCCGCGCTCCTGTTCTCGATGACCGACACGCCGATGCTGAAGGCGTTCGGGCTGCATCGCGAAGAATTCGTCTGAACCGTCAACACCAACCGCACAAGCACCGGGAGAGTCCCATGGCCACGAAGGTCGTCACCCTGAAGACCAAGAGCAAAGGCAAGATTCGCGAGCTCGAGGAGCAGCTCGTCGAGCTCGCCATCGCGCAGCACAAGTCGGACGCGTTCCAGCGCCTCTTCAACGCCCGCTTCACCAAGAAGGGCGCGCAGGCCTACTTCCTCCAGCATTCGCTGTTCAACCTGAACCGCCGCGATTGCTGGGGCTACGTCCAGGGCGCCGCGCCGATGGCGGTGAAGCGCCTGGTGTGGGATCACGAGCAGGGCGAGCTTGCCGGCGACAAGGAGCGCGGCGTCGCCGACCACTACACGCTGGCGGTGAAGCAGGGCGCCTCGATCGGTCTCTCGCCGAACGACTTCGCCAGCGAGGAGCCGATGGACGTTCCGTTCGCCTGCTTCCAGGGCTGGCTCAACGTCGCCAAGAGCTGCCACTGGCTGGAGGCCGCGGCCGCTTCGGCGTGCCTCGAGCTCGACAACGCCGACGACGTGATCCCGACCGGCTGCATCTC
The DNA here is from genome assembly GCA_050260515.1 of Gemmatimonas sp. Lineage (GTDB taxonomy): Bacteria > Pseudomonadota > Alphaproteobacteria > SMXQ01 > SMXQ01 > DATJIG01. The sequence goes on from JBLNCI010000009.1 coordinate 86,259, forward strand.
GCGCCGCATCGGCGAGAAGCTCCGCGACGAGCTCGGCATTCCCATGAAGAAGCAGTACTCCAATGCCGAGCACGTCGAGGCCGACATGGAGCACGGCAAGCTGATCATCACGCTCGCGCGGATGTATGGCGACTCGCAGGAGGCGCGGGACCTCATCGTCAGCGGCACGAAGAAGAGCTTCGCCATCGAGCGGGCGTTTCGCGGCTTCACCGCGACGCTGATCGAGAAGTACGCCAAGGCGAAGTAGGCCGCTGGCGCGTAAAAAGAAGAACACCACACGTCCGGGAGAGATCATGGTCAGCGTGAAGGAAACGCGCATCGGCGTGCCGTGGGACAGGCGCACGCCGTACGAGCGTTGGGTCGAGGATGACCTCAAGATGGAGCTGCAGCGTGGCTACGCTGCCGGCAATTTCAAGTCGACCCCGGTGCGGCCCTGGCACGAGCGCGGCATCGGCGCATCGTTCTACGACATCATCGGCGCCGAATCGCTCGCCGGCCTCTATGTCGGCGAGCTTGCGCCGGGCAAGTCGAGCAACCCGACGAAGCAGCTCTACGACGAGGTCATCTTCATCATCGAGGGCTCGGGCTCGACCACCGTCGAGACCCCGAAAGGGCAGATCTCGTTCGAGTGGGGCCCGAACAGCCTGTTCGCGATTCCGCTCAACTGCTCGTTCCGGCTCCACAACGGCTCGGGGACCAAGCGCGCGCGCTTCCTCAGCACCAACACACTGCCGATCATCTACAACCTGTTCCGGGACACGACGTTCATCTACGGGTCGAACCACGACTTCGGCCGTATCGATCCTGATGCCGATCCGTCCGAGGCCGTGCTGTACCAGCCGGACGCCAAGCATGAACGCACCGCCGTCAATCTGTACGAGACCACGTTCGTGCCGGACGTGCTGGCGGTGCCGCGGTCGAGCTACGCCGAGCGCGGCAGCGGCAACAACACCGCCTATTTCGAGCTCGCCAACAGCGTGATCTCGGCGCACCTCGCCGATCATCCGGGGCTGCAGTTCTTCAACCCGCACAAGCACGGGCCGTCGGCATTCGTGTTCATCCTGTCGGGATCGGGCTACTCGATCATGTGGCAGGATGGCGGCGAGGAGGTCAGGTTCGACTGGCCCGAGGACGACATCGGGCTGATCGTTCCGCCGAACATGTGGTGGCACGGGCATTTCGGCACCAGCCCGCGCAACATCCAGCTTGCGGTGAAGCTGCGCAGCCGCAAGATCCCGATCAACCACCTGTTCGACAAGACCCACAAGCACATCAAGGAGGGCGGCACCGTCCTCCACTACGGCGATCTTCCCAAGAGCCTGCGCGACCGCATCTGGTCGACGTATGAGGAGGAATGCCGGAAGAAGGGCTACGAGGCGAAGACGCCGAGCCTGGTCGGAGCCAACTGACAGCCGCGCGCAAGACCGCGGCGTCGGAACAGGGAGACGAGGGATGATGCGGATCACGGGAGCGGCGATCGCGGCGGCGCTGTTGATCGCCGCCCTCCATCCGGCACGTGCCGACGCGGTGGAGGACTTCTACCGCCGCAACGACGTCCACTTCACCGTCGGCGTCGCGGTGGGCGGGAGCTACGACACCACCGGGCGGCTCGTCGCCCGTCACCTCGGCAAGCACATCCCCGGCAAGCCGAAGGTCCAGATCGCCAACATGCCGGGCGCGTCGTCGCGCGTCGCGACGAACTGGGCCTACAGCGTCGCACCGAAGGACGGCACGGTGATCGTCGCGGTGTCGGAGGCGATCCCGATGGCCCAGGCGATGGGCGAGGCGGGCGTCCGCTATGACGCGACGAAGTTCAACTGGATCGGCACTGCGGTGCAGCCCGTGAGCGTGCTCGGGGTGTGGCACACGGCGGGCGTGCGCTCGATCGAGGACGCGAAGACGAAGGAACTCGTGGTCGGCGCCACCAGCGTGACCGGCAGCAACTACATCTATCCGGCCCTGATCAAGCAGCTTCTGGGCGTTCAGTTCCGCATCATCACCGGATACAGCGGCGGCAACGCGGTGAACCTCGCGATGGAGCGCGGCGAGGTCGGCGCCCGCGGCAGCATGGTGTGGGCGCTGACCAAGAAGGAGCAGCCGGAGTGGATCCGCGACGGCAAGCTCATCCCCATTGTCCAGTACACGCTCGACAAGGCGCCGGACCTTCCCGACGTGCCGCGACTCGTCGACCTTCCGGCGGAGGGCGACGCCAAGGCGGCGTTCGACGTGATCGCGTCGACAGACGGTATGGGCCGGCCGCTCCTGACCACTCCGGGCGTTCCCCCCGAGCGCCTCGCGGCGCTGCGTCGGGCATTCGACGCGACCGTGAAGGACCCGGACTTCCTCGCCGAGGCCGAGAAAATGGGTGAGGAGATCGACGCCACGTCCGGCGAGGAGATGCAGGCGATCGTTACCCGCATTGTCGGGGCGCCGAAGGCCGCAGTCGCCATCATCAAGCAGGCCTTGGAATCGCGCATCGGCGTCGATTGCCGGCAGGCGACCAGCGGCCAGTACTGCGCCAAGGAGTGACGATGCGCGTTCTTCGTCTCGCGTTCGTCGCCCCAGTCATGGCAGTAGTCATGGCAATGGCCGGCGCGGCGACGCGCGCCGAGACCGCCGCCGAACCTGCTGACCAGTTCTTCCGCGGCAAGACGCTGACGATGGTGATCTCGACCGGCGTCGGTGGCGGCTACGATCTCGGCGGGCGCCTCGTTGCCCGGCACCTGTCGAAGCATCTGCCGGGCAATCCAAACGTGGTGCCGAAGAACATGCCCGGTGCGGGCCACGTCCGCGCCGCGAACTACATGGCGGTGCAGGCGCCGCGCGACGGCACAACGATCGCCACGATCGGCAACGCCATCGCCCTGCTTCAGGTCATGGACGGGAACGGCGTCTTTTACGACATCTCCAAGTTCCAGTGGATCGGCACCAGCGACACGTCGAGCGCGACGCTCTACGTCTGGGCGGCGACCGGCGTCACCTCGCTCGATCAGGCGAAATCGCGCGAGATCGTCATCGGCGCGACCGGCGCCGGCGGCGGCAACGTGCAGTACCCGGCGCTTCTCAACAACGTGCTCGGGACGAAGTTCAAGGTCATCGCCGGCTATGGCACGGGCGCCGACATCAACCTCGCGATGGAGCGCGGCGAGGTCGACGGCCGCGCCAACCACAGCTTCAACAGCCTGCTGGTGTCCTATCCCCAATGGGTCGCCGAAAAGAAGATCAACATCCTGCTGCAGATCGGGATCAAGCCGCAGGAAGGATTCGAGTCCGTGCCGATGCTCGAGTCCTTCGCGCGCGACGATGCCGAGCGCGCGATCTTCCGGCTGTTCTCGGCGCCGATAGCGCTGGGCCGCCCCGTCGCGGCGCCGCCCGATGTGCCGCTCGACCGTGTGACGGTGCTGCGGCGCGCGTTCGACAAGACGATGGCCGATCCCGAGTTCCTGGCGGACGCGCAGCGCTCGAAACTCGACATCTCGTCGGTGCAGGGCGAGGTGCTGCAGAAGATTGCCGAGGATGTCGTCGCGACGCCGCCCGCGATCATCGCCCAGGCCAAGGCCGCGATCGACGCCAAGGACATCGTCAAGGGCACCGTACAGGGCGGCAAGAGCGGCGAGTGAGCGAAAGGAACAGGGGCATGGCAGCGAACACCGACAGCGAACGGGACGCGCGCACGGAAGCGTCGGCCGATCTTCGCGAATATCTGCGCCAGGCCGAGGCGGCGGGCGAGCTCGAGCGCGTCTCGGGAGCCGATGCCGACCTCGAGATCGGCGCCCTGTACGAGCTCAGCTTGCGGGACCTTCACCCGACGGTGCTCCTGTTCGAGAACATCAAGGGCTATGACCCGAACTTCCGCGTCCTGTGCAACATGCGTACCGCGAAGTTCATGGTCGGCGACGTCAACCTCGACGCGGTGAGGGCGTATCGCAAGAAGCCCAAGGGCAAGAAGGCGGACCCGATCCCGCCGGTCGAAGTCAACACCGGACCGGTGATGGAGTGCGTGCTGACCGGCGACCAGGTGGACGTCATGAAGTTTCCGGCGCCGCGCTGGCATGAGGGCGACGGCGGCGGCTACATCGGCACGGAGTGCGTCAACATCACCAAGGACCCCGAGAGCGATTGGGTCAACCTCGGCACGTACCGCGTGATGATCAACGATAGGACCACGCTGTCGGTGTTCATCGAGCCGGGCAAGGATGCGGACGTCATCCGGCGCAAGTACTGGGCGCAGGGCAAGCCGTGTCCGATGGCGATCTCCGTCGGACAGGCGCCGATCCTCGGCGTCGCGGCGGCGTCGCGGGCGCGCTCCGGCGAGACCGAGTACGCGCTCGCCGGTGGGCGCATCGGGCGGCCGATCCGGACGGTGAAGGGGACGGTGACGGGCCTGCCGATCCCCGCCGATGCCGAGCTGGTGTTCGAAGGCTACATGCCGCCGCCGTCGGTGGACGCGCGGCCCGAAGGGCCGTTCGCCGAGTGGCCGGGCTACTACGCGTCGGACGAGCGGCCCGAGCCGGTGCTGCACGTGAAGGCGATCTACCACCGCAAGGACGCGATCATCGTCGGCCAGCCGCCGGCGAAGCCGACTTACCCGGGCCGTCAGAACAAGATCTCGCGCATCGCGATGCAATGGGATGCGCTGGAAGCGGCGGGCGTGCCGGGCGTCACCGGGGTGTGGAAGATGCTGGGCGCCGGTTCGCGGTTCATCGACATCGTCCGCATCAAGCAGCTTCATCCCGGCCACGCCAAGATGGCAGGTCTGGTCGCCGCCGGCTCCGGGCCGAGCGCCTACATGACGCGAATGATCATCGTCGTCGATGACGACATCGACATCGAGGATCCGGCGGAGGTGATGTGGGCGCTCGCCACGCGCTGGGACCCGAAGACCCAGACCGACATCATCGACGGCTGCTGGACCGGCTACATCGATCCGCGGCTGCCGCCGGAGAAGCGCGCGGTCGAGGACCTGACCACGAGCCGGATGATCATCTACGCGGTGCGGCCCTACCACTGGAAGGACCAGTTCCCGAAGGTCAACACGGTGTCGCCGGAGTACGCCGCCGAGGTGCGGAAGAAGTGGGCGGGGAAGCTCAAGTTCCTGGAGGATTGATGCGGCGTTCGCGCTGGACTCGCGCACGGGCGCTGCCTACAATTTTAAAAATCGAAACGAATATCGAAATTTAGAGCGAGCGGCTGCGGGCCGCCGTCGTCGAGGGAGAACGCGCGTGGACAAGATTCATTTTCCGTACCGGTCGGGGTCGCATTGCGCGCTGCTGCACGTCGTCGCCGAATCGGGCTCTTGGGAGAAGCACGGCCTCGACGTCGACTACAACTGGAAGATCAGCTCCAAGGACGCGCACCGCGACGTGCCGACGAGCGACATCGAGTTCGTCGGCGGCAACCACGTCTCGACCTACGGCCACCGCGCCCGCGGCGACTCGTGGGTCTACCTCGGCCAGACCCTGAACTTCACCAACTTCAAGCTGGTCGTGAAGCCCGAGTCGGGCATCAACTCGGTCGCCGACCTCAAGCAAAAGAAGGTCGGCTCCAAGGGCTCCCATCCGGGGCTCAACGACTGGATCTACCTGAAGCAGCGCGGCCTCGACGTCGACAAGGACCAGGTCGAGATGCTCAAGCAGGTCCCCGACGGGCAGCTCGACGAGACGGAGGGCCAGCGCAACACGTCGCTCGACGACTGGGTCGCCAACGGCCACGTCGATGCGGCGTTCATCACGCCGCCGCGCAGTCTCCTGGCGAAGAAGCGCGGGCTCAAGGTCATCGACATCGATCCGCTGCCGATGATTTGGTTCACCACCGTGTCGTCGAGCCTCAAGTTCGTCGAGAAGCATCCCGACATCGTCGAGCGCTTCCTCAAGGCGCTGATGGAGGGCATCCACTTCTTCAAGACCCAGCCCGAGAAGACGATCAAGATCCTCAAGGAGCGCCACACCAACGAAGGCGTCATGGACGAGGAGACCGCGCGCACGATGTACTACGAGCTCGCGCGCATCCTCGAGCCGAAGCTCTATCCCTCGCTGCAGGCGGTCTCGAACGTGTACGAGGAGGCGGTGCGGCAGGACAAGGACGCGCTCAAGGTGAGCCCGATGGCGCTGTGGGACACCCACCACATCCGTCGCATCGACGACCAGGGCTTCGTCGAGCAACTCTACAAGGACCACCCGTCGCTGACGGTGAGCCCGAGCGCCGGGCGCATGGGCTATGCGGCGTGGGATCGTGCGCTCGGCGGCGGCCCCACATCCGAGAAGACCGGGAACTGAGCGCGGTCAGCGCGCCGGCACGAACGGGAGAGGCGACATGCGTCAGGAACCGAGGACCGCACCGCGCCGCCGCAAGGTGCTCGCGACGGCGCTGATCGTGTTGGTGGCGGCGTTCGCGGCGCCGGCGTCGGCGGAGGTCAACCTGCAGGGGCAGACGATCCGGTTCGTCATCGGCCTCAGGCCCGGCGGCGGCACCGACCTGCAGGCGCGCCTGGTGGGGCCGTACCTGACCAAGTACCTGCCCGGCAATCCCCGCGTGGTCTTCAACAACATGCCGGGCGCGGGCGGCATGAACGCGCTCAACTACATCGCCAACGCGGTGAAGCCCGACGGAACGACGATCATCGCGGCGAGCGCCTCCGATCTCAACCCGCGGCAGCTCAAGTCCGAGCAGGCGAAGTACGACGCCAACACGCTCGGCTACTTCGGGGGCATCGCGCCGGCCGGCACCTTCCTGATGATCCGCAAGGACGCGCTGCCGCGCCTCGCCGACCGCTCGAAGCCGCCGGTGATCGTCGCCGACGCGGACGGCCTGCGGTCGGGCGTGATGATGGCGGCGTGGGGCGTTCTCTATCTCAACTGGAACCTGCGCTGGGTGCTGGGCTATCCCGGCACCAGCGAGATGGTGCTCGCGGTCCAGCGCGGCGAGGCGGACCTCACCGCGACCGCCGGCATCGGGCTGATCCATGCGATGATGGAGTCGGGCCAGATCGTGCCGATCTCGCAGGTCGGCACCTTCTCCGACGGCAAGATCGTCCGCCGCAAGGCCTTCCAGGACGTGCCGCTCATCACCGAACTGCTCGAGGGCAAGATGGACGCCGAGGGGGCCGAGGCGATGCGCACGTGGGTGCCTGGCAACCAGATCGGCAAGTGGTTCGCGCTGCCGCCCGGCACATCGCCCGAGTTGCTCGCCGCTTACCGCGCCGCCTTCGACAAGGTCGGCCAGGATGCCGAGTTCATCCGCATCGGCCAGCAGCAGATCGACCCCGACTTCGACACGATGTCCGGACAGGACGTCGAGGACGTGGCCAAGCTGCTTGCCAACGCGTCGCCCGAGAGTCAACGATTCATGGACGGCGTCGGCCGCAAGATCGAAAGCCTGCGCGCGAGCCCCGCCGCCGCGCGCTGAGTACGTCAGGAGACGAGAGTGCCTCTGGATGTGAGTGAAACCGACCGCCTCGCGGCGCTGGGCGATCTGCGCGAGCTGATCCGGCTGTCGCGCGAGCGCGGCGAACTCGAGGTGATCGACGGCGCGGACGCCCATCTCGAGATGGGCGCACTGTACGAGTTCAGCCTCGAGAAGCGATTCCCGCCGCTGCTGTTGTTCCAGAACGTCAAGGGGTATCCCGCAAGCCATCGCGTGCTGATGAACGTGCGCTTCTCGCGCCTGTTCGCGGGCGACCTCAGCATGGAGGCGCTGAAGGCGTTCCGGAAGCGGCGCAAGTGGGAGGCCGATCCGATCCCGCCGGTCGAGGTCAACGCCGGGCCGGTGTGCGACAACATCGTCAAGGGCGACGAGGTCAACATCAAGGCGTTCCCGGCGGGTCACTGGCACGAGCACGACGGCGGCCCGTACATCGGCACCGAATGCCTGATCATCAACAAGGATCCCGACAGCGACTGGGTCAACGTCGGGACCTATCGCGTGCAGGTGCAGGACGAGAAGACGCTGACGGTCTTCATCGAGCCCGGCAAGCACGGCAGCTACATCCGCGAGAAGTGGTGGAAGCAGGGCAAGGCGTGCCCGATGGTCGTGTGCGTCGGGCAAGCGCCGATTCTCGGCATGGTGGCGTCGACCGCGTCGCGCCACGGCGTGTCGGAGCTGGCGACCGCCGGCGGCCGGCTCGGCGCGCCGATCAAGGTGGTGCGCGGCGAGCTCACCGGTCTGCCGATCCCGGCCGATGCCGAGCTTGCCTTCGAAGGCTTCATGCCGCCGCCCGAGGAGGAGACGCGTCCCGAGGGGCCGTTCGCGGAATGGCCCGGCTACTATGCGACCGATGCGGGCCCGGAGCCCATCGTGCGCGTCGGCGCCATCTATCACCGCAACGATCCGATCCTCATCGGCCAGCCGCCGGCGAAGCCGACGTTCCCCGGACGGCAACAGAGCCTCGGCGGCATGGCGGCGATCTGGGACGCGCTCGAGGCCGCCGGTGTTCCCGGGGTAGCGGGTGTGTGGAAGCCGCTCGGCGGCGGCGTCAGCTTCGTCAACGTGATCTCGGTGAAGCAGCTTCACCCCGGCCACGCCAAGATGGCGGGCCTGGTGGCCGCGGGCTGCGGTCCCGGCGCGTACATGAACCGCATCATCATCGTCGTGGACGACGACATCGACATCACCGATTCCGCCGAGGTGATGTGGGCGCTCGCGACGCGGTGGGACCCGAAGACCCAGACCGACGTCATCGACGGCTGCTGGACCGGTCACATCGACCCGCTTTTGTCCCCCGACAAGCGCGAGGCCGGCGATCTCACCACCGCGCGCATCATCCTGTACGCAACGCGCCCCTATCACTGGAAGGACGAATTCCCGAAGGTGAACACCGTCTCGAAGGGATACGCCGACGACATCGAGGCGAAGTGGGCGGACAAGCTCGCGCGGCAGCGCGCGGCCCGGAACGGAAAAGCAGTTCGATGAAGACGTCTCTCGCTCGCAGTCTCGGCCTTGCCCTCGCGTTCGTGCCGTCGATCGCATTCGCCGACGCGGTCGGCGATTTCTATCGTGGCAAGCAGGTCCGCATGGTGCTGGGCTTCGCGACTGGCGGCGGCGACGACACCTACGGCCGGCTGCTGGCCAAGCACATGCCCAGGTACATCCCCGGCGAGCCGACGCTCATCATCCAGAACCAGCCGGGCGCCGGCAGCCTGAACGCGGCGAATGCCATCTACAATATTGCGCCGCGCGACGGCACGGTGTTCGGTATGACGCACCGGTTCGTGCCGCTGATGCCGCTGCTCGGCGTCCAGGGACCGAAGTTCGATCCGCTGAAGTTCACCTACATCGGTTCGATGAACCGCGAGATCGGCCTTTGCATCGCCATGAAGACGGCGGGCTTCAAGTCAATGGACGACATGAAGACGCGCGAGTTCGTCGCCGGTACCACGGGTGCCGGCGCCGAGCTGACCACCTTCTACGCGACGCTCCAGAACATGCTCGGCATCAAGCTCCGCATCATCAAAGGGTACCAGTCGAGCTTCCAGGTGAACCTCGCGATGGAGAGCGGCGAGATCCAGGGGCGTTGCGGCGTGTCCTACAGCAGCCTGAAGAGCTCCAAGCCCGACTGGCTCGAGGCCAACAAGATCGACGTCCTGCTGCAGCTCGGTCTGCACAAGGACCCGGAGCTTCCCAATGTCCCGCTGCTCGCCGATATCGTCACCGACGATCGCGATCACCGCGCGCTGCAGCTCCTGCTCGGCCCGTCGGAGATCGGTCGCCCGTTCATGGCTCCGCCCGATCTGCCCGCCGACCGGACCGTGGCGCTGCGGAAGGCGTTCATGGACGCGGTCAAGGATCCCGAGATGACGAAGGACGCGAAGCTGCAGCGCCTCGACCTCGAGCCGGTCGACGGCGCCGAGATGCAGAGCCGTGTCGCCGAGTTCTACAAGGCGCCGGAGAACGTCGTCGCGCGCACGCGCGAGCTGGTCGCAATGGGAGGCGCCGAATGATCGTTTCACGCATAGCCCGCAACTGGCTCGCCGCGGTCGTCGCGGCATCGGTCGCACTTCCTGCGGTTGCCGCAGCCGACGAGATCGCCGACTTCTATCGCGGCAAGAAGATCACGATGATGATCGGCTTCGGTGCCGGCGAAGCCTACGATGTCTACGCCCGCACGCTCGCGCGCCACATGCCGAAGTACCTGCCGGGATCCCCGCTGTTCGTGCCGCAGAACATGCCCGGCGCGGGCAGCCTCAACGCGGCGAACGCGATCTTCAACGTTGCGCCGCGCGACGGCACCGCGTTCGGCACCACTCACCGCTTCGTCCCGCTGATGCCGCTCCTCGGCGTCGAGGGACCGAAGTTCGATCCGCTGAAGTTCACCTACATCGGGTCCATGAACCGCGAGAACTCGGTATGCATCTCGTGGAAGGGCAGCGGGATCAACACCATCGACGACGCCAAGGTGAAGGAGTTCACGGTCGGAACGACGGGCGCCGGCGCCGAGCTGACGACGTTCAACGCCACGCTCACCAACCTGTTGGGGCTCAAGCTCAAGGTGGTGTCGGGGTATCGCACCAGTCTCGAGATCAACCTCGCAATCGAGCGCGGCGAGGTGCAGGGCCGCTGCGGCGTGTCCTACGGCAGCCTCAAGAACACCGAGCCGCAATGGTTCACCGACGACAAGATGAACTTCCTCATCCAGCTCGGGCTCACCAAGGATCCCGAGCTGCCGGACGTGCCGCTGTTCGGCGACCTCGTGACGAATCCGCTCGACCGCGCCGCGCTCAAGCTGATGCTGGCGCCGGCCGAGATCGGCCGCCCGTTCTTCGGCCCGCCGGGCATTCCGGCGCCGCGTACGGCCGCCCTGCGCAAGGCGTTCGACGAGGCGCTCAAGGACCCGGATCTGATCAAGGAAGCCAAGCAGCAGCGCCTCGACATCTCCGCCGTCACCGGATCCGAGATGGAGCAATTGCTCGCCGACGCCTACAAATCGTCCGACGACGTGGTCGCGCGGGCGCGCGAGCTCGTTGCTATGGGCAGCAAATAGGAATGCAGGTGAAAAGCGAGGCCGCCATCGCCGGATTCGCCGCCGCTCTCGGAGCGGTCGCCGTGCTCGCGTCGCCGGCGCGCGGCGACGCGGTCGAGGATTTCTACCGCGGCAAGCAGGTGCGGCTGGTCATCGGCACCGAGGCTGGAACGAGCTACGACGCCTACGCCCGAACCTTGGCGCGCCATATGCCGGACAACATTCCCGGCAAGCCGACGTTCGTGCCGCAGAACATGCCCGGCGCCGGCAGCCTCAACACCTACAATCACCTCTACAATATCGCCCCGCGCGACGGCACCGCGTTCGGCACCGGCCATCGCTTCGTGCCCTTGATGCCGCTGCTCGGCATGCCCGGGCCGAAGTTCGACCCGTCGAAGTTCCTCTACATCGGCTCCATCAACCGCGAGATCGACATCTGCATAGCGCGCGCCGATTCCGGGATCCGCTCCATCGATGACCTGAAGACGAAGGAGTTGATGGTCGGCACGACCGGCGCGGGCGCCGAGTTGACGACGTTCTACGCGACGCTCTCGCGCATGCTGGACGCGAAGCTCAAGGTGATCACCGGGTACCGCTCGACCAACGACCTCTATCTCGCCGTCCAGAGGGGCGAGATCCAGGGCCGATGCGGGGATTCGTACGCCAACTTCCTCAACCATTTCCCCGACGTGGAGCGGACCAAGGACGTCGACGCCATCCTGCAGATCGGTGTCATCCGCGACCCGGCGATCCCGCAGGTGCCGTCGCTGATCGATCTCGTCCGCGACGAGAACGACCGCGACGCTCTGCGGCTGATGCTGGCGCCCTCCGACATGGGGCGGCCGTACGTCGGCCCGCCCGAGGTCCCGCCCGACCGCGCCGCCGCGTTGCGCGCGGCGTTCGACGCCACGGTGAAGAACCCGAATTTCATCGCCGAGATCCGGAAGCAGACCCTCGAGGTCAATCCGCTCGGCGGGGCCGAGATGGAGGCGCTCGTCAGCCGCGCCTATCAGACGCCCGAACCCATCGTCGCTCGCGCCCGCGCGCTCGTGAACGGCGAGTAGCCAGTAAGGAGATCGTTATGGCCACTGTTATGAAGACCCGCAGCCTCGTGAAGGACCTCGGCAAGCAGCTCGTCAAAATGGCGAACGCGCAGTTCGACTCCGAACCGTTCAAGCGGCTGCTGGCGACCCCACTCACGAAGAAGCGCGCGCAGATGTACATCATCCAGCGCACCCACTGGACGGTGAACCGCCGCGACTGCTGGGCCGCCGTCCAGTCGGCCGCGCCGTTCGCCGTCAAGCAGCTCATCTGGGACCACGAGCGCGACGAGCTCGAGGGCGACAAGGAGAAGGGCAAGCCCAATCACATGGTGATGAGCGTGAACGAGGGCGTCGCGCTCGGCGTCAAGGCGGTCGACTTCCAGCGGGTGGGCCCGAGCGATGGCTGCCTCACCTGCTGCCACGCGTGGCAGAACCTCGCCCGTACGAGCCACTGGCTCGGCGGCCTCGCCGCATCGGCCGCGCTCGAGCTCTCGAATTCCGACCAGATCCTCAAGGGCGGCAGCATGTCGCGACGCATGGGGATGAAGGTCGAGCGCGAGCTCGGCATCCCGTTCAAGAAGCAGCAGTCGAATGCCGAGCACGCCGTGGCCGACATCGAGCATGCCCACATGCTGATGGACGTCTGCCGCGAGTTCGTCACCAACGAGTACGAGCGCGACCTGGTGCTGAAGGGCGCGGCCGAGAGCTGGGCCATCGACCGCATCTGGAAGGGCCACCTCGCCGACCTGATGGCGGCGATCCGCGGCTGAACGACAAGGGCAGAGAGGATCGGTCATGCAGGAGTACGTGGTCGGCAAGGTGGCGGACATCCCCGACGGCAAGGGCATCGCCGTGCAGGCGGGGCGCCGCACCATCGCCGTGTTCCGGATCGGCGATAAGTTCTTCGCCATCCACAACGCGTGCCCGCACAAGGGCGCGTCGCTGTGCGAGGGCACCGTGGTTTGCGAGACGAAGGTAGTGCGCTGCCCGTGGCACCACTGGAACTGGCAACTCGAGGACGGCAAGCTCGAGACCCATCCCGGCCAGGGCTTGCGCACCTACGACGTCGCCGTCGACGGCGATGAGGTCATTGTCCGCGTGTGACGCAACGCGTCACACGCCTGAAATCGGTGTGACGCTCGGCGTCGCACCGCAGAAACGGAGAGAGCCATGGACGCGATTGTGAATCCGAAGCGCGAGCGCGCGGTACGCGTCAAACCGGACCCGATCGATCCGCGCGGCCGGGCGATCGGCGTCGTCGACACCGACTTCCACTTTCTCCCCGAATGGGAGGAACTCCGGAAGTACATGCGGGAGCCGTTCAGGAGCGCCCTCAAGGTCTATCCGCCGGTCGGCGGCGACTACGGCCCGGCGATCGCGCTCGATCTGCCCGGCACCGGCCAGGAGACCCAGGGCCGCGCCCGCACCGCGGCCGACATCCTGCGCGTGATCGACGAGATCGGCGTCGAGACGGTGATCGTCAGCCCGGGCTTCCAGCGGCCGCAGAGCATGTTCCACCAGGCGGCGGTCACGGCGACGGCGCAGGCCTACAACGACTACCTGATCAACGAGGTGATTCCGGCGAGCCCGCGCATCAAGTGCGAGATCATGGTCAACCACCGCAACCCCGAGGCGGGTGCTGCGGAGATCCGTCGCGTCGGCGACAACCCGGGGTTCGTCAGCGTCTACACCGAGTTCGGCGGCAACTACGAGCCGCTCGGCACCTACAAGCACGACCCGATCTTCGAGGCCGCCGCCGAGCGCGATCTCGTCGTCACCTCGCACGTCGGTACCTTCTGGCAGCAGTTCACGCCGCTGCACCAGGGCGGGCGCACCTGGACCGAGCTGTTCGGCATCGCGAGCTGCGGCATCAGCATGTCGTACATCGCCAGCATGATCATGCAGGGTCTGTTCGACAAATGGCCGAACCTGCGGATCATCCTCAAGGAGGGCGGCTTCTGGTGGATGCCGGAGTTCCAGGCCCGCGTCGACGACTTCTACCTGAACCATCCCGGCGACGTGAAGCTGGTCGAGCGCAAGCTCGAATCGGGCAAGAAGTTCCTCGACAAGATGCCGAGCGAGTACTTCGCCTCCAACATCCGCTTCGCCAGCCAGCCGATGTGCATCCCCAAGGACATGGCGCACTTCAAGATGCTGATGGACCTGTGCCACGGCGAGGACATGCTGCTGTACTCGTCGGACTGGCCGCACGCGACGTTCGATCCCTACAATTGGGTGTTCGACACGCCGATCTCCGAGGCGGGCCGCACCAAGATCCTCCGCGACAACGCCAAGGGCTGGTTCAAGCGGCTGTCGTAGCGGCACATCCGTCCGTTGTGGAAAGAAGAGCCGGACAGTCCCCGTCCGGCTCTTTTTTTCTGGGACAGCGCGCGAGCGGTCGTGGGACACCTCTCCGTCCGAAAATATCCCGACGGCACAAGCCATTAGCCCCTCGTCGGGCCAAGTGTCCCACTGTCCCACAGTGGCGGTTTGGGACACCTGGGACAGTTGGGACACTTTTGCACAGGCGCTTTCGCTGGCCTTGCGTCGCCGGAATGACACGGCCGACGCGCAAAGAAAAACCCGCGGAGATCGCTCTCCGCGGGTCCGTCTTCTGCCCGAGCGGTAAGCCTCGCGGCGCCTTACTCCGCCGCGCGGGCGGGGCGATACTTGTCGCAGAGCTGCTTCCAGCGCGCGGCCTTCTTCTTCTGGCCCTCGTCGACTTCCGCAGGGATCTCGACGAACGGCGGGCGCAGCGGGCCCGGCTCGACGTAACCCGCGTACTTGATGCCGACCTTCGACGCCGTTTCGCGCCAGGAGAGGCTCACCGGGGCGCTCGACTGCGGCCCGATTTCAAGAGTGATCTGGCGGGCGAGCGCCCAGTCGCCGCGCTTCACCGCGTCGCGCAGCGCGAGCTGCGGCCACGGGCCCATCCATGCGTCGATCGACCAGAAGCCCTTCGCGCCGAGCGGCTGGAAGGCCATGTACTGGGTCTGGTTGACGAACACGGTCATCTTGCCGTTCACCGTCTCCATCAGGCGCATGAACTCGACCGGCTCGCGGTGGCTGTCCTTCATCGCGACGACGTTCGGGATCTTGTTGATCTCGGCGATCATCTCGACGGTGATCTTGACGTTATGCAGCGGCGGGTTGTGATAGATCATGATCCCGAGCTTCGGGAACTCGGCGGCGAGGTCCTTGTAGAAGCGGATCGCGTTCTGCGGCGACGACGGGAAATAGAAAGGCACGCCCATCAGCACGCCGGCGGCCTTGGTCTGGGCAACGACCTTCATCTTCTGATAGGCGTCGCGGGTGTTGAGCGAGGTCGTGCCGAGGAACAGCGGCACGCGGTTGTTGGCGATCTCGGCCGAATGGTTGGCCAGCGTCTCGAACTCGGCCGGCAAGAGGGTATGGAACTCGCCGAAGCTGCCCGCGACCGACACGACGTTGGCGCCGTCGCCGATCATCCGGTTGAGGCCCTTCTCGAGGCGCTCGAGCGAGACGGTGTTGGTCGCCTTGAAGTCCGCGGCGTCGTCGGTGGCGAACGCCGGCATCATGGCCATGAGGCCATTCAAATCCGAGCTGGTAACCATGTGATGTTCTCCCTTCGCCGGACGGGGTTCCGGCGCTTCTTCTGCCGCCAAAAATAGCCTATTTCCGAAAAAACAAAATCGTTATCATTTTGCAAAATTCGTTTTTCGAATTGCAGAACGGAGGGCCGCGTCATGGCCAAGCCGCAGCACGCCGCCAACGACGCCCTGCCACAGTTCGACGCCCGCCTCGCGACGTTCTCGATGCGGGGTCAGTGGACGGCGGAGCCGCTGTTGCAGGCCTCCATCGGTGGCCCCAAGCCCGCGGGCACGCCCCACCTATGGACGTGGGAGACGGTCTCGATGCTGCTCGCCGAGGCGGGTGCCGCCTTGCCCGAGAGCATGGAGGCGCGGCGCAGCCTGCTGTTCAACAACCCCGGGCTGCCGACTCCGACGGCGACGCACACCATCAACATGGGCATCCAGCAGATCCTTCCGGGCGAGACGGCGTGGGCGCACCGGCATCAGATCAACGCGATGCGTTTCATCGTCGAAGGCAGTCCCGATGCGCGCACGGTCGTCGACGGCGAGCCGTGCCCGATGGAGGACTTCGATCTCATCCTGACGCCGGCGTGGACGTGGCACGATCACCGCAATGGGTCGGCGAAGCCGGTGACGTGGGTCGACATCCTCGACATCCCGCTGGTGCGCGCGCTGAACCAGATCTTCTATCAGCCCTACGACGAGATCGAGCAACCGGTCACGCCGGCCGCGGAGCAGATGTCGCTCCGGCTCGGCAGCGTGCGCCCGGTGTGGGAGCGCGCCGCGCGCGAACGCGTGCCGGTTCGCTATCCGTGGCGTGACGTCGAGGCCAAACTGAAGGCCTTGTCGTCCCACGACGGAAGTCCGCACGACGGGATCGCGCTCGAGTACGTCCATCCGCTGACCGGCGGTCCGACGATGCCGACGCTGAGCGCGTGGGTGCAGTGGCTCAAGCCAGGCCAGAAGACCGAGCGTCATCGCCATACGTCGAGCGCGGTGTACTTCGTCGTCCGCGGCGAGGGTCGCACGATCGTCACCACGCCGGGTGGCGGCGACCAGGAGCTGCGCTGGAAGGCACGCGACTCCTTCGTGCTGCCGAACTGGGCGTGGCACTCCCACGAGAACCTGCGGGCGGGGGAGGAGGCCATCCTGTTCTCGGTCAACGACGCGCCGGCGCTCCAGGCGCTGGGGTTCTACCGCGAGGAAAGCGGGGGCCGCTGAGGCGGTGGAAGTCGACACAGGCTTCACACCCCGGGGACGGCCATTTCGCCCTAAGAACGGCTGTTTTCCGTCAGAGATCAGACCCTGAGCGACGGGACCGGCCCGGTCCGACGTGAAACAATCTACCCTCGCGGCGTACCGTCGGAGGCGGTCGGCACGGGATGGACGGTCCCTCGCGCGCCACTTAACCTTTACCATTGATGGCCTACCCTGGGGCCCGAGCCCCGGCCTTCGGCCCATAGTGTCGCCGCGATGGACGATCTGAAGAGCCACCCTGCCGCTCCGCCGCCGACCGAGGCTCCGCCGTGGATGCGCCGCGGCGGCGCGCGCGCGGCCGCGCGGGCGCGCTGGCGCACGATCGTCTGGGCGGTGCTCGCGATTCTCGCCGCCGTCGCCATCGTGTGGTGGTTCATGTCGCGCTCGACCGAGCGCGTCGCGACCGGCCGCTTCGCCGGCAATGCCGCGATCCCCGTCGTCGCGGCTCCGGTCGAGACCGGCTCGATCGACGTCGTCTTCAACGCGCTCGGCACCGTGACGCCGCTCGCGACCGTCACGGTGAAGACCCAGATCAACGGCCAGATCACGCGCATCGACTTCAAGGAAGGCCAGCACGTCAACAAGGGCGATCTCCTGGCCGAGATCGACAACCGCCCGTATCTGCTCCAGCTCGACCAGGCGCAGGGCGCGCTGCGCCGCGATCAGGCCCTGCTCAAGACGGCGCAGACGGATCTCGCGCGGTACCGCACGCTGGCGGCGCAGGACTCGATCGCGCGTCAGCAGGTCGATACCCAGGAACAGCTCGTCCGCCAGTACGAGGGAATCGTGCAGGCGGATCAGGCGCAGGTCGAGACCGCGCAACTCAACCTGATCTATTGCCAGATCACCGCCCCGGTGAACGGCCGGGTCGGGCTGCGCCAGGTCGACGAGGGCAACTACGCGTCGGTCAGCGACGCGAACGGCATCGTCGTCATCACGCAGACCCAGCCGATCTCCGTCACCTTCTCGCTGCCCGAGGACAATCTCGCGCCGATCCTGCGGCGGCTCCGGGAAGGGGCCACCCTTCAGGCGGTTGCGCTCGATCGCGCCAACAGCACGACGATCGCCACCGGCACGCTCGCCGGCGTCGACAACCAGATCAACACCTCGACCGGGACGTTCCGGCTCAAGGCGCAGTTCACGAACGACGACGAACGCCTGTTTCCGAACCAGTTCGTCAACATCCGCCTGCTGGTCGACACCGAGCAGGGCGCGACCGTGATCCCGGTCGCCGCGGTCCAGCGCGGCGCGCCGGGGACCTACGTGTACGCGGTGCAGCCCGACGACACCGTCGCGGTGCGGCCGGTGAAGCTCGGGACGACCCAGGGGGAACGCGTCGCGGTGCTGTCGGGCGTCGAGTCCGGCGATCGCGTCGTCGTCGACGGCGCGGACAAGCTGCGCGACGGCGCGAAGATCACGCTCCAGGATTCCCGGGCCGAGCCGCCCCAGCCGCCGGCGAACGGGGGGCAGCAGCGCCAGCGCCGCGGCCGGCAGGGCTAGGGCCTGTGCCGCGATGAGCGCCGTGCGACGAGCGACGCCTGAATGAATCCGTCCCGCCTCTTCGTCCTGCGGCCGGTCGCGACCTCGCTCCTGATGATCGCGATCCTGCTCGTGGGCGTCGTCGCGTACCGGTTCCTGCCGCTCGCGGCGCTGCCGCAGGTCGACTATCCCACGATCCAGGTCCAGACGTTCTATCCCGGCGCCAGTCCCGACATCATGACGTCGTCGGTGACGGCGCCGCTCGAGCGTCAGCTTGGGCAGATGCCGAACCTGACGCAGATGACATCGTCGAGCTCGGCGGGGGCATCGGTCATCACGCTGCAGTTCGGGCTCGCGATCAGCCTCGACATCGCCGAGCAGGAGGTGCAGGCCGCGATCAACGCGGCGGGCAACCTGCTGCCGTCCGACCTGCCGGCGCCGCCGATCTACGCCAAGGTCAATCCCGCGGACGCGCCGATCCTGACGCTCGCGCTCACGTCGAAGACCCTGCCGCTCACCGAGGTGCAGGATCTCGCCAACACGCGGCTCGCCCAGAAGATCTCCCAGCTTCCCGGCGTCGGCCTGGTCAGCCTGGTGGGCGGGCAACGCCCGGCGATGCGCGTCCAGGCCAATCCGCGGGCGCTCGCCGCCTACGGGCTCAACATCGACGATCTGCGGACCACCATCGCCAACGCCAACGTCAACACGCCCAAGGGCAACTTCGACGGCCCGACCCGCGCGTACACGATCAACGCCAACGACCAACTCCAGAGCCCCGATGCGTACCGCAACCTCGTGATCGCGTACCGCAACGGCGCCCCGGTGCGACTCGCCGACGTCGCCCAGGTCGTCGAGGGCTCCGAGAACAACCGCCTCGCGGCGTGGATGAACACCACGCCCGCGGTCATCCTGAACGTGCAGCGTCAGCCCGGCGCCAACGTCATCGAGGTCGTCAACGGCATCAAGGACCTGCTGCCGCAGTTACGCTCGTCGCTGCCGGCGGCGATCGACGTCGCGGTGCTGACCGACCGCACGACGACGATCCGCGCCTCGGTGCGCGACGTCGAGATCGAGCTGGTGCTGGCGGTCGTGCTGGTCGTCTTCGTCATCTTCCTGTTCCTGCGGACCGTTCGCGCGACCATCATCCCGAGCCTCTCGGTGCCGCTCTCGATCGTCGGCACGTTCGCCGCGATGTACCTGATGGGGTTCAGCCTCAACAACCTGTCGCTGATGGCGCTCACCATCGCCACGGGCTTCGTCGTCGACGATGCCATCGTGATGATCGAGAACATCGCCCGCTACGTCGAGCGCGGCGACCCGCCGCTCAAGGCGGCGCTCGAGGGCTCGCGGCAGATCGGCTTCACCATCGTGTCTCTGACGGTCTCGCTGATCGCCGTGCTGATCCCGCTCCTGTTCATGGGCGACGTCGTCGGCCGGCTGTTCCGTGAGTTCGCGGTGACGCTCGCCGTCACCATCCTGATCTCCGCGGTCGTGTCGCTGACGCTGGTGCCGATGCTCGCGGCCCGGCTGCTGCGGCGCGGCGACGAGGAGCGCGAGGGGCGCTTCGAGCGCTGGAGCCGCGTCACCTTCGACGGACTCACCGCGCGCTACGATCGCGCGCTCAACTGGGTCCTGGACCGGCAGGTTCCGACCCTGATCGTCACGCTCGCGACTCTCGCGCTGACCGCGATCCTCTACGTCGTGATTCCGAAGGGCTTCTTTCCGGTGCAGGACACCGGCCTCGTCCAGGGCATCACCGAAGCCTCGCAAACGGTGTCCTACGGGGCGATGGCCGAGCGGCAGCGGGCGATCGCCGACGTCCTCCTCAAAGATCCAGACGTGGAAAGCCTGTCGTCGTACATCGGCGTCGACGGCCAGAACGTCACGCTGAACTCCGGGCGTCTGCTCATCAATCTCGTTCCGCACGGCCAGCGCAGCGGCTCCATCACCGACACCATCCGTCGGCTCCAGACGGCCGCGAATTCGGTGCCCGGGATATCGCTCTACCTGCAGCCGGTGCAGGACCTCACGGTCGACGCCACCGTGAGCCGGACCCAGTACCGCTTCACGCTGGAGGCGGCCGATCCGGACCTGCTCTCGGAATGGGTTCCGAAGCTCATCGAGCGCCTTGGCAACGAGCCCGCGCTCGCCGACATCGCCAGCAACCTGCAGGACCAGGGCCTTGCCGCCTACGTCACCGTCGACCGCGACACCGCGGCCCGTCTCGGCATCTCGGCGGCGGCCGTCGACAACGCGCTCTACGACGCGTTCGGGCAGCGGATCATCTCGACCATCTTCACCCAGTCGAACCAGTATCGCGTCATCCTCGAGGTCGATCCCGAGCTGCAGACATCGCTCCAGGCGCTCGGCGCGATCTACCTGCCGTCTTCGGCGCCCGGCGGCGGACAGGTGCCGCTGACGGCGATCGCGCGCATCGAGGAGCGCACGGCGCCGCTCCAGATCAACCACATCGACCAGTTCCCCGCGGCGACGGTGTCGTTCAACCTCGCCCGCGGCGCGTCGCTCGGCTCGGGCGTCGCGGCGGTGCAGCGGGCCCAGCGGGAGATCGGCCTGCCCGCCAGCATCGTCACGACCTTCGAGGGCGCCGCGCTGGCATTCCAGGCGTCGCTCGCCAACGAGCTGCTGCTGATCCTCGCCGCCATCGTCACCGTGTATATCGTGTTGGGCGTGCTCTACGAGAGCTTCGTCCACCCCGTGACGATCCTGTCGACGCTGCCGTCGGCGGGCATCGGCGCGCTGCTCGCGCTGATCGTCGCCGGCCACGACCTCACCATCATCGCGATCATCGGCATCATCCTGCTGATCGGCATCGTCAAGAAGAACGCGATCATGATGATCGACTTCGCGCTTGATGCCGAGCGGACCGAGGGCAAGAGCCCGCGCGAGGCGATCCATCAGGCGTGCCTGTTGCGCCTGCGGCCGATCCTGATGACGACGATGGCGGCACTATTGGGGGCCGTGCCGCTCATGCTCGGCACCGGCACCGGTTCCGAGCTGCGGCACCCCCTCGGCATCTCGATCGTCGGCGGCCTCATCGTCAGTCAGGCGCTGACGCTGTTCACGACCCCGGTGATCTACCTCTGGTTCGACCGTCTCGCCGTCCGCATCGGCATCCCGATCTCCCACGGCGTCACCGACGAGGACGAGGGGAGGGCCGCGCCGTGAACCTGTCCGCCGCCTTCATCCGCCGCCCAATCGCGACGATCCTGCTGACGTTCGGTCTCGCGCTGGCGGGTGCCGTCGCGTTCTTCCGGCTGCCGGTCGCGCCCTTGCCGAAGGTCGACTATCCGACGATCACCGTTCAGGCCCAGCTCCCCGGCGCGAGTCCGGAGGTGATGTCGACCAGCGTGGCCACGCCGCTCGAGCGCCACCTCGGCCAGATCGCCGACGTGAACGAGATGACCTCGTCGAGCTCGGTGGGGACGACGCGGATCACGCTCCAGTTCGGCCTCGACCGCGACATCAACGGCGCGGCGCGGGATGTACAGGCGGCGATCAACGCGGCGCGCGCCGATCTGCCGGCGAACCTGCGCAGCAATCCGACCTATCGCAAGGTCAACCCCGCCGACGCGCCGATCATGATCCTGGCGCTGACCTCGGACACCCTCGATCGCGGGCAGATCTACGACTCCGCGTCGACCGTCCTCGAGCAGCGCCTGTCGCAGGTCGAGGGCGTCGGTCAGGTCACGCTCAGCGGCTCGTCCCTGCCGGCGGTCCGCGTCGAGCTGAACCCGCAGGTTCTGTTCAAGTATCAGATCGGGCTGGAGAGCGTCCGCGCCGCGATCTCGGCGGCCAACGCCCACGCGCCCAAGGGCGCGATCGAGGAGGGCGACCGTCATTATCAGATCTACACCAACGATCAGGCGCGCACCGCCGCCGAGTACCGCGATCTGATCATCGCCTACCGCAACGGCGCGCCGGTGCGGCTCTCAGATGTCGCCGAGGTGGTCGATTCCGTCGAGAACCTGCGCAACGCCGGCCTCGCCAACGGCAAGCCGTCGGTGCTGGTGATCCTCAACCGCGAGCCCGGCGCCAACATCATCCAGACCGTCGACCGCGTCCGCGAGCTCCTGCCACAGCTCCGCGCCGCGATCCCGAGCGCCATCGACATCGACGTCGCGGTCGACCGGTCGACGACGATCCGCACGTCGCTGCGCGACGTCGAACGGACCCTGATCATCGCCGTCTGCCTCGTGATCGCGGTGGTGTTCCTGTTCCTCCGCAACGTCCGTGCCGCGCTGATTCCGAGCGTCGCCGTGCCGGTGTCGCTGCTCGGCACCTTCGGGTTCATGTACCTGCTCGGCTACAGCCTCGACAACCTGTCGCTGATGGCGCTGACGATCGCGACGGGGTTCGTCGTCGACGACGCCATTGTCGTCGTCGAGAACGTGACTCGTCACATCGAGGCCGGCATGTCGCGGGTGCAGGCGGCGCTGCGCGGGGCGCGCGAGGTCGGATTCACGGTGCTGTCGATGAGCCTGTCGCTGATCGCGGTGTTCATCCCGATCCTGCTGATGGGCGGGATCATCGGCCGCCTGTTCCGCGAGTTCGCCGTCACGCTGGCGATCGCCATTCTGGTGTCGCTCGCCGTGTCGCTGACGACGACGCCGATGATGTGCGCGCAGGTGCTCCGGCCGCCGCGCGAGCGGCACCCGGACTCCTTCGCCGCGCGCAGCGAGCGCGCCTTCGGCGCCGTCGTCGAGCGCTACGGCCGGTCGCTGCAATGGGCGCTCTTGCACCCGCGCATCATCCTCGCGGCGCTGCTCGCGACGCTCGCGCTCAACGTCTACCTGTTCACGGTCATTCCGAAGGGGTTCTTCCCGCAGCAGGACACCGGCCGCTTCGTCGGCAGCATCTTCGGCGACCAGAGCATCTCGTTCCAGGCGATGCGCGGCAAGCTCGAGCAGTTCGTGTCGATCGTGCAGAAGGATCCGGCGGTCGAGAGCGTCGCCGGCTTCACCGGCGGCGGGTCGACCAACTCCGGATTCGTCTTCGTGTCGCTGAAGCCGCTGTCGGAGCGCAAGGAGTCGGTCGAGCGCACGCTCGCGCGGCTGCGCCGCGAAGTCGCGGTGGTGCCCGGCGCCAGCATGTTCTTCCAGGCGGTGCAGGACGTGCGCGTCGGCGGCCGTCAGGCGAGCTCGGCGTACCAGTACACGCTGCAGACCGACAACACCGCCGACCTGTTCGCGTGGTCGCCGAAGATCGCCGACACGCTCAAGACGCTGCCGGAGCTGGTCGACGTCGACTCCGACCAGCAGCGCGGCGGCCTGCAGATGGACGTGAAGATCGATCGCGAGACCGCGGCCCGTCTCGGCGTCACCACGAGCCAGATCACCAACGTGCTGTACGACGCCTTCGGCCAGCGCCAGGTGTCGACGATCTACAACCCGCTCAACCAGTATCACGTCGTGATGGAGGTCGCGCCCGAGTACTGGCAGAGCCCCGATACGCTCAAGCAGCTCTACGTCAGCACCACCGGCGGCGCGCTCAGCGGCACCCAGGCGACCAGCGCGATCGTCGGCGGCACGGCCGCTCAAGGCGCGACGAACAGCGCGGCGCAGGACGCGGTGCGCAACGCGCGGACCAACGCGATCGCCGCCACCGGGCGCGGCGGCACCTCGACCGGCGCCGCCGTCAGCACCCAGCCGGAGACGATGATCCCGCTCGCCGCCTTCACCTCGTATGCCCCGGGCACCACGCCGCTGTCGGTCCGCCATCAAGGGCCGTTCGTGGCGACGACGATCTCGTTCGATCTCGCGCCGGGCGTATCGCTGAGCCGTGCCGTCGAGGCGATCAATCTCGCCATGAACCGGCTCGGGGTCCCGAGCACCATCCACGGCAGCTTCCAGGGCACCGCGCGCGCGTTCCAGCAGTCGCTCTCGAGCCAGCCGGTCCTGATCGTCGCCGCGCTGATCGCCGTCTACGTCGTGCTCGGCATCCTCTACGAGAGCATCGTCCACCCGATCACGATTCTGTCGACGCTGCCGTCGGCGGGCGTGGGCGCGGTGCTCGCGCTGATGATCGCGGGCATGGACTTCACCATCATCGCGCTGATCGGGGTCATTCTGCTGATCGGCATCGTCAAGAAGAACGCGATCATGATGATCGACTTCGCGCTCGACGCCGAGCGCACCGAGGGCCTCACGTCGCGCGACGCGATCTACAAGGCATCGCTCCTGCGCCTGCGGCCGATCCTGATGACGACAATGGCGGCCCTGTTCGGTGCGGTGCCGCTGGTCCTGAGCTTCGGCGAGGGCAGCGAGTTGCGTCATCCGCTCGGCGTCGCCATCATCGGCGGGCTTCTCCTGAGCCAGGTGCTGACGCTGTACACGACGCCGGTGATCTATCTCTATCTCGACCGCTTCCGGCTGCGCGCGCGGGAATCCTGGCGTCGCGAGCATCCCGGGCTGGCTCCGGCGGAATGACGATGTCCCTGCTGCCGCGACTCTCTCTCGTGCTCGCCGCCGTCACCCTCGCCGGCTGCACCGTCGGTCCCGACTACCGCCGTCCGGCGGCGCCGGTGCCGGCCGCCTACAAGGAGCTCGACGGCTGGAAGGTCGCGCAGCCGCGTACTGCGGCGAGCAACGCCCCATGGTGGTCGGTGTACGGCGATCCCGTCCTCGACCAGCTCGAGCAGCAGGTCGAGGTCAACAACGAGAACCTCAAGGCGGCGGAGGCGGCGTTCCGCCAGGCATCCGCGGTGGTCGCCCAAACCCGGGCCGGCCTGTTCCCGGCGGTGACGCTCGACGCCAACGCGCAGCGCGCGCGCTCGACGTCCGGCGGCACCACGACGATTCCGCGGATCCGCAACAGCTTCGACACCTCGGCGGGGATTTCGAGCTGGGAGCTCGACCTGTGGGGCCGCATCCGTCGCGCCGTAGAAAGCGACGTGGCCGCGGCCCAGGCCAGCGCCGCCGACCTTGCCTCGGCGCGCCTGTCGAACCAGGGGCAGCTCGCGTCGGTCTACTTCCAGCTCCGCGTCGCCGACGAGGTGAAGCGGGTGCTGGACGCGACCGTCGAGGCGTTCCAGCGGTCGCTCGACATCACCCAGAACCGCTACAACGTCGGCGTCGCGGCGCGGGCCGACGTCGCCTCGGCGCAGGCGCAGCTCGAGAACACGCGCTCGCAGGCGGTGGGCGTCGGCGTCCAGCGCGCCCAGCTCGAGCACGCGCTCGCGGCGCTGGTCGGCAAGGCGCCCGCCGATTTCACGCTGCCGCCGGCATCGCTGACCGCCGACGTGCCGGTCGCGCCGACCGGCCTTCCGTCCGAGCTCCTCGAGCGGCGTCCCGACGTCGCCTCGGCCGAGCGGCTGATGGCGTCGGCCAACGCCGATATCGGCGCCGCCGAAGCCGCGTACTTCCCGACGATCACGCTGAGCGCCTCGTTCGGATTCACCAGCAGCGCGGTCGACACGCTGTTCCGCGCCGCGCGCCGCACCTGGGCGCTCGGCGCCGGAGCGAGCGAGCCGCTGTTCGACGGCGGCCTGCGCGGCGCGCGGGTCGCCGAGGCCGAAGCCGTCTACGACCAGCGGGTTGCGCAATACCGGCAGGCGGTGCTGACCGCGTTCCAGCAGGTCGAGGACAACCTCGCCGCGCTCCGGGTTCTCGAGCAGCAGGCCGATGTCCAGGCCGGGGCGCTGCGCGCCGCCCAGGAAGCGGAGGCACTGACGCTCAACCAGTACCGGGCCGGAACGGTGGCCTACACCAACGTCATCACCGCCCAGGCGACCGCGCTCCAGAGCCGCCAGACGGCGCTGAGCATTCTCCAGAGCCGGCTCGTCGCCAGCGTCGCGCTGATTCAGGCGCTGGGTGGGGGATGGGACGTCCGGCAACTCCCGCCGGCCTCGACCCTGGGCGCCCGTTAACCTCTTCGGCTGGGCCCGGGGCTCCGTTTCCCGTAACCTCGGAGGGGAACCTTCATGCCGCCGGGAACGCTTGCGGCCGTCCGCGACCTCAGGCTAATCATTCGTATCCGAATGGATCCGATGAACGGGTCCGGCAGACGATCAGGGAGACTTCGATGACCATTCCACGCCTCACGCTCGGCGTCGCGCTTGCCGCGCTCTCGGTCGCGCTGCTCGCCACGCCTGTCCACGCGCAGAACCCCTACGAGATCCACGTCGTGCAGCCGCTGACCGGCGGCGGCTCGTTCCTCGGCAAGGCCGAGCAGCAGTCGCTGCAGCTCGCGGAGAAGGTCGCGAACGCAAGCGGCGGCATCCAGGGCCGCCCGCTCAAGTTCGTGTTCCACGACGACCAGTCGAATCCGCAGACCGCGGTGCAGCTCGCCAACGAGGTGATCGCGACCAAGCCCGCCGTGATGATCGGCTCGTCGCTCGTCGCCATGTGCAATGCGATCTCACCGCTCATGCAGGCGAACGGCCCGGTCCAGTACTGCCTGTCGCCCGGCATTCACCCGAACCAGGGCAGCTACACGTTCACCTCGAGCACGTCGACGCATGATCTCGCGATCGCGCTGGTGCGGTACTTCCGCCTCAAGGGCTGGACCAAGATCGCGACGATGACCTCGACCGACGCGAGCGGCCAGGACGCCGAGAACAATCTCAAGAACGTCGTCCAGATGCCCGAGAACAAGGACGTGAAGATCGTCCAGGCGGCGCACTTCAACACGACGGACGTCAGCGTCACCGCCCAGATCCAGAACATCAAGGCCGCCAACCCCGACGTGCTCATCGCCTGGAGCACGGGCACGCCGATCGCCACCATCTTCCGCGGCATCATCCAGGCCGGGCTCGACATCCCCGTCGCCACCACCGACGGCAACATGACCTACGCCCAGATGAACCAGTACAAGGACTTCCTGCCGCGGCAGCTCTACATCCCGGCGGCGCAGTGGGTCACCGGCTACAGCCCGGAGGTCCAGCTCCCCGAGGCGGAGAAGGCGAAGCAGAAGGAGTTCTTCGACGCCTTCAAGGCCGCCAACATCCAGCCCGACGTCGCTTCCGAGCTGGCGTGGGACCCGGCGATGATCCTGATCGACGCGCTGCGCAAGCTCGGGCCGAACGCGACCGCGGCCCAGGTTCGCGACTACATCTCCAAGCTCAAGGGCTTCGTCGGCGCGAACGGCACCTACGACTTCGTCAAGACGCCGCAGCGCGGCCTCGAGGTCGACAACGTCGTCGTCACCCGGTGGAGCCCCTCGCTCAACCACTGGGAAGTGATGAGCAAGCCGACCGGCATTCCGCTGGACGACAAGAAGTAGTCGGCGTCGAGCGTAGCAACGAGGCGGTGGCGTGACCCAGGCCATCCAGATCGTCATCGCCGGACTGCTCCAGGGCAGCGTCTTCGCCATCGTTGCCCTGGGCTTCTCGCTCGTCTTCCGCGTCACCGGCGTCATCAATCTCGCCCAGGGCGCGTTCTGCGTCCTGGGCGCATTGCTGATGTACACGCTGCAGGTGACCCACGGGCTGCCGCTGCCGGTCGCGCTCGCCGGCGCGGTGATCGGCACCGCCGTGATCGGCCTCGTGCTCGGCATCGGCGCGTTCGTCCCGGCGCTGACGCGGCTGCCCAACAGCAGCGTCCTGATGCTGACGACCGGGCTTCTCACCTTCATCGAAGGTGCCATCCTCGTGTACTGGGGCAGCCAGCCCTATCAGTTGCCGCCGTTCTCCGGCTTCCGGCCGGTCAACATCCTCGGAATTCTTGTCCCGACCCAGGGTTTCTGGGTGCTCGGCGCCGTGGTCCTGATCATCGTCGCGCTCTGGTACCTGCTGGTGCGGACGACCGTGGGCATGGCGCTCCGCGCCTGCGCCGAGAACCGCCTCGCCGCGCAGCTCATGGGCATCGACGTCCGCCGCATGACGCTGCTGAGCTTCGCGCTCGCCGCCTTGATCGGCGCGATCGGCGGCATCGTCGTCGCGCCGGTGACCTCGCTGCAGTTCGACTCCGGGCACTTCTTCACCAACTTCGGCTTCATCGCCGTCGCCATCGGCGGGATCGGCTCGTTCGTGGGCTCCGTCGCCGGCGGGTTCGTCATCGGCATCGCCCAGCAGCTCGCCGCCGGCTACATCTCGTCGCTGTTCGCGAACGCGCTGGCGCTTGGCCTGCTGCTCGCGACGCTGATCTGGTGGCCCAACGGGCTGTTCACGTCGGGCCCGGCGCGGCGCCAGGACGTGCGCGACGAGCAGCGGGTCTATCGCGCCATCGTCCGGCTGCAGGGCGTCGGCGGCGTGTCGTTCGCGATCCTGCTGCTCGCGATTGTGCTCGCGCTGCCGTGGCTGCTGCCGCCGGGCGGCCTGCTCAACTCGCTGGTGATCACCGGCATCCTCTACATCTCGGTGCTCGGTCTCGACGTGCTGATGGGCCACGCCGGCCAGGTCAGCCTCGGCCAGGCCGGCTTCATGGCGATCGGCGGCTACACCGCCAGCATCCTGGCCACGCGCTACGGCCTGCCGCCGATCCTCGGCATCGGCGCCGGGATCGTGCTGTCGCTGGTCGCCGCTCTGATCCTGTCGCTGGTGACGATGCGGCTGCGCGGGCACTATCTCGCGCTCGCCACCCTCGCGTTCGGCCTACTCGTCGATTCGCTCTCGGTCGGCATGATGGACGTGACCGGCGGCCCCTCGGGCCTCATCGGAATCCCGTCGTTCTCGATCGCCGGCTACAGCTTCGCGACGCCGATCTCGATGTACTACCTCGTGGTCGGCGTCATCGTGGTGCTGCTGCTTGCACTCACCGGCGCGATGAACTCGGGCTTCGGCCGCGCGCTGAAGGCCGTCCGCACCGACCAGACCGCGGCCGCCGCGCTCGGCATCAACGTGCCGCGCTACAAGCTGATCGCCGCCTCGATCAGCTCGGTGCTGGCGTCGCTGTCGGGCAGCCTGTACGCGTTCTACTTCCACTTCCTCTCGCCCGAGATGGTGTCGACCCCGCGCTCGTTCGAGATGATCGCGATGCTCGTCGCCGGCGGCGAGGGGACTCTGATCGGGCCGCTGTTCGGCGTCGCGCTGCTCACGCTGCTGCCGACAATCTTCCAGCCGCTGAAGGAATACCTGGTGATGGCCGAGGGCGCGATCCTGGTCGCGTCGTTCCTGTGGCTGCCGGAAGGGATCTTCGGCACCGCCGCGATGTGGCTGGGCCGTCTCATGCGTCGTATCAACGGCAACGGCAAGGCTGCCGCGACCTCGCGGGCGAAGCCATCATGAGCAACGGCGCCGCGCTCGATGTGAGGGGGCTCGCCAAGACGTTCGGCGGCGTCAAGGCCATCGACGACGTCACGTTCACCGTGCCCGACGGCAGCCTGACGGCGGTGATCGGCCCCAATGGCGCCGGCAAGACGACGGTGTTCAACCTCGTCACCAACCTGTTCCGTCCCGACGCCGGCGAGATCACGTTCCACGGCCGGTCGCTGCTTGGGCTGCTTCCGGAGAGGATCGCCTCGCTCGGCCTCATACGCACGTTCCAGACGGCGCGGGTGTTCCCCGGGATGACCGTCCTCGAGAACGCACTCGCCGGCGCGCATCTCAAGGTGCGCTCGGGCTTCGCGCAGCAGATGCTGTGGCTCGGCGGCGCCCGGCGCGAGGAGCGCGCGTTGCGCGCGGAGGCCGAGGCGCTGCTCGATCTCGTCGGCCTGTCCGAGTTCCGCGATGCCGCCGGCACCGATCTGCCGATGGGCGGCCAGAAGCTGCTCGAGGTGGTGCGCGCGCTGATGTCGCAACCGCGGCTCCTTCTGCTCGACGAGCCCGCCGCGGGCCTCAACGACAAGGAGACCGAGGACTTGGCCGAGCTCCTGTCCGCGGTGCGCGGCGCCGGAATCACCGTCGTCGTGGTCGAGCACAACATGTCGCTCGTGATGAGCATCTCCGACCAAGTCGTGGTGATGGACGCCGGCAGGATCGCCGCCTGCGGCACGCCCGCCGAGATCCAGAAGGACCCGCGCGTCATCGAAGCCTACGTCGGTCAGGGAACGGTGACGTTGTGATGGCCGCGACTCCGATGCTCGAGATCCGCAATCTCTCGACCGGCTACGCCGGCATCGATGTCGTCCACGGCATCGGCCTCGAGGTCGCCGCCGGCGAGATCGTGGCGCTGATCGGGGCGAACGGCGCCGGCAAGTCGACGCTGGTCAAGACGGTCTCCGGCCTGCTCGCGCCGCGCCTGGGCGAGATCGTGTTCGAGGGCAGGCGGATCGACGCGCTGACGCCGCGCGCGCGCGTCCGCCTCGGCATCGCCCATGTGCCCGAAGGGCGGCAGATGTTTCCCGGTCTCACCGTGGCCGAGAACCTCCGCCTCGGCGCCTATGCCCAGGGCCGGAGCGTGGGCGAGGAGGAGCTGCAAAGCCGCATCCGGACGGTTTGTCAGCGCTTCCCGGTGCTGCTCAATCGCCTGGGCGAGCCCGCCGGCAATCTCTCGGGCGGCCAGCAGCAGATGCTGGCGATCGCCCGCGGACTGATGGCCGCGCCGCGGCTGATCATGCTGGACGAGCCGTCGCTCGGGCTGGCGCCGGTGCTGGTCGAGGAGATCTTCCGGCTCATCCACGGGCTCAAGCAGCAAGGCCTCGCGATCGTGCTGTCCGAGCAGAACGCGCGCATGAGTCTCGCCATCGCCGATCGCGCCTACGTGATCGAAATGGGCCACGTCGTGATGTCCGGCACCGGCCGCGAGCTCCTCGACAACCCGGAAGTGATCGAGCGTTACCTCGGCGTGGGCAAGGCCGTGTCGCTCGGTGGCAGCGCACGCCACAACGATCTCGTCACGCGCCTCAAGAGCATCTTCGCCGACACCTCTCGGCGCACCTGAGCCGCGCCGCCTGACTCCTTCCTGCCGCTTCTAAGCCAGTCTTTTCCGGCTGGCGGCGTCCCGGCGCACGCGCCTCGATAGCAGGTCGTGCAAAGTCGGAGAGCCATATGCGGCGCCAGCCCTGGTATTCGATCCTCTACGTTCAGGTCCTGATCGCTATAGGGATCGGCATCGTCCTCGGGCATTTCGCGCCGAAGACCGGCGTCGCCATGAAGCCGCTGGGCGACGGCTTCATCGCGCTGATCAAGATGATGATCGCACCGATCATCTTCTGCACCGTCGTGCACGGTATCGCGTCGATCGGCGACCTGCGCAAGATCGGCCGCATCGGCGTCAAGACGCTCGCGTATTTCGAGATCGTGTCGACCTTCGCGCTGGCGATCGGACTGCTGGTCGGCGAGATCGTCCGGCCCGGCGCGGGGTTCAACATCGATCCGTCGACGCTCAATCCCAACGCGGTGGCGAGCTACGTCACCCGCGCGAAGGAGGAGAGCATCGTCAGCCATCTCCTCGGCATCATTCCGAACTCCTATTTCGACGCGCTGGCCAAGGGCGACCTCCTGCAGGTCCTGCTGGTCGCGATCCTGACCGGCTTCGCCATCACGCATCTCGGCGAGTTCGGGCGGCGCATCAGCGTGGCGGTCGACGCGATGGCGAGGATCTTCTTCGGGATCATCCGGATCATCGTGAAGGTGGCGCCGATCGGCGCCTTCGGCGCCATGGCCTTCACCATCGGCCAATACGGCATCGGATCGTTGCTGCCGCTCGCGCAGCTGATCGGAACCTTCTATCTGACCAGCATCCTGTTCGTGCTGATCGTGCTCGGGACGATCGCCCGCCTGGCCGGATTCTCGATCCTGCGCTTTGTCGCCTACATCAAGGACGAGCTGCTGATCGTCCTCGGCACCAGCTCGTCGGAAACCGTTCTTCCGCAGTTGATGAGGAAGATGGAGCACCTCGGCGCCTCCAAGCCGGTCGTCGGACTGGTCGTGCCGACCGGCTACAGCTTCAATCTGGACGGCACCAACATCTACATGACGCTGGCCACGCTGTTCCTGGCCCAGGCGACCAACATTCATCTGACGTTCGGGCAGGAGATGATGATCCTGCTCATCGCCATGATCACCTCCAAGGGCGCTTCGGGGGTGACCGGCGCCGGCTTCGTCACCCTGGCCGCCACTCTCGCCATCATTCCGGATATTCCGGTGCAGTCGCTGGCGTTGATCCTCGGCATCGACAAGTTCATGAGCGAGTGCCGGGCGCTCACCAACCTCGTCGGCAATGGTGTCGCGACCGTCGTCATCAGCCGCTGGGAAGGCGAGCTCGACGCCAAGCAGCTTCGCGCGACCATGGCCCATCCGGTCGCGGCCGGTACCGAGCAGGAAACCCAGTTCCTCGAGAAGGACAAGGCTCCGGTCTAGGCACCAAGGCGGCGCGGGCGGCGGCGATTGCTCACGCGCGGCGAACGCGCGCCGCGAAAGCGTCACAATCCGGCTCTTGCCGCGCCGCAATCCTCTTCCAGCATCGCTTCGCTCGCACGTTCCGTGTCGGGCACCACTGTGGAGAGGACAATGAACATCCGTAAGGCTGCTTTGGCTTCCCTTCTCGCGTTCGGCGTCGCCGCTCCGGCGTTCGCCCAGGCCGCCGGCACCGCGACCCCGGGCCTCGACCAGCGCGAGCAGAAGCAGCAGACGCGCATCGAGCAGGGCATCAACTCGGGCTCGCTGTCGGCGGGCGAAGCGTCGAGGCTCGAGAAGCGCGAACAGCGGCTTCAGAACAAGGAAGCGGCGGCAAAGAGCGACGGGCAGGTGACCGCGAAGGAGCGTCGCGAGCTCACCCGCGCCGCCGACCGCGACAGCGCGGCGATCGCCAAGGCGAAGCACAACAAGAAGACGAATCCCAATCCGCCGTCCGCGCACTGAGGCGTGAAACGCAGAAGCCCCCGCGCGACGCGCGGGGGCTTTTTTCTCGGACGTTCGCGGCGAGCGCTACTTCGCATTCGTCGCCTTCTCGTAGTACGAGAGATCGACGTACTTGTACGGGTCGGTGAGCGTTTTCTTCGGCTCCGAGTACTCGCTGCGCAGCTTGAGCAGCGTCTTCACGCCCTCGATGTTCATCTGCGCGCCACGGTTGAGACCGCCCTTCGGATTGGTCAGCGCGGCGTAGACGACCTCGACGTCCTCGGGCGACAGCCTCTTGACGTGAGCCTTGAGCACTTCGATCGAGCCCGCCTTGTTGGCGTAGACGTAGTCGTGGGCGGCGACGATGGCGCGGATGAAGCTCTCCACTTCCTTCTCGTGCGCCTTGGCCCACGACCGACGCACCACGTAGGCGCTACCCTGATAAGGCATCCCGAGCGCGCTGACCGCGTCCTCGAGGATGTTGAAGCCCTCTTTCTTGGCGTCGGTGTCTTCGGGTGCGGACAGGGCGGCAACGACCGCCTTGCCTTCCTTCATCGCCTCCAGGCGCTTCGGGCCGCTGCCGACGGCGATGGCGGTGTAGTCGCGGTTCAGCTTCAGGCCGTGCTTGTCGAGGATCGCGAACAGCATCACGCCATAGCCGGAGTTGAGCGCATCGCTCGCCGCGACCTTGCCCTTGATGTCGGCGTAGCTCTTGATCTCGGGCCGCGTCACGACGCTGTTCATGCCGGAATGCACGCCCATGATGCCGACGATGTCGTAGCCGTCGATCTTCACGTCGGCCTGGCCTTCGGTGTAGGCGATCGAGTTGTCGAACGACGTCGTGCCGATCTGGTACTTGCCGGCCATCATGTTCTTGATCTCGGCGACCGACCCTTGCGTGATGTCCTGCTTCACCTCGAGCCCTTCTTTGGCGAACAGGCCCCGGTCCATGGCGACCCAGATCGGCAGGTTGCTGGTGCCGCCGAAGGTCACGATGTCGAGGTGGGTCTCGGCGCGGGCGGGCGCGACGGCGGCGAACAGCCCGACGGCGGCGAGGGCGGCGAGGCGCGCGGTCAACCGCGGGGCACGAAAGCTCCGGAGGGTCATGTCAGTCTCCCTGCGTTCCGGCATCGTCGTGCCGGGTTGTCGTTGCCGGTCATTATGAAGACGGGCATGCTCGCGGGCAAACCGGCGTTCCGCGCGGCCGTTGCTTGACGCTCGCGGCGATTTGCCGGGATAATGCAAAAATTGAAAAGCTTTTCGAAAAACGAAAACGGACGCGATGCCATCCGGGCCGCGGCCGTCGACGTTTCTGACAGGGAGACCGCCATGG
Organism: Gemmatimonas sp.; assembly: GCA_050260515.1. GTDB lineage: Bacteria > Pseudomonadota > Alphaproteobacteria > SMXQ01 > SMXQ01 > DATJIG01. The sequence continues at coordinate 120,574 of JBLNCI010000009.1, forward strand.
ACGCAATCCGCGGAATGCTGCTGCCGCTGCCCACCGTGTTCGACGAGCAGGGCCGCATCGACGAGCCGACGCTCCGGCAGATGATCGACTATTACGTGGGCGCGGGCATCAACGCGATGTTCGTCGGCGGCTCGATGGGCCAGGGCATGGCGCTGACGCAGGACGAGCGCAAGGCGCTGTTCGACATCGCCATCGGCCAGATCAAGGGCCGTATTCCGGTGGTCTGCCATGTCGGCACCGCCGACCCGTACACGACGATCGATCTCGGCCGCTACGCGCTCAAGGCGGGCGCCGCGGCGCTGGCGATGGTCGGGCCCTACTACTATTCCGACCGCACGCCGGCGGAGCTGCGCGCCCACTTCAAGATGGTCGGCAAGGAACTCAAGGCGCCGACGCTGCTCTACAACAACCCGAAGTACCAGGGCTATCCGATCTCGGGCGAGCTGATGGCGCAGTTCGTCGAGGACAGCCCGCAGATCTTCGGCTGCAAGCTCGCCAAGGGCGGCGTCGACGAGGCGGTCGCGTACCGGCAGTCGCTCGGTCCGAAGTTCAAGCTGTTCGCGATGGCGAGCTCGCTCTACCCGGGCATGTTGCTCGGCATCACCGGAACTGTCAGCCCGCCGCTGACGCTCTGCCCCGAGATCGGCGTCGCCTGCGTTCGCGCCATCGACGAAGGCAACTACACCCGTGCGCTCGAGCTGCAGCGCGCGATCGTCGAGCTGCAGGGCGCGCTCTTGTCACCGACAATCCGCAAGATCGCCGGCCGCGGCGTGTACCTCACCGGCCTGCGCGAGCTCGGCTTTCCGATCAAGGTGTACCCGCGCTGGCCGGTCGCCGAGGTGCCGAAGCAGGGCGTCGAGGCGATCCGCGAGACTCTGCGGGTCGCGCGTTCGGTGCTGGACAAGAAGGCGGCGTAGCTCTTTCGGGAAAGGCGGGCCATGGCCGTCGCGCCTCCGCTGCAGCAGACCGCGCGCCTCGACGCGGAGCTCGCGAAGCTCAACGTCGAGGGGCACTGGACGACAAACCGCGACGGGCTTCCGCCGGAGCCGCGCGCCTTCGAGCCGTGCCTGTGGCGCTGGCGCGAGATCTATCCGCGCATCATCGAGGCCGGCGAGACGCTCGGCATCGAGGGCGGCGCGTCGCGTCGCACGCTGCGGCTGTGCACGCCCGGCGTCCCCGGCAAGGCGACGACGCCGACCATCCACACGTCTTTGCAGATGGTGAAGCCGGGCGAGGTCGCCGAGGCCCATCGGCACTCGATCGGCGCGTTCCGCTTCGTCGTCCAGGGTGCGGGCGCCTATACGACGGTCGACGGCGAGCGCTTCGTGATGGAGCCCCACGACCTGGTGCTCACGCCGCAGATGACCTGGCACGACCACGGCAACGAATCCGCGGAGCCGATCATCTGGATCGACGGCCACGACGTGCCGCTGCTGAAATCGCTCAACCTGCTGTTCTTCGAGACCTACAACAGCACGACCCAGCAGGTCACGAAGCCGGAGGGCGCGGCGCGCAGCCGCGCCGGCCTCCGCCCGCGCGGCGATGCCGGCGCCACAGCGGGGGCGCCCTACATCTACAAGGGCGCCGAGGCGCTGGCGCTGCTGCGTTCGCTCGGTCCCGACGCCGACGATCCCTACGATGCACGGACGCTCGACTACGCCAATCCCTTCACCGGCGGCCCGACGCTGCCGACCATCGCCTGCGCGCTGCATCTGTTGCAGCCGGGCCAGCGCACGCGGACGCACCGTCACACCGCGAGCACCGTCTACCACGTCGTCGAAGGTCGCGGCTCGTCGCGGATCGGCGACAAGACGTTCCAGTGGGAGCCGGGCGACATGTTCGTCGTGCCGAACTGGGCCTGGCATTCCCATGCCGTCGCGGACGCCGCGTCCGCGATCCTGTTCAGCGTGTCCGACGAGCCGGTGCTCGCGGCGCTGTCGCATTCGCGCGCCGAAGACGCGCCCGAGTCCCCCTAGGAGAGTGAGAGTCGTCCATGGCCACCAAGACCGCCAGCAAGACCGCAAAGACCAAGTCGCGCGCGCCTAACCGCTACGTTGCGAAGCTCGAGACCGAGCTCAACAAAATGGTCAACGAGCAGTTCCAGAGCGCGGAATTCCGGTATCTGCTGGAAACGCCGCTGACGCTGGCGCGGGCCCGCTTCTACACCGTGCAGCTCGCTTTTTACGCGCTGAACCGCCGCGACTGCTGGGCCTATGTCCAGGCGCGTGCACCGCTCGACGTGAAGCAGGCGATCTGGCACCACGAGGAGGACGAGCTGATCCGCGATTCGCGGGGCGGTGCCGACCATGTGACGCTCATGAATCGCGAGGCGCTTGCGCTCGGTCTCACCGAGAAAGAGCTGGTGAAGGCGCAGCCGAGCCCTTCGCTGAAGGCAGCGCTGCTCGGCTTCTCCTACCTCGCGTCGAACCTGCCCTGGCTCGGTGGGCTGGTCGCCTCGCATTTCCTCGAGCGCCGCAACAACAACACGCTGATCAAGTCCAAGGCCGGGGGATCCGCCGTCCGCTGGCGAGACCGCCTGATCAACGAGCTCGGCATCGATCCGAAGAAGCTGATCTCCACTAACGTCCATGCAGTCGCCGACGAGGAGCACTCGGACCTGATCTGGGACACCATCTCCCGCCACGTGAAGGACGAGGAGTCCTACAAGATCGCCGTCCACGGGGCGCGCGAGTCGGCGCAGCTCGACCGCGCGGTCCGCGCGGCGTTCGCTACCGGCATGCGCATGATCGCCGATTGAGCGGGATAAGGGGCGCGCGCCGATGGCTGAAGCGAAGAAGGAACTGATCGACCCGTACCTCGACTGGGTCGCGGCCGAGAAGGTGCCGGTCCATACCGGGATCGCGGTCGACCTGCTGACGGTCGAGACGAGGCCGTGGCCGCGCTTCGGCTACGACGGGGCGATCATCCATCTCGAGGCGCGCGGCGATTTCGTCACGCTGTTCCTCGCCGACCTGCCGCCGGGCTGCGCATCGATCCCGACGAAGCACATGTACGAGCAGCTCGTCTACGTCCTGAGCGGCCACGGCTCGGCCAAGCTCGAGGCGCCGGACGGCCGCGAGGTCGCGTTCGAGTGGGGGCCGCACAGCCTGTTCGCGATCCCGCTCAACATGCGCTACCGCCTGTTCAACGGCTCGGGCCGCGAGCGGGCCCGGCTCGCGCTCTGCAACACGTTCCCGCTCGTCTACAACTACTTCATGAACGAGCGGTTCGTGTTCGACTGCCCGTCGACCTTCCCCGACCGGCTCGGCGCGTCCGAGTGGTTCGAGGGCGACGGTAAGGAGGTGGCGTTCGACCGCGGGCCGACGCTGTGGGAGACCAACTTCGTCCCCGACGTGTCGAGCTTCAGGCTCAAGCCGCTCGCGTCGCGCGGTCCGGGCAGCTCGAACATCCAGTTCATCCTCGGCAACGGCGTGATGAAGGCGCACGTGTCGGCGATGCCGGTCGGCACCTACAAGAAGTGTCACCGCCATGGCCCCGATTTCTTCATCTTCAACGTCACCGGCTCGGGCTACTCGCTGATGTGGCAGGAGGACGCGGAGGATCACGTCCGCGTCGACTGGCGCCACGGCATCATCTTCACGCCGCCCGACATGTGGTGGCATCAGCACTTCAACACCAGCGCCGAGCCCGCCCGCTACCTCGCCATGAACCTCGGCAACCGCAAGCATCCGTTCACCGCCGAGCGCAAGACGGCGGCCAAGGTGATCGGCGTCAGCCAGAAGGACGGCGGCCGGCAGATCGAATACGAGGATCAGGCACCGTGGGTCCACAAGCTCTACCTCGAGGAACTCGCCAGGCACGGCGCCAAGTGCCGGATGAGCGAGTTCATGGACGAATCCGTCCTGCTCCGGAAGATCGCGGCGACGGCATGATGAAGAACACTGGCACTGTCACCCGGGTCGGGCTGCTCTTCGCCGCGGCGATGGCCGTCGGCATCAGCGCCACGGCCGCCCGCGCAGACGACTTCTATCGTGGCAAGACGATCAACGTGTACGTCGGCTATGCCTCGGGTGGCGGCTACGACATCTACGCGCGGATGCTGGCGCGGAGCTTCGGCAGGTTCGTGCCGGGCAATCCCAACATCGTCGTCCAGAACCGGCCCGGAGCCGGCAGCATCCGGCTCGCGAACGAGCTCTACAACGGCATCCATCCCACCGACGGCACGGCGATCGGCATCATCGGCGACGTGCTGCACATCAAGCAGGTGCTCGGCGAGGCCGGCATCAAGTTCGAGGCGACGAAGTTCAACTGGATCGGCCGCCTCGCCGATACCGATCCGGTGCTCGTCGTCCGTGCGGACGCGCCCGCGACGACGGTCGAGGACGCCAAGCGCAAGGAAGTCCTGATCGGCGTTCCCGGAGCCGGCTCGGCGACGGCGCAGACGCTCGCCGTGATCAACAACGTCCTCGGCACGAAGTTCAAGCTGATCACTGGATACCCCGGCAGCTCCGACATCCGGCTCGCGGTGGAGCGCGGCGAGGTCCATGGCTCGGGGAGCGTGCTGTGGAGCGTGAGCAAGGACTGGATCCGCCAGAACAACCTCAAGATCCTCTACCAGGTCACGCCGACCAAGTACGCCGATCTTCCCGACCCGCCGCGGCTGATCGACCTCGCGCCGGACGAGGAGACGCGGCAGCTTCTCCGCTTCTTCGCCTCCTACACCGAGATGGGCCGCTCGTTCCTCGCGCCGCCGGCGGTGCCGACGGACCGGGTTCAGACCCTGCGTGACGCGTTCGCGAAGATGGTCGCCGATCCCGCGTTCGTCGCCGATTCCAGGAAGGAGACCCTGGAGCTCGGGCTCAATCCGCTGACCGGCGAGCAACTCCAGCAGCTCGTCGTCGACGTCAGCCGCCTGCCGCCGAAGCTCCTCGACCGCGCGGTCGCCGTCAGCAAGGCGGTCGCGGCGGAGAACCCGCAGAAGTCCGACTGAACGAACGCCATTCAGTGAAATGAGTCAGGTGCCATGAACGATCTCATCGAGCGCATGTCGAAGGCCAATCCGATGGTCGGCACGCGCAAGTTCCTGTTCGATCCCTACATGGACTGGATCAGGCGTGAGGGCGTGGCCGTGGTCGAGGACTTCGGCGTCGACCTCGCCAAAGTCGAGACGCGCCCGTGGCCGCGCTACGAAGCCCCCGGCGCGGTCGTGCACCTGAAAGGGCGCGGCGACTTCATGTCGCTGTTCGTCGTCGACGTGCCGCCCGGCGGCAAGACCGCGCCGCAGAAGCACCTGTTCGAGGAGCTGGTGTTCGTCGTTTCCGGCCACGGCAGCACGACGGTCGAGGTCGAGGGGCGCAAGCATTCGTTCGAGTGGGGGCCGAACAGCCTGTTCGCGATTCCGCTCAACACCCGCTATCAGCACTTCAACGGCTCGGGGGCCGAGAAGGCGCGGCTGGTCTCGGCCAACGATCTCGCGGTGATGATCAACATCCTCAACGACGAGAGCTTCATCTTCGACAACCCCGGCGTGTTCCGGAACCGCCTCGGCGCCGACGGCTACTTCGAGGGCGAGGGCGAGCGCATCGAGACCGCTCCCGGCCGCTTTATGTGGGAGACCAACTTCGTCGCCGACGTCGCCAACTTCAAGCTGGAGGCGTGGGAGCAGCGCGGCGGCCGCAGCAGCAACATCCGCTTCGCGCTCGCCGACGGGGTCATGCACGCCCACACGTCGGAGATGGCGGTCGGCACCTACAAGAAGGGGCATCGCCACGGTCCCGACTTCCACGTGCTGATCACCAAGGGCAAGGGCCACTCGCTGCTGTGGTACGACGGCGACCTGAAAGGGGGCGACGGGGACTTCGTCCGCATCGACTGGCACCCCGGCGTCGTCTTCGCGCCGCCCGACGGCATGTTCCACCAGCACTTCAACACCGGGCCCCAGCCCGCGCGCTACCTCGCGCTCGCCTTCGGCAGCACGCGCCACCCGATCACCACCGAGAAGCGCAAGATCACGCTCGGTGTCGACGTCGACGTGAAGAGCGGCGGGGCGCAGATCGAGTACCACGACCAGGACCCGCGGATTCACGCGATCTACCTTGATGAGCTCCGCAAAAACGGGGTCAAGTCGCTGATGGGTGAGTACATCGACGAATCGCCCTACGTGGCGGCCGCCACGTGATCGGGGGGGCGAGGGGAATGAGGATCGCTCGTGCTGCGCACCTACTGGGCGCCGCTGTCATCGCCGCCACCGTGTGCGCCGGTTCGGCGCTGGCCGAGGATTTCTACGCCGGCAAGACGCTGAAGATCGTCGTCGGCTCGGCCGCGGGGGGCGGCTACGATGGCGCCGCGCGGCTCGCCTCGCGCCACATGGCGGGATTCCTGCCCGGCAACCCGCGCATCGTCGTCCAGAACATGCCGGGCGCGTCCGGCGTCAAGGCGACGAACTACCTCTACACGATCGCCGAGAAGGACGGCACCACGATCGCCGTCTTCAACAGCGCGATGCCGTACTACGAGGCGCTCGGCCAGCTCGGCATCCAGTTCAAGTCGCGCGAGCTGTCGTGGATCGGGGCGATGACCCAGGTCGCCAACGTCGTCGTGGTCTGGCACACGACCGGAGTTAAGACCCTCGACGAGGTGAAGAGCCGCGAGATCATCATGGGCGCGCTCACCGACGGCGGGACGATGGGCGGCTATCCGCTGCTGCTCAACTACGCGCTCGGCACGAAGTTCAAGGTCGTGCCCGGGTATCACAGCGGTACCGAGGTCAACCTCGCCATGGAGCGCGGCGAGGTGCAGGGCCGCGGCAGCAACCCGTGGACGTCGTGGAAGTCGACCCACATGGATTGGATCCAGCAGAAAAAAATCGTGCCGCTGGTGCAGATCGGCCTCAAGAAGGACGCCGATCTGCCCGACGTGCCGCTGCTCGTCGACCTTGCGCAGAACGAGGACCAGCGGAAGCTGTTCGAGTTCGTCTCGGCGCCGACCGGAATGGAGCGGCCGTTCGCGGCGCCGCCCGGCATCCCGAAGGAGCGCCTCGCCGAGCTGCGGAGCGCGTTCGACCGCATGGTGAAAAGCGAGGCTTTCCTCGAGGACGCGCGCAAGACCAACACCGACATCGATCCGCTCAGCGGACCCGAGCTGGAGCAGGTCGTCGCGCGCCTGATGGCGACGCCCCCGAACGTGCTGGAGCAGGTGCGGGTCGCGACCGGCGAGAAGTAGGCCGCATTCGCCGCAGCGTGTGCCGCCGGGGAGGGAAAACCCCTTGTTTTCCCGGTCCGCATCTCGCACGTTACCGCCCCTCCCGCCGTCTCATCCGTTCAGAAGGGCCCCGCCGTGCCGAAAGCCGACAATCCCAGCAAGTTCCTGCTCGATCCCTACATGGAGTTCGTCGAGGGCGAGGGCATTCCGGTCGTCGAGGATTTCGGCGTCGATCTGCTGGCGGTCGAGACCAAGCCGTGGGCGCGTCTCGGCACCAACGGCGCCGCCGTCCACCTCAAGGGCCGCGGCGACTTCATGAACCTGTTCGTGATCGACATCCCGCCGGGCGGGAAGTCGGCGCCGCAGCGGCACCTCTACGAGGAGCTGATCTACGTGCTGTCGGGCCACGGCTCGACGACCGTCGAGGGCGCCGACGGCCGCAAGCACACCTTCGAGTGGGGCCCGCAGAGCCTGATCGCGCTGCCGCTCAACGCGAAGTACCAGCACTTCAACGGCTCGGGCCGCGAGCCCGCGCGGCTGTCGTGCGCGACGTCGCTGCCGCTGATGATGAACACCATCCACAACGCCGAGTTCATCTTCCAGAACCCGTGGGTGTTCAAGGAGCGCGAAGGCGAGGCGCGTTACTACTCCGGCGAGGGCGAGTTCCTGCCGGTGCGCCCCGGCCGCCACATGTGGGAAACGAATTTCGTCCCCAACATCTCCGAGCTCGAGCTTCGGAAATGGGAGGCGCGCGGCGCCGCCGGGACCTCGATCGTGTTCACCCTCGCGGACGGCGTCATGCACGCCCACACCTCCGAGATGCCGGTCGGCACCTACAAGAAGGGTCATCGCCACGGCGCCGACTTCCACGTCTTCTGCGTCCACGGTACCGGCTATTCGCTCCTGTGGTACGAGGGCGAGCGGGACTTCGTGCGCGTCGACTGGCGCCACGGCGTCGTCTTCGCGCCCCCCGACGGCATGTTCCACCAGCACTTCAACACCAACCCGACGCCGGCGCGCTACCTCGCGATCGCGTGGGGCAGCCAGCGGTATCCGTTCGTCGCCTCGAAGCGGAAGCATTTTGACACCGGCGTCGACACCTCGCTCAAGGCGGGCGGCAACCAGATCGAGTACGAGGATCAGGATCCCCGCATCCACGAGATCTATCTCAAGGAACTGGCCAAGAACGGCGTGAGCTCGCGGATGGGCGAGTTCATCGACGAGTCGAAGTACAAGGTCGGCGCGAAGTAGCCGCCCGGGACATTCGAGTGGCGGCGCGGCGCGGCCCTGGGGCCGCGCCGCGCTCGTTTGAGGATCCGCTCACGATCTTGCGATGAGTAGCCGCGCCCGGACTAAGGGCATCGTCGTTCGCCCTCTTTGCAGAAAGCGAAACGCATTTGATAATCTGCCCCTGCGGGAGCGGTGATGGAAAATCTGAACGACATTCTCGTGTTCGTGCGCGTCGTGGAGAAGGGAAGCTTCAGCACGGCGGCGAAGGATCTGTCGCTCTCGGCCGCGGCGGTGAGCCGGCACATCAACCAGCTCGAGCTCAGCCTCGGCGTCCAGCTTCTCAAGCGCTCGACCCGCCACCTCACCGTGACCGACGCCGGCGCGGACTTCTACAAGCGATGCCGCGAGCTGGTGCTCGGCCTCGAGCAGGCGCGCAACGTGGCGATGGCCTACTCGACCGAGCTGAAGGGGCTCTTGCGCGTGCACGCGACGCTTGGCGTCGGGCAGCGGCTCGTCGCACCCGCGGTCAACGCCTTCCTCCAGGAGTTCCCCGAGCTCTCGGTCGAGCTCACCATCGGCATCGAACCCGTGAACCTGCTCGAGCGCGGCCTCGACGTCGTGATCCGCAGCGCGTTCCTCAGCGACAGCAGCCTGAGCTGCCGCGAGCTAGGCGCGGTGCATTACTCGGTGTGTGCCGCCCGCAGCTATGTCGAGAAGCACGGCGCGCCGCGGGAGCCCAAGGACCTCCCGCGCTTCAACTGCATCATCCACACCGGTCAGCCGGCGCCGAACGAGTGGCTGTTCACCACCGCCGAGGGGCGCGAGACCGTCGTGGTGTCTGGATCGCTCCGCACCAACAACGGTGTCGCGCTCTACGAAGCCGTCGCGGGCGGGCTCGGCATCGCGCGTCTGCCGGACTACGCGATCAGCGAGGACGTGGAGTCCGGCAATCTCGTCGTCCTGTTCAAGGAAGTCCGCGGGTGGGGGCGCAGCATCAAGGCGTTCTATCCGCGCAGCCAGCATCACCCGGCGAAGCTCACCGCCTTCCTCGACTTCATGGAAGCGTTCATGAAGCGCCGGGCCGCGCCGGTTCTCGCGCGCGTAGCGGATTGATTCTTTGAGCGGATTCCGCCAATTACCGGCGATTCTGAAAAAGTGCATTTTTGATTAACCCGCTAAACCCATCCGCGCCGCTGCGCTAACCTGCCGAGAAATAAGCGGGCGACCGAGAAGCGCCCCGCACACAGGGAAGCAGGCGCCATGGCTCTCGTTGATGGCTTCAGCCATCTGACCGTCCAGGTCACCGATCTCGACCGCTCCGAGGCGTTCTACCGCGATGTCTTCGGACTCGAGGTCGTCGGCCGCGATCTCGTCAACGACGAGGGCCCGAACTCGCTGCTGGCGATGAACACGCGGCAGCGGATCCTTCTCGTGCAGGTGCCGCACGTCACGCCGTTCCGGCCCAACTCCAGCAGCATCCATCACGCCTGGTACCTCACGCCCGAGCAGTTCGATCGCGCCGAGAAGCGGCTCGCCACGATGGGCTTCGACATCACCGACAGCCGCAAGGATTTCCGCGCCGTCGGCGAGCGCAGCATGGACGTCTTCGATCCCGACGGGCACCGCTACCAGATCCAGTCGTACGGACCGGACGCGACGCGCATCATCATCGATGACGTCGGCGAGGTCGCCTGCGGCAAGGTCGACGAGTACGCCGTCGGCGACGTCAAGACGTTCGTGAAGGGGCGCTTCTTCGTCATCCGCCACGAGGGTGGGTTCATCGCGCTGTCGCGCTGGTGCACCCACATGAACGGGCTGCTCGCGTGGAAGAAGGAGCACTGGCAGTTCTACTGCCCGATGCACGGCGCGACGTTCAACCGCAAGGGCGAGTGCGCCACCTACGGTCGTAATCTGCCACCGCTCCGGCAGTACCCGCTGCGCATCGCCGAGGACGGCACCGTGCTGGTGCGGACCGGCGAGGTGACGGTGCGCGAGACGTTCGAGCCGTCGCAGTTGGTCGCCGTCCCCGCCACCGAGCCGGCGAGAGCCTGAGAGGAAATCCATGGCGGAAGTCCAGAGCCTCAGCCACAGCGCCATCTGCGTCCACGACCTCAAGCAGGCCGAGGACTTCTACTGCGGCATTCTCGGCGCCCACCCGCACGCGGGCGTCAACTTCATCACCGAGGACACGATCAAGGGCCGGTCGGTCCACAAGTCGGTCGTGCTCGAGGATTACCTGATCGCGCTGGCGTTGGCGGGCGATTTCATGCCGATGCCGCCGGACGAGCAGCTCCGGGGCGCGCACGGCTTCCGGCACGCGTTCACGGTCGGGCGCGAGCGCTTCAATCGCACCCTCGACGTGATGCGGCAGCGCGGAATCCTCTTCGAGGGGCCCGTCACGCATCCCGAGAAGGGGCCCTTCGGGCAGTCGATCTATTTCAAGGATCCGAGCGGCAATTTCCTCGAGATCCTGTGGCGCCGCGACGAGAACGTCGCCTACGACGCGACGCCCGAGTTCAACGGCGAGTGATCCGATGAACCTCACCCTCGCCGATCGTCCCTCCGCGCTCGATGTCTCCGGCATCGGCTATCTCGTGGTCGAGGTGACGGATATCGATGCGGCGGTCGAGTTCTACCGCCGCGTGCTGCGCCTCGACGTCGTCGGCCGCGACATCCTGCCGGGCTGTGGCAGCCATGCCGTGATGAAGGCCGGACGACAGCTCGTCGTGCTGGCGCGCAACCCCGACCGCCTCGATCTCCGCGAGACCGGCGTGCATCAGGCCTACCGCGTGTCGGTGGCTGCCCGGGATGCGATCGCCGCCTCGCTCGCGAGCGAGGGCGTCGAGGTCAAGCGCTACATCGAGGACCGTCCTGCCGAGGAGCGGGACAACTTCTACTTCTTCGACCCGTCGGGGAATCGCATCCAGCTCGTCGTCTCCGGTCAGGCGCGCGCCCCGGGCGTCGACGGCATCGATCACGTCACGGTGCTCGTCGCCGACATGCTGCGCGCCGAGGACTTCTATCTCAACGAGCTCGGCCTTGCCGAAGATCACCGCGTGGGCTGGGCGACCGCCGATTACGTCCGCGCGCGGAAGTGGGCGGCGGGCGAGGAGGACATGGCGCCCGGCACGCGCCGCCTCGACAAGCGCTACACGGTGATGGTCAACCGCAAGGTCGTTCCGCGCTGCAACATGCAGCTCTTCGTGCGCGCGGGCGACGCGACGATCGGCGTCTATCTGGCCAACCAGCACTTCCAGGAGCCGCCGGAGGAGCTCGCGGTGGGAACGCCGCGCGCGGCGCTGGCGACGACCCGCGCGCAGCTCGATCGCACGGCGAAGGCGCTGCAGGCGAAAGGCCGCGTGTTCTCCGGGCCGGTGACGCATCCGGCCTCCGCGCCGATCGAGGCCTCGCTCTACTTCCGCGACACGAGCGGCAATTTCCTCGAGCTGTGCGTCCCGCGGACGAACGGCTGATCAACAAGAAGAATGTGCAGGGGCGGTATCCATGGCTGAGCTTTATCCCTATCCGCGTTTCTCGCTGGCCGAGCGCGATCGCCGCTGGGCGGCGGTGCGCGAGAAGATGCGGGCGCAGGGCATCGACGTCATCGTCTGCCCGAACAACACCGGTCACTCGACCGACTTCCAGTCGAACTCGCGCTGGCTGAGCCACGTCGGCGGCGGTGGCGACGCCGACATCGCCGTCGTGTTTCCGCTCGAGGGCGACATCACGGCGGTCGCCACGTCCGCCGCGCCGCGCTGGCCCACGGTCCAGGAGTGGACCAAGGACGTGCGCGAGGCACGCCGCCGCTACGGCAAGGTCGTGGCCGATCGCCTCAAGGAGCTCGGCGTCGACCGCGGCCGCATCGGCATCACCGGACTCGGCGGCGGCACGCGTACCCCCGAAGGCACGATCGGCTACCGTTTCTGGCAGCAGATCCGCGAGGGTTTCCCCAACGCCGACATCGTCGATGCGACGCCGATCCTCACCGAGGTCCGCTACATCAAGAGCGCCGAGGAGCTCGAGGTCCTCACCAGGTCGATGGAGCTGGTCGAGAAGGGCTACGACGCGATCCTCGCCACTGCGCGCCCCGGCGTGAAGGACTGGGAAGTCTGGGCCGCGGCCCAGTACGCGATGATGAAGGGCGGCTCCGAGATCCCGGTGCACTGCAACTGGGTCTCGGGCAAGAACCCGATCCGCACGCTGACGCGCCCCTCGCATCGCATCCTCGAGCGCGGCGATCTCATCATCAACGAGCTCGAAGCGTCGTGGATGGGCTACCGCTCCCAGGGCGTGCAGCCGACCTTCGTCGGCGAAAAGGATCCGGTGCACGAGGAGCTGATGAAGGTGCAGCGCGAGGTGTTCAACGCCCTGCTGCCCAATCTCAGGTCCGGGATCACGGTGCGCGAGCTCGCGCAGTTCACCGAGGAGGCCGGCCTCAAGGCCGCGCCGAAGAGCGGCCCGGCGGCGGGTGCCCTGTGCAAGCTCACGATGCACGGCCGCGGTCAGGGCGACGATGGCCCGATCATCACCAGCCATGCGCGCGATCCCGAGCAGCTCGCGGTCGCGCTGCGCGAGAACATGGTGTTCATCTTCAAGCCGTCGGCGGAGACCGCCTCGGGGCCGAAGTCGATCTGCACCTGGGGCGACACCGTCGTCGTCGAGAAGAACGGTGGCCGCCGGCTCGGCAAGCGGCCGCACGACCTGGCGGTCGCCGGGAACTGAGGAGCGCCGCGGCCGAGACAACAACAACGGCTGCGGAACAGGGGAGCGACGCGGCGGGCGCAAGCCCGTCGCGAGTCTGGGAAGGCAGGGAATGGTCGTTGCGCGGGCGTTGAAGTGGGCGGCGGGAGCGCTTGCGCTCGCCCTGGCGGCGTGGGCCGGTTCGCCTGCGCGGGCCGCCGACCTGCCGGACGTGACGCGGAAGATCATCTCCGAACTCAAGCTCGGCGAATCGGTGCTCGACGGCCTCGACCGCGAACTCGCGGTTCCGTCGGACTGGGTCGAGGCGGCGAAGGCCGAGGGGCAGGTGCGCCTCACCGGCTCGTGGGACGCCGAGGAGTTCCGCGCGCTCAGCGCGCCGTTCCTCGCGCGTTATCCCGCGATCAAGGTCAACTACACGCGCGGCAGCTTCAACGCGCGCGCCCTGCGTCCGCTCATCGCGTTCCAGGAGGGCCGCTACATCGCCGACATCGTCACCGGCATCGGCGGCGCGATGCCGCGCTACATCGAGGCCGACGCGCTCGACGACCTGCGTCTCCTGCCGAACGCCAACAACGTCATCGCCGGCATGAAGAGCGAGCGGGGCGAGTGGATCGGCATCCGAATCCGCTACTGGTGCATGTCGTACAACACCAACAAGGTGAAGCCCGAGGAATTGCCCGCCACATGGGAGGACCTGCTGACCCAGCCGCGCTGGCGCAACGGGCACCTCGCGCTCGCCAACCTGCCGCAGCTCTGGGTCCTGCCGCTGTGGGGCGAATACGGCGAGCAGTGGACCGAGCATTTCCTCAAGACGCTGTTCAACGACGTGAAGCCCCAGGTCCGCAAGGAAGGCGCCAACGCCGTCCTCAACCTGGTGATCGCCGGCGAGTTCGACGCCGCGATCCCGTCGGCCGACTACCGCATGGCGCGCTATGTCGGGCGCGGCGCGCCGGTGAGCTGGCACTGCCCGACGCCGCTGCCGTCGGCGATCTCGGAGATGGCGATCCTCAAGGGAAGTCCGAACATCCACGCCGCGCGTCTGTTCGCCAACTGGCTTCTCAGTAAGGAAGGCCAGATCGCGCAGTTCCACGCCGATCGGGCGACGCCGATCCACAAGGACCTGCAGACCCGCGACTTCCTGATTTTCCCCGACGAGATCGCCGGCAAGAAGATCGCGTTCCGCGATCCCGCGCTCGAGGACGACCACGACGAGGTCCTCAAGATCTGGAACCCGCTCTGGGACAAGGTCCAATGATGACCCGCGAGGACAACGAGGCGCTGACGCGCGTCGGGCCGGGCACGCCGGGCGGGGACATGCTGCGCCGCTACTGGTGGCCGGTGTGGCTGTCCGCCGAGGTCACGACAAAGCCCGTCCCGGTGCGGCTCCTCGGCGAGGACTTCGTGCTGTTCCGGGACGGCGACGGCAAGGTCGGCATGCTCGACATCGCCTGCCCCCACCGCCGCACTTCGCTCGCGCTCGGGCGCGTCGAGGCGCGCGGCATCCGCTGCTGTTACCACGGCTGGCTACTGAATGCCGAGGGCCGTTGCCTCGAGATGCCGGCCGAACCGCCGGGATCGCGACTCCACGAGGATGTCCGCACGCGCCACGCCGCGGTGCGCGAGGCCGGCGGCTTCGTGTTTGCGTACCTCGGGCCCGACCCCGCGCCGATCCTGCCGCAATACGATCTCCTGTTCCGCGACGACTGCGACCGCGCGGTGTGGATCAAGGAGGATCACTGCAACTGGGCGCAGCGCGCCGAGAACGGCGTCGATCCGTACCACAGCATGTCGCTGCACGCGTCGGTCTATCCGACGATGGCGATGAAGCGCCCCGAGGCGCGCTGGGACCCGACCTGGTACGGCTTCCGCATGCAGTCGGAGTATCCCGGCGGCAAGCGCAACGTCAGCCATCACATCTTCCCGTCGTCGACCCGCCGTCACGGCGCGCGCGTCGGCTCGCGGCCGAGCGAGTACCTGCACATCCGAGTGCCGATCGACGACACGCTCACCTACACGTTCTACGTCAAGGCGAACATCCACCCGGACGGCCCGTATAGGACGCAATCCCGCGGCATGCATCGCACCGTGCGCGGCGAGTACGCCCGCGTCGACGACGAATGGTGGGGGCTCGAGTCCTCCGACCAGGACCGCGCCGCCCAGGAAAGCCAGGGCCCAATCCACGACCGCACCCGCGAGTTCCTCGCGAGCTCGGACCGCGGCGTGGTGATGTGGCGGAAGATCGCCCTCGACTCGATCCGTGCGGTCGCCAACGGCGGCGATCCCCATGGCGTGCTGCGCGATCCGGCGCGCGACACGATCATCCATTTCGACGCCGGCAAGAATTTCAGCGATCACGAGAAGGCGCTCACCAGCGCCGTCTAAGAAACTCTCAGGGGAGGATTGCAGTGGCGAACATCGCGATGCCCACCGACGGCCAGGACATGTCGGAGCCGCAGGTCGACAACAACTTCAGCAGCAAGAGCGGCGACGGCGAGGGCAAGTTCATCCGCCCGCCGGCGTTCTACGACGCCTGGCAGAAGAGCGAGGGCATTCCGATCTACAAGGCCTTCCACATCGACGACATGAACGAGGTCGAGCTCGCGCCGTGGAAGCGCTTCGGCTGCGACGCCGCGTTCGTCAACCTGGCCGACCCGTTCATCACCACGTCGATCGTCATCGAGATCGCGCCGGGCCAGAAGACGAACATGATCCGCCACATGTTCGAGAGCTGGTGCTTCGTCGTTAAGGGCAGCGGCGAGACGATCGTCGAGCAGCCGGGCCACGCGCGTCAGATCGTCCGGTGGGGCAAGCGCAGTCTGTTCGGGCCGCCCCTCAACACCAGCTACCAGCACATCAACAACGGCAGCGAGCCGGCGCGCATCCTGATGGTGACCAACGCGCCGCTGACGATGAACCTCTACCACAACGAGAAGTTCGTCTTCGACAATCCGTTCGTGTTCGAGGATCGCTTCGCCGGCGAGCAGGGGTTCTTCAACGAGGGCATCACCAAGCTCGGCGGCCGCGTGGTGCGGACCAACTTCATCCCCGACACGCTCAACTTCAAGCTCATCCAGTGGAAGGACCGCGGCTACGGCGCCAAGTCGTTCCACATGTCGATGAGCGGCCACACCATGGCGGCCCACCTCTCCGAGTTCGAGGTCGGCACCTACAAGAAGGCGCACCGCCACGGGCCCAGCGCCCACGTCATCCTTCTCAAGGGGACCGGCTACTCGCTGCTGTGGAAGGAGGGCATGGAGCCGGTGCGCGTCGACTGGAAGGAGAACAGCCTGTTCTGCCCGCCGGAGTGGACGTTCCACCAGCACTTCAACACCGGGCCGGAGCCCGCGCGTTATCTCGCGCTGCGCCGCGGCGGCAGCCCCGAGCATCCCCTCCGCATCGGCATGACGGGCGGCGCGGGCGCGCCCGACCAGATCGAGTACGAGCAGGAGCCGCCGTGGATCTACGAGATGTACGAGGAGGAGCTGCGCAAGAACGGCGTTGCAATCGGACAACCGCGGCCGGCCTACGCTAACATCCGCGACACCATCGTGCGCCCGACTGCGAAAGCATGAGAATCAGGGAGGCAGCAGTGCTCGGCAGATGGATTGAGGCCCTGGCGTGCGCACTCGCGCTCGCCGTGGGAGCGGTTGCTCCCGCGGCGGCCGACGCGTTGCCGAACGCCACCGAGAAGATGCTGCGCGACCTGAAGCTCTCGCCGTCGGTGATGGCGGGCGTCGATCAGGAGCTGGTGGTGCCGGCCGAGTGGACGGCCGGCGCCCACAAGGAGGGCACGGTGAAGGTGCTCGGGTCGTGGGACCCGGCGCAGTTCGCCATCCTCAACGCGCCGTTCAAGGAGCGGTTTCCGTTCATCCGCGTCGAGTATTCGCGCGGCGAGTTCAACGCCCGCGCGCTGCGGCCGCTGATCGCCCTGAAGGAAGGCCGGTACGTCACCGACGTCCTCACCGGGTTCGGCGGCAGCACTCATTACTATCAGGAGGCGGATGCGCTCGAGGACCTGCGGCCGCTTCCGGGATTCAAGAATCCGCTGCCCGGGACCGGCGACCCCGAGACCGGCACCTGGGTCGGCTCGCGGCTCCGCTACTGGTGCATGACCTACAACACCAATCTGGTGAAGAAGGACGAGCTGCCGAAGACGTGGGAGGAGATCCTCACCAACCCGCGCTTCCACAACGGCGTGATCGGCGTCAGCAACCGGCCGCAGCTCTGGCTGCTGATGTTGTGGGGCGAGCGCGGCGAGCAGTGGACGCGCGACTACATCGACACGTTCTTCAACGTCGTGAAGCCGCAGATCCGCAAGGAAGGCCAGAACGCGCTGCAGTCGCTGGTGATCGCCGGCGAATTCCAGATCGCACTGCCGTCGGCCGACTACCGCACCAAGCAGTACACCGACAAGGGCGCGCCGATCAGTTGGCACTGCCCCGACCCGATACCGCTCGCGGTGTCGCAGATCGGCATCCTCAAGGGCAATCCGCACCCCAACGCGGCGCGCATCTGGGTGAACTGGTTCCTCAGCAAGGAAGGGCAGATCGCGCAGTACAAGTCGGACCTCGCCACGCCGCTGCACAAGGACCTGCAGACGCCGGACTTCCTCGCCTTCCCCGACGAGTTCAAGGGCAAGACGATCGCCTCGCGCGAGCCGGACGAGGGCGAGGTCGAGAAGCTGAACGCGATCTGGACCAGCTACTGGGTCAAGGCGGGCGGGGGCGCGGGGCAATGACGAGGTGCGCGGCCATGACCTGTCGAGTGTGGATGCTGGCGCTGGCCGCCGCGTGTCTCGTCGCGTCCGCGCTGCCGGCGGCGGCCGCCGACCTGCCGAAGTCGACGGTCAAGATGCTCGCCGATCTCAAGTTCGAGCCCGAGATCCTGTCCGGCATCGACGACGAGCTCAACGTGCCCCAGGAGTGGATCGACGGCGCCAGGAAGGAAGGCGCGATCAAGATCTCGGCCACCTGGGATCCCGGCCAGTTCAAGAAGATGGTCGAGCCGTTCCTCGAACGATATCCGTTCATCAAGCACGAATACTCGCGCGGCAGTCGCCAGGAACGGACGATGAAGCCGCTGGTCGCGTTCCAGTCCGGCCGGATCGTCGTCGATCTGGTCGGCGGCCTTGGCGCCAGCTTCGCGCTCTACAAGCAGGCCGGCGCGCTCGAGGACATGCGCGACATCCCGACGTTCGACGCCGTGCCGGTGGGCATGCGCGACGAGGGCGGCCTGTGGGTCGGGCAGCGCATGCGCTACTGGTGCATGTCCTACAACACCAAGCTGGTGAAGCAAGAGGACCTGCCCAAGGTCTGGGACGACCTCCTGACCAATCCGATCTGGCGCAACGGCCACCTCGCGCTGTCGGATCGCCCGAATCTGTGGGTCGGCAACCTGTGGGTCGCCGAGGGCCACGGCGAGGAGTGGGGCAAGGACTTCATCAC
This sequence comes from Gemmatimonas sp., assembly GCA_050260515.1. Taxonomy (GTDB): domain Bacteria; phylum Pseudomonadota; class Alphaproteobacteria; order SMXQ01; family SMXQ01; genus DATJIG01. Next base: position 139,110 of record JBLNCI010000009.1, read on the forward strand.
GAAGTTGTTCGACCTCAAGCCCCAGCTTCGCAAGGAAGGCAACAACGCGCTGTTGTCGCTGGTGATCGCCGGCGAATTCTACGCGGCGATCCCGTCGGCCGACTACCGGACGAAGCAGTACCACGACAAGGGCGCACCGATCAGCTGGCACTGCCCCGAGCCGGTGCCGATGGCGATCTCCGAGATGAGCATGATCAAGGGCAACCCGCACCCCTATGCCTCGAAGCTGTGGGTGAACTGGTTCCTGAGCAAGGAAGGGCAGCTCGCCCAGTACTACGGCGACCTCGCGACGCCGGTGCACAAGGAGCTGCAGCGCCCCGAATTCATCCCGTTCCCCGAGGAGATCAAAGGGCGCAAGATCGCGTTCCGCGATCCGGTCGTGCTCGAGGAAAGCCTGCCGCGGGTGTTCGAGGCGTGGAACCCGCTGTGGGAGCGGGCGGCCAAGACCGGCAAGTAGCCGTTGGCATTGCGTCAGAAGTGAGTAGAAATACCCATCGCCGAAACGGCAACAGTGAGAATGTAAGATGAGCGTCGCCACAACCACCGGTCTCGAACGGGTCCCGGTCCGCCTGCCGAAGCCGTCGCTCGCATCGGTGTGGAACTACGCCGTCTTCATCCTCGTGCTCGTGCTCGTTGCCGTGCCGCTGATGTTCCTCGTGCTCGGGAGCTTCAGCGCGGCGCGGCTGCCGTCGGAGTTCTCGTTCGCGACGCTGAACCTCGACAACTACGTCAAGGTGTGGAGCGATCCCGGCACCTACGCGGTGTTCGGCAATACGGTGATCTACGCGGTCGGCAGCACGCTGGTCGGCATCTCCATCGCCGCGGCGCTGGCATGGCTCGTCGAGCGCACCGACATGCCCTTCAAGGTCTGGGTCTACGCCGGCGTGCCGCTGACGCTGGTGATGCCGGGCATGCTCCAGGCGATGGCCTGGGTGCTGCTGTCGAGCCCGCGCATCGGCTTCATCAACGTCGCGCTGATGCACGTCTTCGGTCTGAGCAAGGCGCCGTTCAACATCTACAGCCTCGAAGGCATGATCTTCATCGAAGGGCTGCGGGCGGTGCCGACCGCGTTCCTGATGCTGGTGCCGCTCCTGCGCAGCATGGACCCGGCGCTCGAGGAGGCCGCCGCGATGTCGGGCGCGCGGCCGCTCTCGTCCCTGCGCAAGGTGACGCTCGGCCTCATGATCCCGGGTCTGCTGGCGGTCATGATCTACCAGTTCACCAGCGTGCTCGAAGGCTTCGAGGTCCCCGGCATCCTCGGGCTGCCGAGCGGCATCTACGTCTTCAGCACCAAGATCTACACCGTGCTCCACTCCGCCTCGGCGCTGCCCGCGTACGGCGAGGCCAACGCGCTCGGCATGCTGTACGTCGTCATCGCGGTGGTCGCGACCTGGCTCTACAGCCGCGTGATCGGCCGCTCGGAGCGCTACACCATCATCACCGGCAAAGGCTACCGGCCGAAGCTCGCCAAGCTCGGGGTCTGGAAGTGGCCGGCGTTCACGATGGTGATCGTCTATCTCGCGCTGTCGACGATCATCCCGTTCCTGGTGTTCGCCTACGTGTCGTTCCTGCCGTTCCTGCAGGCGCCCTCGGCCAAGGCTTTCTCCAGCATGTCGTGGGCCAACTACGACACGATCTTCCACACCGAGCAGATCGGCCACATGCTGTGGAACACCTTCATCATGACGGTCTGCGTCGCGACCGGCACGGTGATCCTCTCGTTCCTGATTTCGTTGGTGGTGGTGCGCACGCGCTTCTGGGGGCGCAAGATCCTCGACCAGGTGGCGTTCGTGCCGCACGCGATCCCTGGGATGGTGATGGGCCTCGCGCTGCTGTGGATCTATCTCCAGATCGACAAGTTGGGCGTCGGCCTGTTCGGCACGATCTGGTCGATCGTCATCGCCTTCATCATCGGCTACATGTCTTACGGCACCCGCGTCATGAACGCCGCGCTGCTGCAGGTCCACAAGGACCTCGAGGACGCGGCGAAGATGAGCGGCGCCCGCCAGTGGCGGGTGATGTGGCGCGTGTTCGTGCCGCTGCTGTTGCCGGCAATCACCGGGGTTTGGATCTGGGCGGTGCTGCACGTCGTCCGCGCCGCCGGCAAGCCGCTGATCCTCGCCGACGGCTCGGAGAACGAGGTGCTGGCGGTGGTGATCTGGAACATGTGGGATCAGGGCTACGTCGAGGCCGTCGGCGCGATGGGCACCATCCTCATGATCGTCATGGTCGGCGTCACGCTGACCCTCCGCGTCTTCGGCTTCGGGCGCGGCGCGCATATTCAGGGAGCGGGTCGATGATCTCGATAAAAAACCTTCACGTCCGATACGACAGCGAGCGGGGCACCGTTCACGCGGTCCAGGGCATCAACATCAACGTCGCCCAGGGTCAGTTCTACACGCTGCTCGGGCCGTCGGGCTGCGGCAAGACGACGACGCTTCGCTGCCTCGCCGGCCTCGAGCAGGCCACCGAAGGCGAGATCTCGATCGGCGGCGAGATCGTCTACTCGTCGGCCCGGCACATCGCGGTGCCGGCGTACAAGCGCGACATCGGCATGGTGTTCCAGTCGTACGCGATCTGGCCGCACATGAACGTGTTCGAGAACGTGGCCTTCCCGCTGCGCGAGATGCGCGGGCGATTCAGCCGCGCCGAGATCAAGGACAAGGTCGCCAGGGCGCTGCATCTGGTGCAGCTCGACGGACTCGAGGACCGGCCTGCGCCGTTCCTCTCCGGCGGCCAGCAGCAGCGCCTCGCGCTGGCGCGGGCGCTGGTGCGCGAGCCCAAGGTGCTGCTGCTCGACGAGCCGCTGTCCAACCTCGACGCCAAGCTGCGCGAGGACACCCGCATCGAGCTGCGCGAGCTCGTGAAGCGGCTCGGCATCACGACGGTCTACGTCACCCACGACCAGCTCGAGGCGCTGACCATGTCCGACGTCGTCGCGGTGATGGACCGCGGCCGGATCGTCCAGGAGGCGTCGCCGGTCGAGATCTACCGGATGCCGAAGGAGCGCTTCGTCGCCAACTTCATCGGCCTCACCAACTTCCTCGAGGCGAAGATCACGAGGCTCGCCAACGGCGACGGGCTCGGCGAGGTCGCCACGACCAGCGGTCAGCTTCAGTGCGTGCTGCCGACCGGTGCGCTGGTCGGGGACAAGGTCGTCGTCGTGGTGCGGCCGGAGGACATCGGGCTGTGCACCGACGCGCCGGCGCCCGCGAACAACGTCCTCGAAGGCGAGGTCGCCGCGGCGTCGTTCCTCGGCGACGCGATCGAGTTCCAGGTGCGGGTCAGCGACAGCCTCGTGCGCCTCAAGCTCCATCCGACGACCGCGGTGCAGAAGGGCGACACGATCCGCTTCCAGCTCCCGGCGAAGAGCTGCCGCGCGCTGGCGTCCTGAGGCCTAGAGCGCGAACGGCTGGGCGTCGGCTTCCTTGAACGACAGACCGAAGCCCGGCCGCGACAGGTCGGGGCGGATCGTGCCGTCCTTTGCGGTCGGCGCGCCGTCGAAGAGCATCTGCTCGACGCGGACGTGGTCGTAGTACCACTCGATGTTCTTCACCCGTGGCGCCGCGCACGCCATCGGCAGGTGCAGCGCCGGCGCGGTGTTCGCCGATAGCGGCAGGCCGTACGCGTCGGACAGCGCCGCCGCGCGCATGAAGCCGGTGATGCCGCCGCAGCGGGTCGCGTCGACCTGGAGCACGTCGACTGCCTCGCAGTCCAGCATGCGGCGGAAATAGAACGTCTCGTAGCCGTACTCACCGGCGGCCACTTCCATGCCCGCCGGTGAGCGGTCGCGCAGCAGCCGCAGGCCGGACAGATCGTCGCTCGACACCGGCTCCTCGAACCAGGTGACCCCGAAGTCGGCGAAGCGCTGTGCGAAGTGGAGCGCCTGCTTGCGCGACAGCGCCCCGTTGGCGTCGACGTAGAGCTCGGCCTGGTTGATCGCCGACCGGGCGATGCGGGCGCGCTCGAGATCGCGCTCGGGCTGGCCGCCGACCTTCATCTTCACCGCCTTGCAGCCGTCGCGCACCACCCAGCGTCGCAACTGCTCGCGCAGACGATCGTCGTCGTAGGAGGTGAACCCGCCGCTGCCGTAGATCGGGATGACCGTGCGCTCGGCGCCGAGCAGCCGGACGAGCGGCAGCCCCAGCAGCTTCGCCTTCAGGTCCCACAGCGCGCAGTCGACCGCCGAGATGGCGTTCGCCGACACGCCGCGCCAGCCGAGATTGCGGACGGCGCGCACCATCGAAAGCCACAACTTGGGGATGTTGAACGCATCCTCGTCGCGCACGACCTCCAGCAGGACGTCGTTGACGACCTCGGCCGCGGCGAGCCCCGAATAGGTGTAGCCGATGCCGGTCCTGCCGCCGGCGACGACCTCGACCAGCACGAGCGTCGTGGCGTTCCACTGGAACGTGCCGTCCGCCTCGGGGGCATCGGTCGGGATCCGGAACGCCCGCGCGATCAGTCGTTCGATGGGGACGTCCGCGTTGGAGGAAGCTTTCACGTGGGACCGTCGGCAGGCGTTGTGGCGGCAGCGATCGCGCCGCGGGCCGGGCGCCGGCGGCATCGGGTAAACGAGCGACGCGGACCGGCGGTTCCGCGTCGCGTGCGGCGAGCGGGAACCAAGCGGCCGTCTCGGATGTTCGCGAACGGGACCCGCAACACGGAGGAACCCCGCATGGTGTGGCAACGTGGCCGGCGGCCGATCGAGGGCCGCGTCGTAGCGATCACCGGAGCGACCGCCGGAGTCGGGCGTGCGATTGCTCTTCGCTTCGCCGCCGCCGGCGCTCGCGTCGGCCTCATCGCGCGGGACGACGGCGCTCTCGCCGACGTCGAGCGCGAGATTGCCGCCGCCGGCGGGCAGGCCGCCGCGGTCGCCGCCGACGTGGCCGACGCCGACGCCGTGTTTGCCGCGGCGCGAGCGATCGAGGAGGCGCTGGGTCCGATCGACGTCTGGGTCAACGATGCGATGCTGACGGTCTATGCGCCGGTGATCGACACGACCCCGGAGGAGTTCCGGCGCGTGACCGAGGTCACGTACTTGGGCTTCGTCCACGGCACGATGGCGGCGCTCCGTCACATGCGGCCGCGCAACCGGGGCACGATCATCCAGATCGGCTCGGCGCTGGCCTACCGCAGCATCCCGCTGCAGGCGGCCTACTGCGGCGCGAAGCACGCGATCGTCGGCTTCACCGATTCGCTGCGGTCGGAGCTCATGCACGACAGGATCGCCATCGACCTCACCGTGGTCCACCTGCCGGCGGTGAACACGCCGCAATTCGACTGGGCGCGGACCCACATGAGCACCGAGCCCCGCCCGGTGCCGCCCGTGGTGCAGCCCGAGCGAATCGCCGAGGCGGTGCTCCAGGCGGCCATTCAGCCGCGGCGCGAGTACTGGATCGGCTGGAGCACGCTCCAGGCGATTCTCGGGACGATGGTCGCGCCGGGGTTGCTCGACCGCTATCTGGCGACCAAGGGTTACGAAGGCGAGGCGACCGGTCGTCCCGTGCAGCCGGGCCGGCGCGACAACCTCATGGCGCCGGTTCACGATCTCCACCGCACCCACGGCTCGTTCGACAACGAGGCGCGCACGACCGCTCCGGTGTTCGCCAGCGCCGACGTGCGCGGCGCGCTCGCGCTGCTTGGAAGCTTTGTGCTGCTCGCATTGATGCCGAGGCGGCGCGATGCCTCCGCTCGTGTGCCGCGCCGTGCGCGGGCTGGCGCGGCGCTGGGGGCGCGCGGATCGTCGCTCACGCGAATGTGAGAACGCGCTCGGCGACGGACCCCGCGTTCGTGCGGGCACGGCGCCGCGTGACTGAAATATGTCACTCGTCGGCCACGGAACGACGACGCATTGTGCGACGACGCATTGTGCGTTGGCCGCGCACGCCGCGTCCGCGTGTGGGCGGCGCGCCGAGCGCGCGCAGGAAAGTCGGGTGCGTGAGTACGCGAGCTTCGATCGTGAGGACAGCCACCCGCATCCGGGGTCGGGTCGGCCGAACTTGGCCGACCGCGCGCACACCGTCCGCCGGAGCGGCTCGATGAGCGCACAAACTCCCGCCGCACATCTTCGCCTGCAGGCGCGCATCGCAGGGCTCGCCGCCGGCGCCGTTGCCGCGGCCGCGGTCGCGGTCGTGGCGCTCCTGGCGGACGCCCGCAGCGCCGCCGCGGATCCCGTGTCCTACGTGTTCGTCGCGGCGCTGGTCGTCGCGGTTGCCGCGCTGCTGCTCCTCCGCGCCCGGGCGCGCGCAATTGCCGCCGAGATCGAGGAGACGGCTCGCCGGAACGCCGCCGAGCTGGCTTCCGCCAGGGCGGAGGTCGATGCGGCCAAGGCCGAGCGCGCAAAGGTCGAGGAGGCGCTGCGTCAGAGCCGCAAGCTCGAGTCGGTCGGGCAGCTCTCGGGCGGCATCGCCCAGGACTTCAACAACCTCCTGACGGTGATCCACGGCAATCTCAAGCTGATCGAGCGCCGGGTCGGCGACGCGCGCGGCGACGTGCGCCATCCCATCGAGGTTGCGATGGACGCGCTTAACCGCGCCGTCGCGGTGACCAAAGGCATCCTTGCGTTCTCGCGCCGCGAATCGCGACCGCCGAAGCCGGTGAACCTGACGCGGCTGGTGATCGGCCTCTCCGAGCGCATCCGCCAATCGGTCGGCGATCGCGTCGCGATCGAGAACCGGCTCGAGGGCGACTGCTGGACGCTGTGCGACGAGAGCCAGATGGAGAACGTGCTCCTCAACCTGGTCATCAACGCCCGCGACGCGATGCCCGACGGCGGTCGGCTGACCATCGAGACCGACACCATCCATGTCGCGGCCGGCTCGCCGCCGTACACCGACGCGCCCGAAGGCGACTACGTGCGATTGAACGTCATCGACACCGGTACCGGGATGACCGAGGAGGTGCTGCGCCGCGCCGCGGATCCGTTCTTCACCACCAAGAGCGACGACGGCGCCGGTCTCGGTCTCAGCATGATCGCCGGCTACGTGAAGCAGGCGCTCGGGTACGTCCACATCGACAGCGCGCCCGGCCATGGCACGCGGGTCACCATCCTCATGCCCCGCCACGATGTGTGGGGCGTTTCGGACGAAGCGCTGGCGAGCTTCGTCGAGACCGCGCCGCCCGAGAAGATGCCGGAGCTCGCGCCCGACGTGCGGGTGCGGATGCCGACCGTGCTGATCGTCGAGGACGAGCCGCTGGTCCGGACACTTGCGGCGGAGACGATTCGCGACCACGGCTTCAACGTCATCGACACCGCCCACGGCACCGATGCTCTCGACATCATCAAGGCCGGCGCGGAGATCGACCTCCTCATCACCGACGTGCGGCTCCCCGGCGTCAGCGGCTATCAGCTCGCCGACATCGCCCTGGTGCGGCGTCCCAATCTCAAGGTGATCCTGGTCACCGGGTTCGCGCAGGATCCGGTGCCGGAGAACCTGACCCGGGCCGGGGTGAAGATCTTCTACAAGCCGTACGACCTCGACGTGCTGGCGGAGGAGGCGCGTACGCTCCTCAAGGAAGGCGTCGCCCACGCGGTGTGATGACGGCCGCCGCCGTCCATGCGAATCTCCCTCCCTCACGAGCGTGTGGAGAGGAAGCGGTGGCGGAGCAGGGGGCTGAAGGGGTGACGGAGGCGGGCCCCGAGGTGGGGCCTCGGCCGTCCGTCGCGGCGCTCCTGTTGGGGTTTCTCAATGTCGGGCTGATGGGCTTCGGCGGGGTCTTGCCGATGGCGCGGCGGATGCTGGTCGACGACCGCCGCTGGCTGTCCACGGCCGAGTTCACCGATCTCCTGAGCTTCTGCCAGTTCCTCCCCGGCGGGAACATCATGAACCTGTCGATCGCCGTGGGCCTGAAATTTCGCGGCATTCCCGGCGCCGTGGCGGCGATCACCGGCCTGTTCGCGGCGCCGGCGGTGATCGTGATCGGCCTCGGCGTGGTCTACGGCCAGTATCGCGAGGAGCCCCGGGTCGCCGCGCTGTTCGCCGGTCTCACGGCCGCCGCCGCCGGGCTGCTCGTCGCCGCGGCGGTGAAGATCGCGACGCCGCTCCGCCGCAAGCCCGTGTCGCTCGCGCTGGCCGCCGTCTGCTGCGTCGCGGTCGCCGCGTTTCGCACGCCGCTGCTGCCGACCGTTGCGGTGCTGGCGCCGCTCAGTGTCCTCCTCACCTGGCGGTTCGAGCGATGACCGGCGTGTCGCTCGTCACGCTCGCCCTGATCTTCGCGGAGCTGTCGCTGCTCGCCTTCGGCGGCGCCAACGCCGTTCTGCCCGAGATGCAACGCCAGGTCGTCGAGGTGCAGGGCTGGATGTCGGCGGGCGAGTTCAGCTCGCTGTTCGCCCTGGCCCAGGCGGCGCCGGGTCCCAACATGATGGTCGTGACGCTGGTCGGGTGGCGGCTCGCCGGCTTCGTCGGCGCGCTGGTCGCGACGCTGGCGCTGATCGTCCCCTCGGCGGTGCTCGCCGGCGTGACCGTGACGCTGTGGCATCGTTTCCGCGACAAGCCGTGGCGGCGCGCGGTGCAGGCGGGCCTGGTGCCGGTGACCGTCGGCCTGATCGCGTCGGGCGCGATCGTCATCGCCGTCGCCGTCGACACCGAATGGCGGCTGGCCGCGGTCACCGCGATCGTCGCCGTGCTGCACTTCACCACCCGGCTGCATCCGCTGTGGCTGCTCGCCGGCGGGGCGGCGTGCGGGGCGATCGGCCTCCTGTAGGCGCCCGGCGTGCGTTTCCCTTTCGTTCGGGTTCGCTGCCCGCTGTCGGCACCACGACCGCGTGTGCTATGACGAGCCCGGACAACCATTCACCGTGAAGCGGACATGAAGAGCATCGACGCGTTGAAGGAGGAGATGATCGTCGCCGGGCGGATCCTCGTCGAGGAGGACCAGGGCGATCTGATTTTCGGTCACATCACGGCGCGGCTGCCCGACGATCCCGCGCACTTCCTGATGAAGCCGCACACCATCGGCCTCGAGGAGATGACGCCCGACAGCATCATCACCGTGAACCTCGAGGGCGAGAAGGTCGCCGGCGCGATGCCGCGCCATCTCGAGGTGTTCATCCACTCGGAGATCCTGCGCGTCCGTTCCGACGTCCAGGCGGTGGTCCACACCCACGCGCCGTACGCCGTCGCGTTCTCGTCGCTCGGCAAGCCGCTGCAGCCGGTCGGCCACGAGGGCTCGGTGTTCTGCGACGGGCTGCCGGTGTTCTCGGAGACGTCCGACCTGATCATCGACCAGAGCCGCGGCAAGGCGGTGGCCAGGGCGCTCGCCGAGCACAACGTCCTGCTGCTGCGCAACCATGGCGTCGTCACCTGCGGCCGCACCGTCGAGGAGGCGACCATCCTCGCGCTCCACCTCGAGAAGGCGTGCAAGACCCAGCTCATGGTGGAAGCGTGCGGCGGGGCGAAGCACGTCAGCACGCCCGAGGACGCAAAGGCGAAGAAAGGCCGCATCCTGCCCCAGACGCCCCAGGTCTTCGCCTATCTCAAGCGCCGCCTGTGCGGCCACGCCCACTAGCGTTCATTCGTTCGGAGAGCGTCATGACAGACCTTCGCACCATCCGCACCGACGTCGTCGGCAGCCTGTTGCGGCCCGAGTACCTCAAGGACGCCCGCAAGAAGCTCGACGAGGGCAGGTTCGACGAGGCCGAATTCCGGCGGCTCGAGGACCGGGCGGTGCGCGAATCGGTCGCGCTGCAGGAGTCGGTCGGCCTCGACGTGCTCACCGACGGCGAGCAGCGCCGCCTCAACTTCCAGGAAAGCTTCGGTGCCGCGGTCGAGGGCTTTGACGCCGGCGCGTCCAAGGTCCACACCTATGAGAAGCGCGTCGAGGGCGCGGCGCCCGGGCAGCGCTGGGAGATCCCCGAGCTCGGCAGCCACGGCACCGCGGTGTCGCACCGGCGCCCGGTCGTGAGCCGGCTGAGGCTGGTGCGCAACATCCCGCTCGAGGAGTACCGCTACGCGGCGAGCGTCAGCAAGACGCCGGTGAAGGTGACGCTGATCGGCCCCGACCGCATCTCGCAGCGCTTCGCCTACGAGCAGTCCGCCGACGTCTACAAGGGCATGGACGACTTCGTCGCCGACGTCGTCAAGATCGAGCGCGAGATCATCACCGGCCTGGTCGGTGCCGGGTGCCGCTACGTCCAGATCGACGCGCCGGGCTTCACCGCCTACGTCGACGAGCCGTCGATGGAGCAGATGCGGAGCCGCGGCGAGGACCCGATGGCGAACTTCGCTCGCTCGCTCAAGGCCGAGGCCGCGGTGGTCGCGAACTTCCCCGGCGTCACGTTCGGCATCCATCTCTGCCGCGGCAACCAGCGCAGCATGTGGCACCGCGAGGGCACCTACGACGCGATCGCCGAGCGGCTGTTCAACGAGCTGCCGCACGACCGCTTCCTGCTGGAATACGACACGCCCCGCGCCGGCTCGTTCGCGCCGCTCAGGTTCGTGCCGAAGGGCAAGACCGTCGTCCTCGGCCTGATCACCACCAAGACTCCGGACCTCGAGCGGGTCGACGACCTGCGGCGCCGCATCGACGAGGCGTCGAAGTACATCGCCGCCGATCAGCTCGCGCTGAGCCCGCAATGCGGCTTCGCGTCCGACGTGGTCGGCAACCTCATCAGCGCCGACGACCAGAAGCGGAAGCTCGAAGTGATGGTCGAGACCGCGCGCAAGGTCTGGCACTGACGCGGTCTGGCATTGAAGAGGTCTGGAACCAGAGTCTTTCGCGCACGCGTACCGCAGACATAACAGACGAGAGCAGCGGAGGCAGATATGCGGACAGTGTTGACCCTCGCGGCGGTTCTGGCGGCCGGCATCGCCGGCTCCGCCGCCGCCCAGGACCAGTTCTTCGCCGGCAAGCAGATCGAGCTCGTCATCGGCACCACGCCAGGCGGCGGCTACGACACCTACGGACGGCTGGTCGCTCGCCACATGGGCGACTACATACCGGGTAAGCCGACGCTGCTGCCGAAGAACATGCCCGGCGCCGGCAGCAACAAGGCCGCCGCCTACATCTATGCGGTCGCGCCCAAGGACGGGACGTCGATCGGAGCGATCTTCCCCGGTGCCGTCATCGAGCCGCTGCTCGGTGACAAGTCGCAGGTCCAGCACGATTCGACCAAGTTCAACTACCTCGGGAGCGCCAACAACGAGGCGTTCATCTGCATCGGCCGCAGCGATGCGCCGGTGCAGAAGTTCGAGGACGCGCTGTCCAAGGACATGATCATGGGCGCCAGCGCCGCCGGCGGCTCGACTCGCGACTTTCCGGCGCTGCTGAACAACGTGCTCGGCACGAAGTTCAACGTCGTCAGCGGCTATCCCGGCAGCAAGGAAATCGTGCTCGCGGTGGAGCGCAACGAGGTGCAGGGCGCCTGCGGCTACGCCTGGTCCAGCCTGATCGCGCAGAACGCCGATCTCCTGACCAGCGGCAAGGTGCGGGTGCTGGCGCAGGAGTCGCTGAAGAAGCATCCCGCGCTCGACAAGATGGGCGTGCCGCTCACCATCAGCTTCGCCAAGACCGACGAGCAGCGGCAGATCCTCGAGCTGGTCTACGGTCAGCTCGTGTTCGGCCGCCCCTACGTGCTGCCGCCGGGCGTCCCGGCGGACCGCGTCGCGACGCTGCGTCGCGCCTTCGACGCCACGCTCAAGGACAAGACCCTGATGGCCGAGGCCGAGAAGCTCCAGCTCGACGTCGAATCGGTCTCGGGCGAGGAGGTCCAGGCGCTGGTCGCGAAGATGTTCGCGGCCCCCGCCGCCATGGTCGAGCGCACGAAGCAGGCGCTGATCTACAAGCCGAGGTAACCCGGCCGAGCTGCCGGGGTTCAGCCGCGCGGCGCCGCCGCACGCATGGGTGCGGCGCCGCCGTCGCGCCGCTTCATGCGGGCGATGAAGTAGTCGATGAACAGGCGGACCCGCGCCGGCTGATAGCGGTCCTTCTGGTAGACGATGTAGAGCGTCCGCTCGTCGATCGCGTGATCCGCGAGCACGCGGACCAGAGCGCCGTGCGCGAGGTCGTCGGCCACCAGGTACTCGCGCAGCAGCGCGATACCGAGGCCGTCGAGCGCCGCGTGCCGCACGACGACGCTCGAGTTCGCGCGCATCGTCCCGGAGACGCGCACCGCCGTCCGCCCCTTCGGCCCCTCGAACGTCCACGTCGAATGCGCGGCGCCGCTCGGGTCGAGGCAACTGTGCTTGGCAAGCTCGCTCGGGCCTCGGGGCGTGCCGTGGGTGGCGAGATAGTCGGGGGAGGCGACCAGCACACGCGGCAATCCCATGATCGGCCGCGCGACCAGCGAGGAATCGCGCGCGGGCATCGAGCGGATGGCGAGATCAAACCCGCCGGTCACCAGCTCCATGCCGTGGGACGACGAGTCGCGGTCGCGGAGCGCGATGTGGACCGAAATGCCGGGATGGGCGCGGCAGAACTCGCTGGCAATCGGGCCGAGCACGGTCTCGGAGAAGGTCTTCGACGACAGGATCTTGATCTCGCCCCGCGGCACCGAGCGCTTCGCCTGGATGCGCTCGTCGAGCGCGTTCATCTCGGCGAGCAGCGAGACACAGTTCTCGTAGTAGTCGGTACCGGTCAGCGTCGGGCTGAGGCGGTGGGTGTTGCGGTTGAGCAGCTTCACCCCGAGCGCCGCCTCGAGGTCCTGGATCCGCTTCGACACCATCGCCCGCGTGACGCCGAGCTCCTTCGCGGCCTGCGTGTAGCTGCCGAGCTTCACCACCGCGGCATAGGTTTCCATCAGCTTGAGGCGGTCCATCGCATCGGTCCGGCGGGTTGGGGGGTGCTGTCAAATTTTATTTGACACCGTTGCAAGCGGAAAGGCCGTTGTTGGCCCCCGCCGCCGCGGGCAGAGTCCGGGCCTCGGCGCCGTCCGCGCGCCCGACAGAACGAAGGATTCCGCCGTGACCCCCCGCACCCCCGACCAATTCCAGGAAGCCATCCTCGACACCCTGCAGGAGCTGCGCTGGGACACGCCGACCTACCTCGAGCTCTACAACCGCAACCACATGACGCGCGAGGGCGCGCGGGTGTACGCGGTCGAGCACTGCGTGTTCGCGGCGAACTTCCCGCGCTGGCTCGCCAACATCACCGGCAACTGCCCGCACCTCGAGGTCCGCAAGTACCTGATCGAGAACACCTTCGTGGAAGAGGTCCGCGACCCCACGATCACCACGGGCCACTACGAGAGCCTGGTCGACTTCGCCGTCGCCCTCGGGGCCGATCGCGAGTTCGTCTACAACTACCGGGGCGCGCCGATCACCCAGATGCGCGTCGTCTACTGCGAGTGGGTCAGCCGTCAGAAGCCGTGGCTCGAGGCCTTCGCCGCGATCGCCGGCAACGAGGTCGCCCGCGGGAAGGCGATGATCGCCCGTGTCGGCAACCGCGCCCGCACCTCGCGCGACAACTGGAAGGCGCTCAAGCTCGACGACAAGGCGCTGGCCCACTGGGACGCCGCCGACGCCGCCGACTCGTCCGAGGACGGTCACGGCGATGCGCCGCTCGAGATCCTGCGCAAGTACGCGGTCACCCGCGAGCAGCAGGATGCGTGCCTGCAGGCGATGCGCGACCGCCAGATGGTGAATCGCATCTGGTCGGATCAGGTCGGCGTGTGGTGCTTCGAGGCCTCCGGGCTGAAGCCGCCGTCGCTTGACGGCCGTCACAAGCATGCGTTGGTGCTGGGCAAGACGCCCGTCACCGCGTAACAAGGAACACAGGTGCGGCCGCGCGATCGGCGCGGCCTAACCGACCGGTGAATCTGGTCTGCGAATCAGAGTGCGGCGGGTACCGGTCCGGACCGGCGCCCGGGGAGACATGAAGTGCCGGATGGCAGGCGCGCTGCGGTCGTAACCGGCGGCGCGAGCGGTATTGGGCTCGAGATCGTGCGCCATCTGGCGGGCGAGGGCATGGGCGTCGTCGCGGTCGACCGCAACGCCGCGGCATGCGCGGCCGCGCGCGAGAGCCTGTCGGCGATGGCCGATCGCATCCGCATCGTCACCGCCGACATCGGCACGCCCGAGGGCGCCGGCGCCGCGATCGATGCCGCTGTCGACGCCTTCGGCCGCATCGACCTGCTCTGCAACAACGCCGCGGTCCATCCCTCGGAGACCATCGAGGAGCACGCCCTCGACTCGTGGCGCGAGACCTTCCGCGTCAACGTCGACGGCACGATGCTGTGCAGCCAGGCCGCGCTCCGTCGGATGAAGGCGCAGGGCGGCGGCGCCATCGTCAACATCGGCTCGATCAGCGGCCACGCGCCATACGCGGGCGGCGGCGCCTACGCCGCGTCCAAGGCGGCGATCGCGATGCTGACCCGCGTGCTGGCGCTGGAGGCCGGACCGCTCGGGGTCACCGTCAACTGCATCGCGCCGGGAACGATCCGCCACCGTCCGGGATCGGAGAACGAGCCCGCGCCGCACATCCCCGTCGGCCGCGCCGGGACGCCCGCCGACGTCGCGCGCCTGGTGTCGTATCTTGCCTCCGATGCCGCGGGCTACATCAACGGCGCCACCATCACCGTCGATGGCGGCGCGACGGCGGGGCGTCCGCGGGTCAGCAAGCGCAAGTGATGACTGCAGTGAGGAGATCGCGGTGACCAGTTTCCGTCCGATGCCGCCCGAGGCGGCGATGGCCATCGGCAACATGCTCGACGACTGCGCGCGCATCCAGCGCGACCAGCACGTGCTGATCCTGGCCGCGACCGACGGCCTCTACGGCGGCCGCAACATCGTCGACGAGCAGGCGATCGCGTGGATCCAGGCCGGCGTCCAGGCGCGCGGCGCGCATCCCTCGGTGCTGTGGGTCGACATGCCGATCCGCAAGAACGTGCTGTGGCCGGACATCCCGACGCCGGACACCGTGTGGCGGATTCCGAAGGTCGTGAAGGAGGCGGTGAAGACCGCCGACGTGCTGATCAACCACGTCCTCGACCTGTCGTCGGAGGAGGAGCTGAAGGAGTGGCCGCAGTTCCTCAAGGACAACAAGGTGCCGATGGTCCGCAACATGGCGACCACCGCGCCGCTCCTGTGCAGCGCCTGGGCGCGCACGCCGCACCGGCTGATCAATGAGATCCGGTTCCGCACCGGCGAAATGGTGAAGGCGGGCGAGCGCTGGAAGCTCACGCATCCCAACGGCACCCATCTCGAAGGGACCGTCGGAGCGCCCGGCCGCGGCGGCGAGGGGTATTCGTACTGGCGCGACACCGGCTACTACTGGCCGTTCCCCGAGGGAATCTATCCGGCGGTCAATCCGGTCGGTGCGCAGGGCACGTTCGTGTTCGACCAGATGATGCCGGTGTGGGCGCGCCACATCGGGGTGCCGGTGAAGTTCCGGGCGCCGGTGCGGGTCACCGTCGAGAACAACCAGATGGTGAAGTTCGAGGGCGGCGCCGAGGCGGAGACGATCCGCGCGTTCCTGTCCGAGCTCGCCAAGGTCGTCGGCAAGGACCACGCGTTCGAGATCCGCGGCCCCCACGGCGGCATCCATCCCGCGGCGAAGGTGACGGCGGCGCAGTGTCCCGACGAGGACTACCGCGAGTTCATCGAGTCGTTCCACGCCGCGAGCGTGCATATGCACCTCGGCCAGGGCGGGAAGGCGAAGGCGTTCCCGTACAATCTGCACACCGCCGCCGAAGTCCGCGGCGCGACGCTGACCGTCGGCAACGCGACGCTGCACGACAACGGCCGGCTCGGCGTGATGGACGACCCGCGCGTCCAGGCGGTGGCGGCGGAGTACCGGGACCGGCCGGGATTCGACGGCGAACAGTGGTTGTACGGCTGACACCTGACGCAAGCAGGGGCCGGTAGAGCAGGGAGCGCGTATGAAGACGATGTGGATCGGCGGCGCCGTGGCGTCGCTCGCGGCGGCATTCGCGGTCGGCGCGATAGCGCAGGCGACGGCGGCGGATTTGTACGAAGGCAAGCGCATCAACGTCATCGTCGGTTTCGCCTCCGGCGGCAGCGCCGACGGCGACGCGCGGATGATCGCGCGGCACCTCGGCAAGCACATCCCGGGCAACCCGACGCTCATCGTCCAGAACATGCCCGGCGCCGGCGGCCTCAAGGCGATCAATCTCGCCTACCAGGGCACGAATCCGGACGGCCTGACCATCTACCAGCTCGCGAGCGCGCATTACATCCAGCAGCTCGTCGGCTCGAGCGCCGCCCAGTTCGATCTCAGCAGGATGCCGATCCTCGGCGCCTGGACCCGCAGCAACTACGTCCTCGTCGTCAGCAGCAAGTACAAGTCGATCGAGGACATGCGGAAGGCCAACGAGATCATCATCGGCAGCGAGGGGATGGGCTCCGGTACCTACGTCTTCACGATTGCCTGGCAGAAGGCGCTCGGCCTCAGGTTCAAGCTCATCACCGGCTACGGCAGCGCCGAGCGGACGCTCGCCGTCGAGCGTGGCGAGATCGAGGGGCGCACCGAGACGGTCGGCAACATCGTCCGCAGCGATCCCGAGCTGCGGAAGAACGCGCCGCCGCGGGTCCAGAGCGGCACGGTTCGGAGCCCGCTGATGCCGGACGTGCCGACGGTCTACGAGATCAATCCCAAGCCCGGTGACTTCTTCGAGACGGTTAACGAAGGGCTGTCTGTGTCGCGGCCCTACGTGCTGTCGCCGGGCACGCCCGAGGACCGGCTCGCCATCCTGCGCGCCGCCTGGAATAAAATGCTGGAAGATCAAGAGTTTAAGGCGGAAGTCGACGCCCAGGGCTGGGAGTTCGTGCCGACTCCGTACGACCAGGTCGAAAATTTCTACAAACGGGTGATCAGGGAGACGCCGCCCGACGTTATCGCCGAACTGAAGGCGCTCTTCCCGTGACGCCGCCCCGCGGCGTGCTTATATAATCAAGCGCGCCCGACTGTAACGGAGACTGACCATGGACACGATTCAAGCCACGACCGAACGCCTGCGCGAACAGGCGGCGGAAGCCGGCACGACGCACCCGACGGAGTACGCGGGCACCTCGCCGATCAAGGTGAACAAGCTCGGCCACTTCGTCTACGAGGTGACGGACATCGAGCGGACCGTGAAGTTCTGGACCGAGGTCATGGGCTTCAAGGAGACGGACCGCAACGACCACGGCATGGTGTTCTTCCGCTGCGGCGCCGACCACCACGCGATCGGGCTCAAGCCGATGGCGAAGGGCAAGACCCCGAAGCGCGACATGAAGGGCAGCCTGCAGATGGAGCACCTCGCCATGGAGGTCGACAACGTCGACGTCCTCCTCAAGGCGAAGGAGTACTTCAAGAAGAACAACATTCCGATCGTGTTCGAGGGCCGCAAGGGCGCCGGCTGCAACATCAGCATCAACTTCCTCGACCCCGACGGCTACGAATTCGAGATCTACTGCGAGATGGACCAGGTCGGTCCCGACGGCCGCCTGCGTCCGTCGTCGCAGTTCAAGAAGCGCAATCCGCTCGAAGAGGCGATCAAGGACCCGGTCCAGAAGAAGTGGTAAGACCACCGGGTCGCTTTCCGGAGCGGCACAGCGAACGGAGCGGCGGGCGAAAGCCCGCCGCTCTTTTTTGTGCCGGCGCGCGGTGAGATCTCGCGCTGGAAGCGCGGTCAAGCTGTCGATCACCCACACCATCGACCACGACCCGTCGAAGGTGATCGAGGCAGTGTCCGGCGGGTGGCCGAGGGTCATCTCCCAACTTCAAGTCGCTGCTGGAGACCGGCTCGGCCGTTCTGCTGGACCCCTATCCCGCGAGCGCCTAGTCCATCGGCTCGACCTTGATGATCGACCCCGAATGGTTGTTGCCGACCCACACCGTCGCCGGCGACGTGCGGTCGTCGACGAAGACGCGGCGGATGTTGGTCTTGCGCGGCAGCGGATAGACGGTCGACGGGCCCGATTTCGCGTCGATGCGGAGGACGCCGTCGCCGTTCATGCCGCCCGACCACAGCTCGTCGTTGCGGTCGATCACCGCGTCGTAGGGCGCGAAGTGATCCGGCGCCGGCCACTCCTTCATCTCGAGCGTCGCGATGTCGAACAGCCCGACCTTGCCGCCGACGAACTCGCCGAAGGCGATCCGTCCCTTGTCGTCCATCGACCCGCGGCGCGGACGCGAGCCCTTGGTCGGCGTCTGGTGGATGGTGATGGCAAGCGTCTTGGCGTCGATGCGGCCGATGCTCTCGCCCGCGTAGTCGAGATAGAACAGGTTGTTGCCGGCGTCTGTCCTGAGGCCATAGGTCGAGTGCGACGAGCCCTTCGGGAACACGGTGAAGGGGTCGATGTTCTCGATCTTTCCGCTCGCGAGATCGAGGCGGTAGATGTGGCGCGTGCCGACGTCGCTGAACCACACCTTGCCGTCGACCGACGCGTGGCGCGGCTCGACCATCGTGAGCTGCGTCCGGTTGTTCTCCCATTCCGCGGGCAGCGTGAAGAACGCGAATGTCTCGGTGCGCGGATCGAACCTCCCGATCTGCGCCTGGAACATGTTGGCGATCCAGAGCTTCCCGCTGTCGTCGAGCTCGAGGTCGAGCGAGCCCTTCGGCGCGTCCTCCTTGCGGACCGGTATCGGATATTCGGTGACCTTGCCGGTCTTGGGATCGAGACGGCCCAGCACCTGCTCGCCGAAGTTCGACCACCAGACCATGCCGTCGCGATCGACGATCACGTCGTGAGGCTCGGCGAGCTCGCTCGGCATCATGTACTCGGTGATGACGACGCGGGTCGAGCGGCCGGTGGGACGCGCCGCCGGCTTCAGCGGATACGCCCACTGCTCGCGCCCGCTCAGGTTGATCGAGGCGAGATAGTCCGCGAGCCGGCGCACCCCGTCGCCACTCGCGGCGCTGGTGCGCTGCCGTTCGCCGAGCGGGAGCTGCGGTCGCGTCGGCATCGACATCGGCGCGTACTGGTTCATGCGCGGGATGAGCTGCATGAAGCCGTCAGAATCGTAGGTCGATCTGGCGATGCGCTCGACCGTGTGGCAGCCGGTGCAGTTGATGAGCTGCCGGCGCTCGGCGGCGTCCGGCATGCTGGCCATCCATTCGGCGTTCGAGAGCTGGCTCGCGACGTCGGAGGTGGGCGTGAGCGTCAGGTTGACCGCGGCGGTCTTGCCGGCCGTGATCGATGCCGTCGCCGGTCTCGCCAGCGCGTAGCCCCCGGCGCGGACGTCAAGCGTGTAGCGGCCGGGCGCGATCTTCGTCGCCGGGAAGCGGTAACGTCCCTCGGCATCGCTCACGACGCTGACGCGGATGTTGCCACCGTCCGGGATCGCCGTGACGACGACTCCTTCCATCGCGCCTCCATCGGCTGAGGCCACGCGGCCCGCGAGCGGCACCGCGTCCTCGGCCACCGCAGCGGACATGGTTGCCAGCATCGTCGCCGCGGCGACGATGAATGAAAGGGTCTTCATGGAGCCTCCCGTCGTTCGATCGGCCGATCGTCGTCGGCCGTTTCGACGATGATACCGCTCCGGCGAGCGCGGCGCGACGGGGCCGCGCAAGCCTGGGTGCTGCGTCAGGCCCGGCGGAACAAATGCCCGGGAGCGCCGGTTCTAGGTTGTGGAGCCGTTCGGCTCGCCCCCGCCGTGTCGGCACGCTCGGCCGAGGGGCCGCAAGTTCATCGGAGCGCACGACATGGCGGACGAAGGTCCCGACGAGACCAAGCTCGCGGAACAGATCAACCGGCCCAAGGCGGGCGAACGGGCCGAGCGCCCCGCGGCCGGTCAGGAGAAACCCGGTCGGCAGAAAGACGAGCGCCGCGGCTCCGCGCGCCGCCCCCTGCACGAGCGCCGCGTGCATCCCGAAAGCGGCGGCCGCGAGCCGGAGCGGGATTACTGACGCGCCGGGGTTGCGGCGATTTTTTTCGGGATCTCCGCCGAGCGCGGTCCCGGGCGCCCATGCGTTCTTCTGTTCCGTCATGGCCGGGCTTGTCCCGGCCATCCACGTTCTGTTTTTCCTTACAACGAAGAAGAACGTGGATGCCCGGCGCAAGGCCGGGCATGACGACAAAGGAACAGCGTTGAAGCGCATCGCCCTCGCGACTTTCAACAGCCCCCTTGCGGCACGTTTCGCGTGCGCGCATCGTCTCCGCATCGCGACAAGCGAGGGGAGCTATTGCGCAATAGCGCTCTCATTGAAGCGAAGAAGCCGCGAGAGGCCCCCGACAACCGGGACACCGGCGCGGTGGATGAGTTGAGAGGCAACGGCGCTTCCCCTTCGGGTCGCGACGCGTTTCTTCTTCGGTACCGATAGTGCCCAGCGTCGCGATCCGCGACCGAGGAAGCAATCGGCGGCCTTGGCTACGCTTTAAAGGCAGCGTGGCACTCTGCCGACCCTCGTGGAGAAGGTAAAAAGTGGATTTCGCTGATCCGCTGAC
>JBLNCI010000010.1:0-114304 GCA_050260515.1 Gemmatimonas sp.
CCGCGACGGGGGAGTATCAGATGGGAACGGACCGCCCGGGACATGAGCGCCCCGGCTACCTTCTGACGCCATCGCCCCCTGGGATCAAAACAAGGATGACACGCTCTCACGTCATCGGCGCCCACGTGTGTCCAAAGCGCAGGCGGTAACGTCCGCGATGCGAGACACCGAAGCCCGCCTCAGGCCCCCGCTCCGGGAGCAATCCCGGAGCGGGGTGGCGAGCGGTCGCGACTCCGTTCCCTCGGGAACTTTCCACAGCTCCCTTCGGATCTCTCCACACCCACCTGCCGCGGATGCACCGACTTCGGCAGCATGGCGTCTCAACCATCGAGGTGACCCATGCCCCTGCCGCCGAAGCATCGAAGGACCATCGAGCGCATTCTGGCCGATCCGCGCTACTGGGATCCCGCACACCCGGAGCACAACGCAATGAAAGCCGAGGCGACACGCGCGTTTCGCGCCGCGTATCCGGAGCCCGCCGCTACCGCGCCGGCGTCCACCATTCACGTGCGCGGCTACACGCGCCGACACAACGGGAGGACGATCGAGGTGTCCGACTACGACCGCACCACGACCATTGCGCGCTCGCCGGCGTCGGCCATGGCGCCGAGCGAGGAGGGCCTGGCGTTCCTCAAGGCCAACGAGGGGTACGGAGACTTCGCCTATGTCGATCGGGCGCTGAAGAACACCATCGGCTACGGCCACAGGATCAGGCCCGGCGAGTCGTTCCCGACCGGCGTCAGCCGCGATCAGGCCGAGCGACTGTTCGCCGCGGACGTGGCCGAGGCCGCGTCGGCCGTGCGGCGGCTGGCGAAAGTCGAGCTTACCCAGTCCCAGTTCGATGCGTTGGTGTCGCTGGTCTACAACGTCGGCAGCGGCGCCTTCGCCAGGTCGAGGATGCTCGGGAAGCTGAACGCCGGAGACGCCGTGGGAGCCGCGACGGAATTCGACGACTGGGATAAGATCACAACCGAGAACGGCAAGCCCGAGCGCGTTCCAGGCCTCACTGCGCGCCGTGCCCGGGAGAAGAGCCTGTTTCTGACCGGAGCATACCCATGACCGTGGTTCGGCCTCTGTGTGCCGCGTTGGCGTTGTGCGTCGTCGCGGCCCTGGCGGGGCCGTCCGCCCGCGCCGCCGACGCTCCCGACCGGGCGGAACGCACCGACCCCTTCGCGCTGAACGACGAAGACCGAGCGTTCCTCGAACAGCTCCAGCGCGCGGTCGCGGCGGACGACCGGTCGTGGGTCGCAGATCAGGTGCGCTACCCGATCAATGTCACTCTCGGCGGCGTCCGCGACTTCGTGCTCGACCGCGACGAGTTCCTCGCGCACTACGACGAGATCATCAACGCGCGGGTGCGCGGCGCCATCATGGCCCAGCGCTTCGATGCCCTGTTCAAGAACTGGCAGGGCACGATGATCGGTCGGGGGGAGGTGTGGTTCTATCACCGTCTGGATGGTTCCAATCTGTGCCGCGAGGTTCCGCCGAACGCACGCGGCGTCAAAGTCGACTGCACCATCCCCGATCCGGCGCGCCGGTGGGTGCCTCCCCGCACGGGGATCGACGCCATTAACAACGTGTTTCCGCCCGAAGCGTCCAAATAGCTCCAGCTATCGGCCGGCCGCCGGCACCGCGCGCAACGCACCCCAGCCAGACCGCCGCCTGGACTGGAAAACCGGGGGGTTGCGGCTTATAAACAGGTCCCCGGCAGGGGATATTCCCACCGGGTGAAAGGCCCGCGGGCCGTAACGGCCCGCCTTTAGGAACAGCACCGATGGCGATGCCGTCGAAACCGCAGAAGTGGACGCCGGACAGTTGGCGCGCGAAGCCGATCCTGCAGCAGCCGGACTGGCCGGATAAGGCCGTGCTCGAGACGGTCGAGGCGCAGCTCAAGCGCTATCCCCCGCTGGTGTTCGCGGGCGAGGCGCGCCGTCTCAAGGAGCGTCTGGCCCAGGTCGCCGAGGGCAAGGCTTTCCTGCTCCAGGGCGGCGACTGCGCGGAAAGCTTCGCCGAATTCCACCCCGACAACATCCGCGACACCTTCCGGGTGCTGCTGCAGATGGCGGTCGTGCTGACCTACGGCGCGGCGCTGCCGGTCGTGAAGGTCGGCCGCATCGCCGGCCAGTTCGCCAAGCCGCGCTCCGAGGACCTGGAGACCCGCGGCGGCGAAAGTCTGCCGTCCTACCGCGGCGACATGATCAACGGCATGGACTTCACGCCGGAGGCACGCAAGCCCGACCCGCAGCGGCTGATCCAGGCCTACAGCCAGTCGGCGGCGACGCTCAACCTGATCCGCGCCTTCGCCCAGGGCGGCTTCGCCGACCTGCACCGGGTGCATCGCTGGAACCTCGGCTTCGTCGAGAAGAGCCCGCAGGGCGAGAAGTATCGCGCGTTCGCCGACCGCATCGCCGAGACGCTCGCCTTCATGGAGGCGTGCGGCATGACGTCGGACACCTCGCCGCAGATTCGCGAGACCGAATTCTTCACCTCGCACGAGGCGCTGATCCTCGGCTACGAGCAGGCGCTGACGCGCGTCGATTCGCTCACCGGCGAGTGGTACGACTGCGCCGCCCACATGCTGTGGATCGGCGATCGCACGCGCCAGCCCGACAACGCCCAGGTCGAGTTCCTGCGCGGCGTGAAGAATCCCGTCGGCATGAAGGCGGGCCCGTCGCTCGCCGTCGACGACTTCCTGCGCCTCGCCAACGCGCTGAACCCGGAGAACGAGCCCGGCCGCCTCACCATCATCGCCCGCATGGGCTGGGACAAGGTCGAGGAGAAGCTGCCGGCGCTGGTGCGCGCCGCCAAGCGCGAGGGCCTCAAGCTCGTCTGGTCGTGCGATCCGATGCACGCCAACACGGTGAAGTCGTCGTCGGGCTACAAGACCCGCCACGTCGACCGGATCCTCGCCGAGGTGCGCGGCTTCTTCAACGTGCACATCGCCGAGGGCACCCACGGCGGCGGCGTCCACTTCGAGATGACCGGGCAGGACGTGACCGAGTGCGTAGGCGGCGCCCAGGCGATCTCCGAGGCCGGTCTCGCCGACCGCTATCACACGCACTGCGATCCGCGCCTCAACGCCAACCAGGCGCTCGAGCTCGCGTTCACGATCGCGGAGCTGCTGCGCCGCGAGCGTCTCGCCGGCGCCGAGAAGGCGCGGGCCGCCGGCGCGAGCTGAGCGTCGCTCGGTCGCGCCGCATGTCCGACACGCTCTCCTTCCACCTCGCCCAGCTCGATCCCGTCCTCGGCGACATCCCGGGCAACGTCGCGCGGCTGAGAGACGCCCACAAGGCGGCGGCTCGGGCCGGTGCCGACCTGATGATCGCGGGCGAGCTCGCGGTGTGCGGCTATCCGCCCGAGGACCTGGTGATGAAGCCCGCGTTCCTGCGCGCGGTCGCCGCCGGCCTCGAGGCGCTCGCCGCCGACACCGCCGCGGGCCCGGCGATGCTGGTCGGCGCGCCGCTCGCCGACGCCAAACATCCCGAGGGGGGCAAGCGCTACAACGCGGCGGTGCTGCTCGACGGCGGCAAGGTCGTCGCGGTGCGTGCCAAGTGGGATCTGCCCAATTACGGCGTGTTCGACGAGAAGCGCGTGTTCGACGCGGGCCCGCTGCCCGATCCGATCCCGTTCCGCGGCCGCAGCCTCGGGGTCATGGTCTGCGAGGACATGTGGAAGCCCGACGTGACGCGGCATCTGTGCGAGCGCGGCGCCGAGGTCCTGATCGTCATCAACGGCTCGCCGTTCGAGACCGACAAACCGGGCGTGCGCGCCGCACTCGCCCGCGACCGCGTGCATGAATGCGGTAAGCCGCTGGTCTACGTCAACCAGGTCGGCGGCCAGGACGAGCTGGTGTTCGACGGCGCGTCGTTCGTGGTCGGCGCCGACGGCAAGCTCGCGGCGATGCTGCCGTCGTTCCGCGAGGCCGAGGCGCTGGTGCGCTTCGAGATGCGCGGCAACGCGCTGGTGCCGCGCCAGGCCGATCTCGCGCCGGTGCCGGGCCGCCTCGAGGCGATCTACCAGGCGATGATCCTGGGCCTGCGCGACTACGTGAACAAGAACCGCTTCCCGGGCGTGCTGCTCGGATTGTCGGGCGGCATCGACTCGGCGCTGTCGGCGGCGGTGGCCGTGGACGCCCTCGGGCCCGAGCGCGTCCGCTGCGTGATGATGCCGTCGCCCTACACGTCCCAGGACAGCCTCGACGACGCGGCGCAGGTGGCGACCGCGCTGAAGATCCGCCTCGACAACGTGCCGATCGTCCCCGCGATGGAGGCGTTCGGCGACATGCTCGCGCCGGTGTTCGCCGGTACCAACGCCGACACCACCGAAGAGAACATCCAGGCGCGCTGCCGCGGCATCACGCTGATGGCGATGTCGAACAAGTTCGGCCACATGGTGCTGTCGACCGGCAACAAGTCCGAGATGTCGGTCGGTTACGCGACGCTCTACGGCGACATGTGCGGCGGCTACTCGGTCCTGAAGGACGTCTACAAGACGACCGTGTTCGAGCTGTCACGGTGGCGCGACCAACACGTCCCCGACGGCGCCCTCGGGCCCGCGGGCGTCGTCATCGGCGAGCGCACGATCACGAAGGCGCCGAGCGCCGAGCTGAAGCCCAACCAGAAGGACGAGGACTCGCTGCCCCCGTACGCGGTGCTGGACGAGATCCTCAAGGGCCTGATCGAGGACGAGCTCGGCCCAGACGAGGTGGTGGCGCGCGGCTTCGATGAGGCGACGGTGCGGCGCGTGTGGCGCATGCTCAATGTCGCCGAATACAAGCGTCGCCAGGCGCCCCCGGGCGTCAAGATCACGCGCCGCTCGTTCGGCCGCGACCGGCGCTATCCGATCGTCAATGCGTTTTCCGGCGCGACGTCGCTCAAGCCGCCGTCCGAAACGAAATGATGGCCGCGATGCCCGAGGTCCGCACCCGGTTCGCCCCGTCGCCGACCGGCGAGCTCCACCTCGGCAACGCCCGCGTGGCGCTGGTGAACTGGCTATTCGCGCGGGCGCACGGCGGCGCGTTCCTGCTGCGGATGGACGACACCGACCGCGAGCGCTCGCGGTCCGAGTACGCGGCGAAGATCGAAGAGGACTTGCGCTGGCTCGGCCTCGATTGGGATGCGTTCGCGCGGCAGTCGGACCGCATTGCGCATTACACGGCGGCGCTCGATCGCCTCAAGGCCTCGGGCCGCGTGTACGCCTGCTACGACACGCCCGAGGAACTGGAGCGGATGCGCGCGCGTGCCCGGCTGCGCAAGCTGCCGCCGGTCTACGACCGCTCGGCTCTGAAGCTCGACGACGTGGCGCGCGCGAAGCTCGAAGCCAAATTCAGCGAAGAGGGCCGGAAGCCGCACTGGCGCTTCAAGCTGACCGGCGACACCGTCGCGTGGACGGACGCGGTGCACGGCCCGGTGTCGATCGCGACCGGCACGATCTCCGATCCCGTGGTGATGCGCGAGGACGGCACGTTCCTCTACGTGCTGACGTCGCCGGTCGACGACGCCGAGCTCGGCGTCAGTCATGTGATCCGCGGCGACGATCACCTTACCAACACCGCGGCGCAGATCGAGATCATCGAGGCGCTTGGGCATTCGGCGCCCACGTTCGCGCACCTGCCGCTGCTGCTCGCCGCGGACGGCGGCCCGCTGTCGAAGCGGGAAGGGGCTGCGTCACTCAGCGAGCTGCGGGAGCGCGGCATCGAGCCGATGGCCATCGACTCGATGCTGGCGACGCTCGGCAGATCGGGCGCCGTGCACGTCGCCGGATCGCTCGCGGAGCTGGCGCGGGGCTTCGACCTCGGCACGTTCGGCAAGGCCTCGCCGCGGCTCGACGAGCGCGAGCTCGACGCGCTCAACGCCCGCGTCCTGCACGCGATGCCGTTCGCTGAGGCGCAGCCACGGCTGGCAAGGATCGGGCTCGGCGACGCCGACGAGCGATTCTGGCTCGCGGTGCGCGGCAACATCGAGCGCATCGCCGACGCGAAGACCTGGTGGGACGTGGTGGAGGGGCCGATACCGGCGACGATCGAGGATCCCGACCTGTGTGCCGTCGCCCGCGACCTGCTGCCGCCGGAGCCGTGGACCGAGGCGACCTGGCCCGCGTGGACCGGCGCCGTCCGCGAGCGCACCGGGCGCTCCGGCAAGGCCCTGTTCCACCCGCTGCGGCTCGCGCTGACGGGGCGCGAACATGGACCCGAAATGAAGAATCTGCTACCCCTCATCGGCCGCGAGCGGGCGCTCAAGCGCCTCTCCGGCGCGACCGCCTGACGCGGCGTATCCGACGGATTCCCCAGTGACCCTCACCCTCCACAACACGCTGACAAGGCGGCAGGAGCCGTTTCAGCCGCTCGATCCCTCGAACGTGCGGATGTACGTGTGCGGCCCGACGGTCTACGACCGTGCCCACATCGGCAACGCGCGCCCCGTCGTCGTGTTCGACGTGCTGTACCGGCTGCTGCGCCACCTCTACGGCGCGGACCACGTCACTTACGCGCGCAACATCACCGACGTCGACGACAAGATCATGGCGGCGGCACGGGACCGCGGCATCCCGATCGACACGCTCACCGCCGAGACGACGGCGATGTACCACGAGGACATGGCGGCGCTCGGAGCACTTCCGCCCGACATCGAGCCGCGCGCGACCCAGCACATCGCCCAGATGATCCGGATGATCGAGGAGCTGATCGCCTCGGGACATGCGTATGCCGCCGAAGGGCACGTGCTGTTCCACGTGCCCTCGATGAAGGACTACGGCCGGCTGTCGCGGCGCTCGCTCAAGGAGATGATCGCCGGGGCGCGGGTCGAGGTGGCGCCCTACAAGCAGGACCCGGCCGACTTCGTGCTGTGGAAGCCGTCGGCGCCCGACCAGCCGGGCTGGGACAGCCCGTGGGGCCGCGGCCGGCCGGGATGGCACATCGAGTGCTCGGCGATGTCGGAGGCTCATCTCGGCGAGACCTTCGACATCCACGGTGGCGGGCTCGATCTCATATTCCCGCATCACGAGAACGAGATCGCGCAGTCGACCTGCGCCCACCACGGCAAGGAGTTCGTCCGCGTCTGGCTGCACAACGGATTCCTCTCGGTCAACGGCGAGAAGATGTCGAAGTCGCTCGGCAACTTTTTCACCGTCCGCGACCTCCTGGCCAAGGCGCCGGGCGAGGCGGTCCGCGCGTGTCTGTTGTCGGCGCACTACCGCGCGCCGCTCGACTGGACCGACGAGGCGCTGAACCAGGCCCGTCAGGGACTCGACCGCCTGTACGGTTCGCTTCGTCAGGCGGGGCCCGGACCGTTCGCGAAGGATCTCCCCGACGGCGTGCTGGCGGCCCTCGAAGACGACCTCAACACGCCGAAGGCCATTGCCGAGCTCCATGAGCTTGCGGGCCAGATCAACAAGGCACCGGAGGCTGAGCGTGCCGGGCTTGCCGCGTCGCTCAGGGCCGGTGGAGCGGTCCTCGGCCTGTTGCAGGCCGATCCCGAAACGTGGTTCAAATGGCAACCGGAGGGCGGCGCGGGGCTCACCGACGGCGCGATCGAGGAGCTGATCGCGCGGCGCGCCGAGGCGAAGAAGTCGCGTAATTTCGCCGACGCCGACCGCATCCGGGACGAGCTCAAGGCGAACGGCGTCGTCCTCGAGGATTCGCCCAAAGGGACGACGTGGAAGCGGGTGCGATGACCGACCGCGTGTACCTCTACGACTCGACGCTGCGCGACGGCGCCCAGACCCAGGGCGTCGACTTCAACGTCGCCGACAAGGCGGCGATCGCGGAGGCGCTCGATTCCCTCGGCATCGACTACGTCGAGGGCGGCTGGCCGGGCGCGAACCCGACCGACGACGCGTTTTTCGCCGCCCCGCCGAAACTCAAGCACGCGCGTTTTACCGCGTTCGGCATGACTCGTCGCGCGGGCCGCAGCGCCGACAACGACCCGACGCTGGTGGCGCTCCTGTCGACCAAGGCGCGCAGCGTGACGATGGTCGGCAAGACCTGGGACTTCCAGGTCGAGGTCGCGCTCGGCATCGAGAAGGACGAGAACCTCAAGATGATCTCGGACAGCATCGGCTACGCGAAGACGCGGGTCGACGAGGTGCTGTTCGACGCCGAGCATTTTTTCGACGGCTACAAGGCCAATCCCGACTACGCATTGAAGGCCGTGAAGGCCGCGTACGACGCGGGCGCGCGCTGGATCGTGCTGTGCGACACCAACGGCGGCTCGCTGCCGCATGAGATCGAGCGCATCGTCGGCGAGGTGGCGAAGACGATCCCCGGTAAGAACCTCGGCATCCACTGCCACAACGATACCGAGAACGCGGTCGCGAACTCGCTCGCGGCGGTGCGCGCGGGCGCGCGCCAGATCCAGGGCACGCTCAACGGCCTCGGCGAGCGCTGCGGCAATGCCAACCTCGTGTCGATCCTCCCGACGCTGGTGCTCAAGATGGGATTCGAGACCGGCGTCTCGAAGGAGGGGCTGAAGAAGCTCACCCACGTCTCGCATCTGCTCGACGAGCGGCTTAACCGGGCGCCGGCGCGCAACGCGGCGTACGTCGGCGAGTCCGCCTTCGCCCACAAGGGCGGGCTCCACGTGTCGGCGGTCGAGAAGGACCCGCGCTGCTACGAGCACATCGACCCCGACCTCGTCGGCAACCATCGCCACATCGTGGTGTCGGACCAGGCCGGGCGTTCGAACGTCATCGCCCAGCTCCGCGAGGCGGGGATCGACATCGATCCGCACAGCCCGAAGCTCCGCGATCTCGTCGACCTGGTGAAGGCGCGCGAGTACGAGGGCTACAGCTACGACGGCGCCGAGGCGAGCTTCGAGCTCATGGCGCGCCGCGCCCTCGACAGCGTGCCCGAGTACTTCAAGCTGCAGAGTTTCCGCGTGCTCGACGAGCGGCGGTGGAACGCGCGCGGCCAGCTCATCACCCTCTCCGAGGCCACGATCAAGGTCCAGGTCAAGGGCGAGAGCGTGATGGAGGTCTCGGAAGGGAACGGCCCCGTCAACGCGCTCGACAACGCGCTGCGCAAGGCGCTGTCGTCGGCCTATCCCGAACTCGCGGACATGCAGCTCGTCGACTACAAGGTGCGCATCATGACGCCGAGCGAGGGCACGAAGGCGGTGACCCGCGTCGTCATCGAGAGCCACGATTCCGAGGGCGCGCGCTGGTCGACGGTCGGCGTCTCGACCAACGTCATCGACGCATCGTTCAACGCGCTCTACGACGCGATCACCTACAAGCTGTTCCGCGCCGGCGCGCGGCCGTCCTGACCATGCCCGCGGGAACGAAGAACGCGCGTCGCGCAGCCCCGGCGACGCCGGGTCCGGCCATCGTCCTTGTGCGCCCGCAGCTCGGCGTCAACATCGGCTCGGCGGCGCGGGCGATGCTCAACTGCGGGCTCGCCGACATGAGGCTGGTCGGGCCGCGCGAGGGCTGGCCCAACGATCATGCGCGCGCGTCCGCCTCCGGCGCCGACGTCGTGCTGGAGCGGGCTCGGGTGTTCGCGACGGTGGCCGACGCCATCGCCGACCTGCACACGGTCTATGCGACGACGGCGCGCGGCCGCGACATGATGAAGCCGGTACTGACGCCGCGGGCGGCCGCCGAGAAGATCCGTGGCGAGGAGGCGTCCGGGGTCCGTGTCGGTATCCTGTTCGGACCCGAGCGCACGGGGCTCGAGAACGACGACATCGCGGTTGCCGCGTCCGCCATCGCGGTGCCGCTCAATCCCAGCTATTCGTCGCTCAATCTGGCGCAGGCCGTGCTGCTGATCGGCTACGAGTGGTATCAGGCGAATCCGGTCGAGCGGCCGGCGATCCCGGAATGGACCGAGAACGAGCCGGCGACAGGCCAATCGCTGACGTCGCTGTACGAGCACCTCGAGGCCGAGCTCGATCGCGCGGGATTCCTGTATCCGCCGGAGAAGCGGCCCGGCATGGTCATCAGCATCCGCAACATTTTCGCCCGCGCCGGCCTCACCGAGCAGGAGGTCCGGACGCTGCGCGGCATCATCAAGGCGCTGGTCGAGCCGCGGGCACGGGGCGAGGCGGCGGACCAGCGGCCGCTCGGCCGCAAGCCGCGCGGGTAATCCTCAGGGCTTTTCGGCCCCGGCCATCCGGCGACCGGTCAATCCCTCGACGACGCTTCGCAGCAGGCGCTCGCCGTGCCGGCGCACCTCGGCGCGTTCGTCGGCGAGCAGGCGGTGCGCCTGGGCGACCACCCAGTTCGAGAACGCCTCGCACCGGCAGTCCTCGCCGAAGTTGCGCCGGCACACGTGGGCGCTGCGGCTGGCGGCAAGCTCGCGCCGCAGCGTGGCGACGTGGTCGTCCTCGTCCGCGGGTGGCCCCTCGCTGTGGTCGTGCTGATCGTCCAACTACCGCTCCTGATAACCCGTCGATCGGTCGCGCGGAGACATACAGGGCTGACGATTTGGGTTGTTGATGCGGATCAATTCACGCGGGAATTCGCACCTTGTGTGGCGCCCGGGCACAGCCGAAAACGGCCCGATGGCTCGGTTTGACAATCAGACCGGGCTGACTATAGTGCGCCCCTCGCGCCGGAAACCCCGGCGCGCACTCCCGAGAACGCGGGTTGTGGCGGCCACGCTCGGCCGGTCCAGAATCCCGCCCGAATCAACGGCTTAGCGGACCGGTTCGGGCCTATCGGGACACTCAATAACGCCGCAAACACGGGACTGTCATGACCAAGCGCATCGAGTCGAAGTACAAGATCAACCGCCGCCTCGGCCTCAACCTCTGGGGCCGCCCGAAGAGCCCGGTCAACAAGCGCGAATCCGGCCCCGGCCAGCACGGCGCCAAGCGGAACAAGCCGTCCGACTACGGCATCCAGCTCATGGCGAAGCAGAAGCTGAAGGGCTACTACGGCAACATCGGCGAGCGGCAGTTCCGCCGCTACTACGAGGAGGCGATCCGGTCGCGCGGCGACTCGGGCGACCAGCTCGTCGCGCTGCTCGAGCGCCGCCTCGACACCGCCGTGTACCGCCTCAAGTTCGTCGTGACCCCGTTCGCCGCGCGCCAGCTTGTCAGCCACGGCCACATCACGGTCAACGGCAAGCGCGTCAACATTCCCTCCTACATCATCAAGGAAGGCGACGTCATCCAGGTGCGCGAGAAGTCGCGCCAGATGGCGACCATCCTCACCGCCATCGAGAGCCCCGAGCGCGACGTGCCGGACTACTACGAGGTCGACCACCGCGAGATGAAGGGCAAGTTCGTCCGCACCCCGAAGCCGGCCGACGTGCCGTGGCCAGTGCAGATGGAACCGAACCTCGTCATCGAGTTCTACTCGCGGTAACGAGGGTTCTACTCGCGGTAAGCGGGAGCTACTCGGCAGAGACAAAAGCCCCGGACGCAGGTCCGGGGCTTTTTCGTTCCGCCTCCCTCAGCGCTGGACGATGCCGCTCTCGGCGAGCTTCATCTCGCGGTGGAGGTGCTCGATCGTCGACTGCGGGATCGCATAGACGCGCTTCACGAGGGCGTCGAGCTCCGCGCCGGGCGAGGGATCGATCGGCAGCTTCATCTTGGCCGCCTCGGCGCGGAACTCGGGATCGTGGGCGATCTTTTCGAGGATCCGCCGCTGCTCGGCAACGATCGCCGGGGCGACGCCGGGCGGCGCGAGGAACGGCCGCCCGATATCCTGCTTCGCAAGCAGGATCTGCAGCATGTCGCGGTCCTCGTCCGACTTGATGAACCTCGTGATGGTCGGCACGTCGGGAAGCTCCGGGACGCCCTCGAACGTCACCTGCATCAGCAGCCGGATCGTTTTCCGCTCGAGCCAGTCGGCGCGAGTCGACTTGATGCTGCCCCACTCGAGATTGATGGTGCCGTCGACCTCGCCGCGTTCGACCGCGAGCGCGACCGCGTTGGTGCCCGGGTAGCCGGTGATGATCTTGAACCTGGTCCCGAGCAGGCGGTTGAGCATCGCCGGGATGATGGAGGAGTCGCCGGCGACGTTGCCGAGCGCCATGCCCTTGTCGAACACGTCGTCCAGCGTCTTGACCGGCGAGTCGGTCCGCGCGATGAGGATGTTCTTGAGATCGCCGAGGCTGATCAGCCAGTTGAACTCGCGCGGATCGTATTGCGCGCCGGCCATGCCCTGAAGGGGCGCGAACACGGAGCTTCCCTGCGTGCTCGCGATCGCCGAGCCGTCACGGGGCGCCGCGTTGTACATCCAGTTGAGGACGACGATGCCGCCGGCGCCCGTCATATTCTTGGCGATGATGGTCGGATTTCCCGGGAGCTCGCGCTGCAGATACCGGGCGGTGAGCCGCGCGTACTGGTCGTAGCCGCCGCCGGCGGCCGAGCCGATGGCGAGGGTGACGGGGCCGCGGCTCTGGGCCAAGACCGGTCCCGCCGCGAGGATCGCCGCCGTCACGGCAACGGATGCCAACGCGCTACGCCACGCATGCTCAGCCATCGCGACACCTCCGCTTGGGCCCGACAGGCCCGGTGACTACGCGTGTTCGGCTACTGCGCGCCCTCCACCAACTCGACCTCGAAGCCGTCGGGGTCCAGCGCATAGGCAAACCGGATCCGGCCGTTCGCTTCGCGATGCGGCCGGGCGAACGTGACCCCGGCTGCCTGCAGCCGTGCGCACAGCGCGGGCAGGTCGGAGACGGCGATATTGATATGACCGTGCCATTTGGCACCGGCGTGTTCGGTCCCCGAGATCAGCTCGAGGGCGGGATAGCTCGCCTCGTCGCCGTAGCCGACATAGGCGGTCGGCGTCGGCGAATCGCGTCGCTCGCGCACCACCGTCATTCCGAGCAGGCGCGTGTAGAAGTCGACGGATCGGTCGAGGTCGGCGACGGGCAGCATCGTGTGCCGCAGCCGGAATTTGAGCGCCTCCGTCATCGGGCGCTCACATGCCCGACTCGCCGCGCACGACCTCGCCGGGCGTGTGGGTGACCTGCCAGACCAGCGCCGGCGTCGCCCCCGTGTTGACGAACTGCTCATGCTCGCCGGCGGCGACCAGGGCGCAATCGCCGACCTTGAGAGTCTTTTGCGTCACGCGCCCGTCCTCGTGGCGGGTGCGGACGGTGAACTCGCCCTCGATGACGTACAACGCCTGGCTGGTTCCGGCGTGGAAGTGGAACTCGTTGCCCTCGCCCGGTTGGTATTGGATGCGGGCGACGGTGAGGTACTCGTCCTTCATCAGCACCTTGCGGCGCCCCCCGCTGACCTTCGTGAGATCGCGATTCGGACGCCACACTTCGAGCATCTCGGTCATTCTCGGCTCCCTGTGCCGTATGCGGCCATGGTCGTTGTGCGCCCGGCCTTTACGGGAAGTCTAGGCCTGAGGGTCCTCGTGCGCCAGAGCCGCCGTCGATCACGTTCCGGACAGGTAGCCCTTTGCGCGCCAGTACCGTTCGGCCGCGGGATGGAGCGGAACGAGCTGCGGCGTGTCGGGCGCGTCCCGGCACATGCGCTCCACCGGCAATGGGCCCGGGCTCTGCCACGGGATCACGTCGGCGCGGGCGACGAGGGATTCACAGAGCTGCGTCACGAATTCGTCGGATGCATCGGCCCGCACGAGGATCGGCCAGCCGCTGAAGTCGAGCGTCAGCAGGTCGCTCGGGAGATTGGGAAACTCCGCCTTCCGCACGATGCCGCGGCGATAGCCCATCGCCTCGAGCTTGCGCACGGTGTCCTCGCGCAGGCTGAGGAGCATCATCCCGGCGGTCGGCGCCTCGTTGCACCAGTTGGTGATCGACTCGTCGAAGATCGCGTCGATCTCGCCGCGCCGGAAGGAATCGAAGCGCGGGCCGTTGAAATAGGGCAGCGTGCCGCCGTAGACGATGCGCCCGCCCCAGCGCTCGATGTCGGCCAGCGAGCAGCCGCATGCGGCGAGGATGTCGTCGAGCATCGGCTGCAGGTAGTGATCGCGCTCGCCGCGCAGGCTCAGCCGGAGCGGCAGCCTGCGCTCGGCGATCTGCTCGATGTGGGTGATGCCGAAGTCGCCGCGGACCCCGAACAGCGTCAGGTCGTAGGACGGGATCACGGCGATCGGCCGGACCGGCTGCGGCGTTTTGAACATTCCGGTCCCGCGATGGGCGCACGACAGCGCCGCCGACGGGTTGGTGATGGCGAGATCGGCCTCGCCGCAAGCGACCGCCTCGATCCCTTCGGTGGTGCTCGATCCGAACAACGCGAGACGCCACTCCTTGTCGCCGCGCGCCGGGCGCAGCAGCACTTTGGCCTGGATGTACGGCTGGTCGCGGCGGCCGACCATCTCCGATGCGATCTCGAGCACCACCCGCGAACGGATGGTGGCCGTGGCCGGCCGGGTCTCTCGCGGCAGCTTCATGGGGCCCCCTGTTTTCCGCATCTTCCCCGCTGCCGCCTCGGCGGTAAAGCGCGCCGGTTCCACGGGGAGGCCTTGGCATCGCGCCTGCGTCAGCGCAAGATGCGCGCCCGCACGAAAGGACCAGAATGACCACCGAACAGCCGACCACGCTGAAGCCGACCACCGCGCCGATCCGCTATCTGGTCGACAGCTACCTCGAATGGGCCAGGAACGAAGGGCCGCCCATCCACGAGGACTTCGGGGTCAACATGCTGAAGGTGGACACCGGCCCCTGGCCGCGGCTGGGCGACCGTTGCAAGGGCGCGATCATCCACCTCAAGGGCCGCGGCGAGCACTTGGGCGTCTTCGTGCTGGAGATCCCCGCGGGCCAGACATCGGCGCCGCAGCGCCACATCTACGACGAGGTGATCTTCTGCCTTGCCGGCCACGGCAACGTCGTGGTCGAGACCGCCGAGGGCGGCAAGCACACGTTCGAGTTCGGGCCGCGCAGCATGTTCGCGCCGCCGCTCAACGCGCGCTATCAGATCTTCAACGGCTCCGGGCGCGAGGCGGTGAAGCTCGCGGTCTGCCACGATCTCGTGTTCGTGATGAATTTCTTCCGCAACGAGACATTCATCTTCGACAACCAGGTCGGGTTCCCGGAGCGCACCGGGCAGGCGGGATACTACAGCGGCGACGGCGAGCTGACGTCGATCCGCCCCGGCCGCAACCTGTGGGAAACCAACTTCGTCGCCGATCTCGCGAATTTCCAGCTCATCGCCTGGGAGGCGCGCGGCGCGGGTTCATCGAACATGCAGTTCCTGCTCGCCGAGGGCTCGATCGGCGCGCACATCTCGGAGATGCCGGTCGGCACCTACAAGAAGGCGCACCGCCACGGGCCCGGCGCCCATGTGTTCGCGATCACCGGCACCGGCTATTCGCTGCTCTGGTACGAAGGGCAGGACGATTTCATCCGCCGCGAGTGGGAGTACGGGTTCGTCTACGCGCCGCCCGACGCCATGTTCCACCAGCACTTCAACACCAGCGCCGAGCCGGCGCGGTATCTCGCGACGCTGTTCGGCACCAAGCGCTATCCGATCATTTGCGAGCGGCGCGCCAACTCCGAGCAGCAGCGCACCGACACCAGCGTCAAGGACGGCGGCCGGCAGATCGAGTACCGCGACCAGGACCCCCGCATTCACGCGATGTGGCTCAAGGAGATGCGCGCGAACGGCGTGCCCTCGCTGATGGGCAAGCACATCGACGAGAGTGTGTTCGCCTGACGGCGGCGCCGCTCAGAGGGACTCGAACGTCTGCTCCTTCATCTGCTCGCAGTAGCCGTTGAAGATGGCATTTGCCGTCGCGTAGCTCGGCCGTCCCTTGACCGTGTCCAGCCAGCGGCAGACGTTCGGGTAGGCGGTCGGCCGGCAGTTGATGAACTCGCCCATCGTCACGAGGGCAGCGCCGAAGTAATCGGCGAGCGTGATCTCGGTTCCGCACAGATATTTCTTGTCGGGGCCGATCCAGTGATCGTTCAGGACCTTGAACCACTTCCTGGCCTTCTCGCGACCCCACGCCACCGTCGCCGCCTGCACCGCGGGATCGGGCCGCTTCATGTGAGGGAACACTTGCGGGTAGATGAACCCGTATCCCCACTCGCGGTAGAAGTTCGAGTTGAACCAGTCGAGCATCTCGTTCACCCGCGCCCGCTCCCGGAGGTCCTTCGGGTATGCATGGGACCCTGACTTCTCGGCGAGATAGCGCAGGATCGTGGCGCTTTCGGTGACACGGAAGTCCCCATCCTCGAGCAGCGGGACCTGGTGGTTGGGATTGATCCGGGTGAATTCGGGGCCGTACTGCTCTCCCTTCATGAGGTCGACGACCTGCGTTTCGATCTGGATCCCTTCGTCGATGACGAACTGCAGGATCGGCCGGCAGGTGGTCGATGCGGGGTACATGTACAGCTTCACTTGAACCTCCTCTGTTGCGCTCTACCTCAGGCGGCCTCGCGCAGGAAAGCCATGACGCGCGCGTTGAAGTCGTCGGTATGGTCGATCTGCGGATAATGATTCGCGCCCGCGATCACCGCGAGCTCCGATCCCGCAATCCCGGCGTGCAGCGTCTTGGCGCTGTCGAGCGGCTGGCGGCCCGCCACTGACGTCGAGTCCCGGTCCCCGGCCACGATCAGCGTCGGACAACGGATGTCCTTGAGTCGCTCGGTCGTGTCGAACCGGCCGAGGTCGTCCATGATCGCGATGTAGGACTCGGGGTCGTTGGCGAGGTAGTGCCGTTCGTACCAGGCGCAGACGTCGGGATTCGCCCGGGCGAACTCCGGCGGGAAGTGGCTCTCGATCTGGTGCGCCGCGGCGGCAGCCATGCCGGCGGCTCGGATGCGCTGGTTGCGCTCGGTCCGGCGCTGCTGGTTCCCCGCGAAGATCCTGCTGGTCGTCGAGACCAGGACCAGCGCCGAGACGACGTCGGGCCGCTTCAACGCGATCGCCTGCGCCACGAAGCCGCCGAGCGAGATTCCCATTACCGCCGTGCGCCGGATCCCGAGCGCCGCGAGCAGGGCCTCGAGGTCGTCGGCGAACGTCGCGACGCCGAGCGGCTCGGTCCCGCGGCCCGACTGCCCCAGGCCCCGGAAGTCGAAGGTCAGGACGGTGAAGTGCTTCGCGAGTGCCGGCACCTGGTTGCGCCAGCCCTCCCGGGTACTCAGTCCGACGCTATGCAGCAGAGTGAGATTGGGTCCGGAGCCGGTCAGCTCGTACACGCAGCGATGGCCGCGGATATCGATCTCCACGATTCGATCCTCGCAGGGTGATGATGCGCGCGCACGGTCAGCGCGCCGCGGCTCGAAGGTAGGCGAGTGCGTCGGGCGGGTCCAGCGCCCGGTGACGCGGCGATCGGGTTCTAGCACCCGCCCGTGTCATGTATGCTTCGCGGGCTTCGACCACCGGGGGGATCATGCGGCCGCGCATCGCCGTCAACTTCGCGCTGTTTTGGGAGACCTTCGACTTCGGCCAGCTCCGGCGCATGTTCCCGCAGGTGTGCGACCGCTACGAGCTCGTGCTCTCGGAAGCCCCCGAGGTGGTGTTCTATTCGGTGTTCGCCGACGGCAACCGGCAGGACTTGCCGAGCGGCGAGTGCCGGTACCAGATGCCGGTCATCGGCGAGCGGCCGTTCGTGCGCGTGTTCATGACCGGCGAGAACGCGGAGCCGGTGATGAGCCAGTGCGACTTCGCCATCTCCTTCTCACGGCTCGTCGACCACCCCAACCACCTGCGCCTGCCGCTGTGGGTCTATCGGTTGCGCGACGTCGGTCTCGCCCCGGAAGCGCTCGTCAAGGACCCGAACACGGATTGGGAACAGGTCGCCGCGGCGAGGTCGTCGTTCTGCAACTTCATCTATGCCCATGACGTTGCGTTTCGGAACGCGGTGTTCACCGAGCTCGAGCGCCGCAAATCCGTCGACGCGGTGGGGCGCTGCATGAACAACCGCGACGGCTGGCGCGTCCCTGACGGCATAGTCGGCAAGGTCGAGTTCCTGAAGCGATACAGGTTCACCCTCGCGGTCGAAAACGCGGTCTGGCCGGGATATGCGACGGAAAAGCTCGTCGAGCCCATGTTGGCGGGCAGCGTCCCGATCTACATTGGCGATCCGCAGGCGCAGCTCGAGTTCGAGCCCGCCAGCTATGTCGATTTCAGCCGTTTCGGATCGCTGAGGGAGATGCTCGACTACGTCATCGAAGTCGACAGTACGCGCGATCTCTACCTGAGGATGCTGTCCACGCCGTGGCTGCGCGACAACCGCGTTCCCGATTACGCGCGCGACGAGACCATCGTGGCGTTCTTCGATCGCATTTTCGCCGAAGCGCTGGCGCGGCGCGGACGGCGGCCGGCGTAGCCGACCGTCAACGGCACCAGTCGGGGAAGCGCGCAGAGTAGGGCGCCGACGCGACAGGATCACCGTGGGCCGCGTTCCACAGCGCGCTCCAGAACGCGTCGTCGTTCGCGTTACTCGCGAGCGTTTCAGCACGCACCGGCGCGAAGACATCCTCGCCCGTGCGCCAGCGCGTTTCCGCCTCGGCGTCGCTGAGCGCCACCAGCACCGCGTGGGCGAGTTCGTAAGCGGCGAGGCGCAGGCCTCGTTTGTGCAGCACGGCGAGGAACGCCTCGTCACAGGCGGTCCGGTACACCGTCGCGGCATCGATCGCGGCGGGGTTGTCGGCGGTCTCGCCGCGGTAGGCGCTCTCGCAGGCGAGCGCCGAGCGGGACAGGGCGCCGCGACAGACTGCTGGCCGGGCCGGGTACACCGAGCAGGCGCCGTCGATCAGAAACGCACAGAAGGCCTTGTTGACGAAGCGGCCGTAAGCGTCGAGCCCGCGGGTGTGTGCGTCGGCGGCGTCGATGCGCGCGATCTCGGCGGGGAGATCGGCCACGTTGGCGCGGATGTGATCGGCGACCGCGAAGATTTGCGGCGCCACGGCCGAAACGTTGAGGCTGCAGCAGAAAGTGCAGCCCTTCCGGCAGGCGACGTCGTTGCGGAACGGCGCGGCGGCGTTGGACTTGTCCTGGATCGCGACGATGCGGGCAACGGCCCGGCGCAATCGTCCGGCGGGCGATTCCAACGCGCCGTCGATGATCGCCACCATTGCGGCGAGCTCGATCAGCTCAGGTTGCGCCGACAGCCCTGAGCGCTCGATGCGCTCGATCACCTTGTCCAGCCTTGCCAGCCGCTGGCGACGCTCCTGACGGGACGTCATGCCCGCTCAGGCGACCTTGTCCTGCTTCTGCGGCTCGGCCGCCTCCATGGTGCCGACGAGGTTCCAGCGCAGCGCCACCTCGTTGAGCCTGTCGAGCACCTCGTTCAGTTCGAGACCGCGCGGCGCCAGCGTGTAGCTCACCTGCGGCGGGATGGTCGCGAGGTGCCGGCGCTCGATCACCTGGGCGCGCTCGAGCAGGCGCAGACGCTCGGTCAGCACCTTCGCCGAGATGCCCGGCACGCGCCGCTTCAGCTCGCCGAACCGCACCGGTTCCTTGGTCGAGCGCAGCACCCACAGGATGTACGTCGTCCACGGCCCCATCAGCAGGCGCAACAGGGCGTCCATCGGGCACTTGGTCTGGCGTTCGCGCATAGGGCTTCCTCCAGTTGCCGCGTTCGTTTACTGACGCGGTATTTAGTTACAAAAACGTACCTACTTTACAAACCACACTCAAGCGAACATTTTTCTGGATTGTAGTTCTAATAAGTAACTATTCCACAAAAGGTAATCAAGACGGCGAGCCCAACTGCAGCCGTCCGATACCGCTCAGGAGACACGAAATGCCCCGTATCGCAGTGGTTTTCCATTCAGGTTTTGGCCACACCAAGGTCCAGGCGGAGGCCGTGGCGCGCGGCGCCGCCCTGGGTGGCGGGAAGGTCGCGATGGTCCCGGTCGAAGAGGCCGTGGGCCGGATCGGCGAACTGAACGCCGCCGACGCCATCATCTTCGGCTCGCCCACCTACATGGGCAGCGCCTCGGCGGCCATGAAGTCGTTCATGGAGGCGACGTCGAAGCTCTGGGCCGAGCAGGCATGGAAGGACAAGCTCGCCGCCGGATTCGTCAATTCCGGGTCCCAGAACGGCGACAAGCAGACGGTTTTCCAGCAGCTCATCACGTTTGCGCTTCAGCACGGGATGATCTGGGTGGGATTGGATCTGCTGCCCGGCAACAACTCGTCCAAGGGCAGCGTCGAGGACCTGAACCGCCTCGGCGTGGCCGCCGGAGCGGCGGCGCAGTCGAACATCGACGAGGGTCCGGAGAACGGACCGAGCGCGAGCGATCTCAAGACCGCCGAGCATCTCGGGCGGCGCGTCGCCGAGATGGCGAAGCGCTTCGCGCTGGTCGCCGCGTAGGGCCGCGCAGGCACGCGGCTCCGCAGGCCCCAAAGGGCAATGCGGTACGTAGAGTGCGGAAGGGGAGTTGGCGGATATTCTCCGCCGACTCCCATCCGCAGGTTCAGTGGGACTTGCTGTCCGCGGTCTCGCGGCTGACGAGCTTCGAGAAGTTGGAGTCCTCCTCGTAGATCAGCGCCAGTCGCTTTTCGTCGAACTTCTCGAAGAACTCGTCCCAGGAGATCTCCTGCAGGCTTTCGTGCTCCGAGTGCGGCGCCTTGGGGAACATGATCCGGATGATTCCGGGGTCGTCCTTGCGCGCGGTGCTCTTCACGTCCGCGGGCTTGCCGCCGTGCCGCTCGGCCCAGCGGCGGATCTCGTTGTGATCGGTGGTGGTCTTGGCCATGCCGGGCTCCTTCGCTGCGTAAGCTCTGCCGGATAAAGTGCGGAACGGTCCGAGCCGTTCCCCGGCGAAGCGACGCCGCGGTCGCGTTGCGACGAAGCGAAACATGGCCTTGAATCCGCTGGAAATTTGGGCGACAAGGGCGGGCGAGGCTTCAAGAAAAGACGTCCGATTGGGGCTAGTCCGTTGATGTCGCCGACGCGACGCGATCCGTCCATCGCCGGTGCGGCGCCCATCCGTAGTCCACGGGTGCGCGGAGGCACGCGCCAGTGACTGCGCTTCTCCGCCTGTCCCGCGCCATCGATGCCCTGAATGGCGCCGTCGGCCGTGCGGCGACCTGGCTGGTGCTCGTTGCCGTGCTGGTGAGCGCCGGCAACGCGCTCGTGCGCTACACGCTCAACACCAGCTCGAACGCCTGGCTCGAGATCCAGTGGTATCTCTACGGTGCGGTGTTCCTGCTGTGCGCGTCTTACACGCTGCAGCGCAACGAGCATGTCCGCATCGACATCTTCTTCGCCCGCCTGCCGCCGCGCGCTCGCGCCTGGATCGACGTCGTCGGGATCGTCCTCTTCCTCATGCCGATGGCGGTCATTATCGCGTGGTTCGCGTGGCCGATGTTCGTCGAGTCCTACGTCCGCGGCGAGTACTCGAGCGACGCCGGCGGCCTCATCCGCTGGCCGGCGAAGGTCCTCATCCCGACGGCGTTCGCGCTGCTCGCGCTCCAGGGTGTCTCGGAGCTGATCAAGCGGCTGGCGTTCCTCGCCGGCGCGATCCCCGATCCCACCGAGCCGCCGCGCGACCCCGCACTCGACCTCCTGCCGGAGCCGCCGCGGTGACCGCGTTCCTCGTGGCCAACATGGGACCGCTGATGTTCGCGGCCCTCGTCATCTTCCTGCTGCTCGGGTATCCGGTGGCGTTCGCGCTCGCCGCCATCGGGCTGTTCTTCGGCGCGATCGGGATCGAGCTCGGGCTCCTTCATGTCAGCCTGCTCCAGGCGCTGCCCGAGCGCGTGTTCGGCATCATGCGCAACGACACGCTGCTGGCGATCCCGTTCTTCACCTTCATGGGGATGATCCTCGAGCGCAGCGGCATGGCCGAGGAGCTGCTCGACACGATCGGCAAGCTTTTCGGGCCGCTGCGCGGCGGTCTCGCCTACGCGGTCGTCTTCGTCGGCGCGCTGCTCGCCGCGACGACCGGCGTCGTCGCCGCGTCGGTGATCTCGATGGGGCTGATCTCGCTGCCGATCATGCTGCGCTACGGCTACGACCGCAGGCTTGCGACGGGCGTCATCGCCGCCTCGGGCACGCTCGCGCAGATCATCCCGCCGAGCCTCGTGCTGATCGTCATGGCCGACCAGCTCGGCCGGTCCGTCGGCGACATGTACGCCGGCGCGTTCATCCCGGGGCTCATGCTCGCCGGGTTCTACGCCGTCTACGTGCTGATCGTCACCATCGTGCGGCCGAAGGCCGCGCCCGCCGTGCCGCCGGACGCCCGCGCGGTGTGGGGTCTGGCGTTCCTGCGCCGGGTTGTGTTCTCGCTGGTGCCGCCGCTGGTGCTGATCTTCCTCGTCCTCGGCACGATCTTCATCGGCGTCGCGACGCCGACCGAGGGCGGCGCGATGGGCGCGGTGGGCGCTCTCGTCCTCGCGCTGCTCAATCGCCGGCTCAACTGGACGCTGCTGCGCGAGGCGACCGAGAAGACGGCGCGGCTGTCGTCGTTCGTGATGTTCATCCTGGTCGGATCGACGGTGTTCA
This sequence comes from Gemmatimonas sp., assembly GCA_050260515.1. Lineage (GTDB taxonomy): Bacteria > Pseudomonadota > Alphaproteobacteria > SMXQ01 > SMXQ01 > DATJIG01. The sequence continues at coordinate 22,327 of JBLNCI010000010.1, forward strand.
GCCTGGTGTTCCGCGGCGTCGACGGCGACCTCTGGGTCGAGCACCTGCTGACCAGCCTGCCGGGCGGGCAGCTCGGCTTCCTGATCGTCGTCAATATCCTGGTGTTCTTCCTCGCGTTCTTCCTCGACTTCTTCGAGCTCGCGTTCATCGTCGTGCCGCTGCTGGCGCCGGTCGCGACCAAGCTCGACATCAACCTGATCTGGTTCGGCGTGCTGCTCGGCGTCAACATGCAGACGTCGTTCATGCACCCGCCGTTCGGGTTCGCGCTGTTCTACCTGCGCAGCGTCGCGCCCGCGTCCGACTTCGTCGACAAGGTGACCGGCCGCGTCGTCGCCGGAATCCGGTCGGGCGAGATCTACTGGGGCGCGGTGCCGTTCGTGCTGATCCAGATCGTGATGGTGGCGCTGGTGATCCGCTTCCCCGACCTCGTGCTCCACAGCCTCGACAAGCCGCCGGTGGTTCAGCCGGGCATGGAGATCCAGTTGCCGGGCCTCGATGTCCAGCCGTACGAGCCGCCGCAGATCGACTTCAAATAGGGCGAGAAAAAACCCCGCGGGATCGCCGCGGGGTTTCGGTCTCGGATCGCAGCCGCCCGTCAGGTGCGGCTCGCCTGGGACACGTAGTTGTCGTAGGTCTGCTCGCACACCCGCAGCCACGCCTGCGTCTCGGCGCGGAACGGCTTCCACGAATCGTAGACCTTCTTGAACCTGGGATTGGCGGCGGCGGTCTCCTCGTACAGCTCGTTGGTCGCCTTGTAGCAGGCGTCGAGGATCTCCTTGCTGAACGGCCGGAGCTGCGTGCCGGCCGCGACCAGCCGCCGCAGCGCCGCCGTGTTCTCGGAGTCGTACTTGGCGAGCATCCAGTGCGTCGCCTCGGCGCACGCCGCCTCGATGATCGCGCGGTACGACGCCGGCAGCTTCTGCCACTGGTCGAGGTTGACGTAGCAGTTGAGGACCGCGCAGCCCTCCCACCAGCCGGGGTAGTAGTAGTTCTTCGCGACCTTGTAGAAGCCGAGCTTCTCGTCGTCGTAGGGGCCGACCCACTCGGCGGCGTCGATCGTGCCTTTCTCGAGCGCCGGATAGATGTCGCCGCCGGCGATCTGCTGCGGGACCACGCCGAGCTTGCTCAGCACCTGACCGGCGAAGCCGCCGACCCGGAACTTGAGGCCGCGGAGATCGTCGACGGTGCGGATCTCCTTGCGGAACCAGCCGCCCATCTGCGCGCCGGTGTTGCCGCACGGGAAGTCGATGACGTTGTAGCTTTTGAAGAAGTCCTGCATCAGCTCCTTGCCGCCGCCGTAGTACCACCAGGCGTGCTGCTGACGGGAGTTGAGGCCGAACGGAATCGCGGTCTCGAACGCGCAGGTCGGGTCCTTGCCGACGTAGTAGTAACCGGCCGAGTGGCCGATCTCGACGGTGCCGGCCTGCACCGCGTCGAGCACCTGCAGGCCCGGCACCAACTCGCCCGCGGCGAAGACGCGGATCTGGAATTTGTTGTCGGTCATCTCGGCAACGCGCTTGGCCACGTACTCGGCGCCGCCGTAGATCGTGTCGAGGCTCTTCGGGAAGCTCGATGCGAGCCGCCAGCGGATCTCCGGCTGCGTCTGCGCGATCGCCGGAGCGGCGAGCGTGCTCGCCGCCGCCGCGCCGATACCCGCGGTCTTCAGGAATTCACGTCGTTTCATGGAATGCTCCCCCTCTGGTCCGTTGTCGCGTCGCGACGGCAACGACTGTGCCGTACTGTAGCGCTGCGGCACGTTCACCGGCAAACGCCGCCAGCGGGCTGCGCGAGCCGTTGCGCAAACGAAAAGGGCCCGCATGCGCGGGCCCTTCGGAACTCATGTACGAGAGTCGCGGGTCAGGAGGCGGTGACGGCGACGCCCTTGTCCTTGAGGAACGTCTGCAGCTCGCCCGACTGGTACATCTCGCGGACGATGTCGCAACCGCCGACGAACTCGCCCTTCACGTAGAGCTGGGGGATGGTCGGCCAGTTCGAGAAGTCCTTGATGCCCTGGCGGATGCCGGGGTTCGGCAGCACGTCGATGCCCTTGAACTGCACGCCGAGGCGCGACAGCACTTCGACCACCGCGGCCGAGAAGCCGCATTGCGGGAACACCGGGGTGCCCTTCATGAACAGCACCACGTCGTTCTCGGCGATCTCGCGCTTGATGTCTTCCACAACCGGACTGTCGGCCATCGTATCCTCCGTTTGCCCGCTCGCTCACGCCCCTTGCGGGACGGCGGTCTGAAGGGCGAGCGCGTGCAGGTCGCCCCCCATCTTACCCTGGAGCGCGGCGTAGACCATTTGGTGCTGCTGCACGCGGCTCTTGCCCTTGAACGCCGCCGAGACGACATGGGCGGCGTAGTGATTGCCGTCGCCGGCGAGATCCTCGATGGCGACGCTGGCGTCGGGAAACGCGGCCTTGATCAGCCGTTCGATCTCGCCTGAATCCATCGCCATCTTCGGTCCTGACTCCTAGACTTGCGTGAGCGCGTCGGGCGCCGCCATGTAGCGCGGCAGCCAGCCCTCGTGGGCGGCCCGCAACTCGTCGAGAGATATGGTGCCGTACCCCGCCACTGTCAACGCGTCGCCGCCCGCGCGGCCGAGCAGGACAGCGGGGACGCCGGCCTCCCGCGCCGCCGCGAGCACGGCGTCGGCGTCGCGCACCGCGACGACGTAGCGGCCCTGGTCCTCGCCGAACAGCCACGCATGGAGCGGGCAGGGCAGCGCGGTCGGAACCGTGATCTCGGCGCCGATGCCGCCGGCGAGCGCCATCTCCGCGACTGCGACCAGCAGCCCGCCGTCCGCGACGTCGTGGCAGGTGACGACGGTGCCGCTGTCGATCAGGCCGCGCACGAAGTCGCCGTTGCGACGCTCGGCGGCGAGATCGACCGGCGGCGGCGCGCCTTCGTCGCGGCCGAGCAGGTCGCGGAGGTAAATCGAGCGGCCGAGGTGACCCTTGGTGTCGCCGATGAGCACGATGTTGTCGCCGGCGCGGCGGAGGTCGACCGTCGCGAAGTTGTCGAGGTCCTCGATCGTGCCGACGGCGCCGATCATCGGCGTCGGCAGGATCGCCTTGCCGCTGGTCTCGTTGTAGAGCGACACGTTGCCCGACACGACCGGGAAGTCGAGCGCGAGACACGCCTCGCGCATGCCCTCGATGCAGCCCGCGAACTGGCCCATGATCTCGGGCTTCTCGGGGTTGCCGAAGTTCATGTTGTCGGTGATGGCGAGCGGCTTCGCGCCGACCGCGGTGAGGTTGCGCCAGGCCTCGGCGACCGCCTGCTTGCCGCCCTCAGCGGGGTCGGCCAGGCAGTAGCGCGGCGAGCAGTCGGCGGTCATCGCGAGCCCGCGGTCGGTGCCGTGGATGCGCACGACTGCGGCGTCGCCGCCGGGGCGCACGACGGTGTCGCCCATCACCATGTGATCGTACTGCTCCCAGATCCAGCGCTTCGAGGCGAGGTCGGGGAGGGCGAGCAGCGTCTTCAGCGACTCGAGCGGCTTGCCCGGCGCTTCGACGCTCGCGGGATCGAGCGTCGCGGGCTTCGGCGTCGGCGTCCACGGGCGCTCGTACTGCGGCGCGGAATCGGCGAGCGGCGCGATCGGCAGGTCGGCGACGACGTCGCCGTGGTGCTTCAGCACCATGCGGCCGGTGTCGGTCAGCCTGCCGATGATGGCGAAGTCGAGCTCCCACTTCTCGAAGATGCGGCGCGCGACGTCCTCGCGGCCGGGCTTCAGGATCATCAGCATGCGCTCCTGGCTCTCGGAGAGCATGATCTCGTAGGCGGTCATGCCGTGCTCGCGCACCGGCACCTTGTCGAGGTCCACCTCGACGCCCATGCCGCCCTTCGAGGCCATCTCGAACGACGACGAGGTGAGACCGGCCGCGCCCATGTCCTGGATCGCGACGATGACGTCCTCGTTCATCAGCTCGAGGCAGGCCTCGATCAGCAGCTTCTCGGTGAAGGGATCGCCGACCTGGACGGTCGGACGCTTGGCCTCGGCGGCCTCGTCGAACTCGGCCGAGGCCATCGTCGCGCCGTGGATGCCGTCGCGGCCGGTCTTCGAGCCGACGTAGACGACCGGATTCCCGACGCCGCTCGCCGCCGAATAGAAGATGCGGTCGGCGGGCGCGATGCCGACGGTCATCGCGTTGACGAGGATGTTGCCGTTGTAGCTCGCGTCGAACGCGGTGTTGCCGCCGACCGTCGGCACGCCGACGCAGTTGCCGTAGCCGCCGATGCCGGCGACGACGCCGGCCACCAGATGGCGGGTCTTCGGATGATCGGGAGCGCCGAACCGGAGCGCGTTCAGGTTGGCGACGGGGCGCGCCCCCATCGTGAAAACGTCGCGCAGGATGCCGCCGACGCCGGTCGCCGCGCCCTGATACGGCTCGATGAACGAGGGATGGTTGTGGCTCTCCATCTTGAACACGCAGGCGAGCCCGTCGCCGATGTCGATGACGCCCGCGTTCTCGCCCGGGCCGCAGATCACCCACGGCGCCTCGGTCGGCAGCTTCTTGAGCCAGACTTTCGAGGACTTGTACGAGCAGTGCTCGCTCCACATCACCGAGAAGATGCCGAGCTCGGTGAGGTTCGGCGCGCGGCCGAGGATCGCCAGCACCCGCTCGTACTCGGCGGGCGACAGACCGTGCTCGGCCGCGATCTGCGGCGTGACGGGAGCGGTGGCGGGATTCTTCGTCGAGGCGGCGGTGCTCATGCCATCACCACCTTGGCGAGCGCCTCGAACATCGCGCGGCCGTCGGTGCCGCCGAGCAGCGGGTCCGACAACCGCTCGGGGTGCGGCATCATGCCGAGCACGTTGCCCTTTTCGTTGAGGATGCCGGCGATGTTGGCGAGCGATCCGTTGGGGTTGGCGTCGTCGGTCGGCTGGCCGTTCGCGTCGACGTAGCGGAAGGCGACGCGGCCTTCGCCCTCGATCCGCTTCAGCGTCTCGGGATCGGCGACGTAGTTGCCGTCGCCGTGGGCGACCGGGACGCGGATCACCTGGCCCGCCTTGTAGCCGCGGGTGAAGGCGCTCTTCGCGTTCTCGACCTTCAGGTTCACGTCCTTGCAGACGAACTTGAGCGAGGCGTTGCGCACCAGCGCGCCGGGCAGGAGCTGCGCCTCGGTGAGGATCTGGAAGCCGTTGCAGATGCCCAGCACGAGCGTGCCTCTGGCCGCCTGGGCCTTGACCTCGCGCATGATCGGCGAGTGGGCGGCCATCGCGCCGCAGCGCAGGTAGTCGCCGTAGGAGAAACCGCCCGGCACGACGATGAGGTCGAGCTTCGGGAGCTCGGACGTGCCGTGCCAGATCATGGCCGGAGCCCGGCCCATCGACTGCTCGAGGGCGACGGCGACGTCGCGGTCGCAGTTCGAGCCGGGGAAAACGATGACAGCCGCCTTCACGAACAACTCCTGGCGGTAGGGACGTGGCGCGCGTCAGGCATCCACATCGATGCGGTAATCTTCGATGACGGTGTTGGCGAGAAGCTTCTCGCACATGTCCCTCACCTGCGCCTTGGCCTTGCCGGCGTCGGTCTCGGCGAGCTCGATCTCGATGAACTTGCCCTGGCGGACCTCGCCGACGCCGGAGAAGCCGAGCGAGCCCAGCGCGTGGCCGATGGCCTTGCCCTGGGGATCGAGAACGCCGTTCTTGAGGGTGACGTGGACGCGGGCCTTCACTGAACGGTCTCCGGCCCCTTCATGTCGCGCGGGCCGCCCTCGGGCATGATGCCGAGGCGGCGCGCCACTTCCTGATAGGCTTCCTCGACGTTGCCGAGGTCGCGGCGGAACCGGTCCTTGTCCATCTTCTCGTTGGTGCGGGCGTCCCAGAACCGGCAGTTGTCCGGGCTGATCTCGTCGGCCAGCACGATGCGCATGTCGTCGCCTTCCCACAGCCGCCCGAACTCGAGCTTGAAGTCGACCAGCTTGATGCCGACGCCGAGGAAGAGGCCGAGCAGGAAGTCGTTGATCCGGAGCGAGAGATTCATGATCTCGTCGATCTCCTGGGTCGTCGCCCAGCCGAACGCGGTGATGTGCTCCTCGTTGACCATCGGGTCGCCGAGGCGGTCGTTCTTGAAATAGAACTCGACGATCGAGCGGGGCAGCGCCGTGCCTTCCTCGATGCCGAGCCGCTGCGACAGCGAGCCGGCGGCGACGTTCCGGATCACCACCTCGATCGGGATGATCTCGACCTCGCGCACGAGCTGCTCGCGCATGTTGAGGCGGCGGATGAAGTGGGTCGGGATGCCGATCTCCTGCAGCCGCATCATCAGATGCTCGGAGATGCGGTTGTTCAGCACGCCTTTGCCGGTGATCGTGCCGCGCTTCTGGTTGTTAAACGCGGTCGCGTCGTCCTTGAAGTACTGGACGAGGGTGCCCGGTTCCGGCCCTTCGAAAAGGACCTTCGCCTTGCCTTCGTAGATCTGCTTGCGGCGAGCCATGATTTTCCGGAAAAAGCGGCGGCGCCGATACGGCGCCGCGGGGGTCGAACGGGACCCATGATATAGCGCAGGGAGGGGGGCGAAACAATGTTCGCCCCGGCATTTCCGCCCTGTGGATAAGCCTTTGCCGGGAAGGCCCGCGGCAAGGCTCCGATAGCGTCGATTCGGCCCTAAATCAGTGCCCCGTGAACAGGCTCCAGACGCCCTCGCCGGCCCCGGGTTTGCTCGCGTCCTGGCGGGCCCGCTCGATCCCCTCGATGGTGTCGGCGGCGTCGCGGCCGAGCTTGTCGACATCGACCGTCGTCGGCCGGACGTCCTGCTTGAGGAAGCGCCCGTCGACCACCACCGCCGCGATGTTCGAGGGCTGGCCGACCGCAAGTCAGCGTCCGAGCGGCACGTCCTCGTACGGCGCTTGTCCCGGACGTCCGGCGGCGAAGCGCCAGACCGGTTTGAGATCGGTCCCCGGCTGCGGCAGGGCGATCAGCGAGCTCGACACGGTGCCGAACGGACCGTCGGTGACGATGTTCATGGCGGCGCGCGGGCTCTCCCACGGATCGCGCTCGGTCGAGGTCATCAGCGACTGCCACTCGCGCCAGTCGGCGGCGCCGGGATCGGGAATCGCGGCGGTCTGGAACCGCGGCAGATAACGTCGCACCCGCGGACTGGTCGCGTCGTCGAGGTCGCCCGCAGTCAGCATCGACAGGCCGGTTGGGATCGCCAGGACCTCGACGCGAGTGGCACCCGAATGGCGCACCCACGCGGCATCGCGGTTGTCGGCGACGACGAGGTTGAATGGCCGGTACGCCGCGCCGTCGAGAGCCGCGAGCGCCCGCACTGCCTCGCGGGCATCGGCATGATCGAGCGCCTCCAGCACCAGTTCGCCCCGCGAGCGCTTGCCCGCCTCGGGTCCCAGCGAGGCGCGCCGGTTGAGGATCCCGGCGACGACCCCGTGGTCGTTGATGCCGAGCCAGCTCCCGTCGGCGAGGCGATCGCGCCCGGCGACGACCTCCGGGCGGTCCGCCCAGTGGCGCCCCGGCGGGTCCCACGGGCGGCCGCCGTTCTCGTCGCGATTGGCGGCGATCAGCACCGGCCACAGGTGGCCCGGGCGGCGCAGGATGACCATCGTGCACATGAACTTTCGGATACCACGGAGCGCCCCGCGCCGCTATAAAACGGGCGGGTTTCCCGGCACCTCCGGAGACCCTGACCGTTACTGTTGCGGAAGGGAGCAGCGTCGCATGTCCGGCTTCGACGATCGCGAAAAGGGCTTTGAGGCCAAGTACCGCCTCGACGAGGAAACCAAGTTCCGCGTCCGCGCCCGGCGCAACAAGCTCCTCGGCCTGTGGCTCGCCGAGCAGTTCGGCCTCAAGGGCGATGCGGCCGACGCTTATGCCAAGGAAGTGGTCGCCGCCGACCTCGAGAAGCCCGGCGACGACGACGTCATTGAAAAGGTCATGACGGACGTCCGCACCCGCGGCGCCAAGATCGACGCCAAGGCGGTCGCCAAGCAGCTCGCGGCGCTCGAGGAGACCGCGCGCGCCCAGGTCGTCGCCGAGAAGAAGTAGGCGGATCGACGCGGGCGTCGCCGCTAGCGCAGCGCGCGCGGCGCCCTGGGGCCCCTGGTCCCGAATACCCGGCGGAAGATCGTGTCGACGTGGCGGAAGTGGTACCGCTCGTCGAACATCGCGCGCACCTCGGCCGGCTTGAAGCGCTTCGTCACCTCGGGCTCGGCGAGCAGCTTGTCGGCGAAGGTGCCGCCTTCGGCCCAGATCTTCATCGCGTTCGACTGCACGATGCGGTAGGCGTCCTCGCGGCTGACGCCCTTCTGCGTCAGCGCCAGCAGCACGCGCTGCGAGTGCACGAGCCCGCCGAGCGCGTCGAGGTTGGCGCGCATCCGCTTCGGGTACACCAGCATCTTCTCGACGACGCCGGCGAGGCGCGCCAGCGCGAAGTCGAGCGTCACCGTCGCGTCGGGACCGATCATCCGCTCGACCGACGAGTGCGAGATGTCGCGCTCGTGCCACAGCGCCACGTCTTCCAGCGCCGGGATCACCGCCGAGCGCACGAGCCGCGCAAGCCCGGTCAGGTTCTCGGTAAGCACCGGGTTGCGCTTGTGCGGCATCGCCGACGAGCCCTTCTGGCCCGGGGCGAAGAACTCCTCGGCCTCGCGCCCCTCGGTGCGCTGCAGGTGGCGGATCTCGGTGGCGAGGCGCTCGACCGACGAGGCGACCACGCCGAGTGTCGCGAAGAACATCGCGTGGCGGTCGCGCGGGATGACCTGGGTCGACACCGGCTCGACCGCAAGACCGAGCTTCTTCGCGACGTGCGCCTCGACCCTGGGGTCGATGTTGGCGAACGTGCCGACCGCGCCCGAGATGGCGCAGGTCGCGATCTCGCGCCGCGCCGCGACGAGGCGCTCGCGGGCGCGGGTGAACTCGGCGTAGTAGCCGGCGAGCTTGACGCCGAACGTGGTCGGCTCCGCGTGGATGCCGTGGCTGCGGCCGATCGTCGGCGTCCACTTGTACTGGAACGCGCGCTTCCTCAGCGCCTTCAGAATCCGGTCGACGTCGGCGATGAGCAGGTCCGCCGCGCGCTTGAGCTGCACCGACAGGCAGGTGTCGAGGACGTCGGAGGACGTCATGCCCTGATGGATGAACCGCGCCTCGGGGCCGACGTGCTCGGCGACGTTGGTGAGGAACGCGATGACGTCGTGCTTGGTCGTCCTCTCGATGGCGTCGATGCGCTTGATCTCGAAGCGGCCCTTCTTCCACAGGGCGCGCGCCGCGCTCTTCGGGATGACGCCGAGCGCCGCCTGTGCGTCGCAGGCGTGAGCCTCGATCTCGAGCCAGATCTGGAACTTCGCTTCCGGCGACCAGATCGCCGTCATCTCGGGGCGGGAATAGCGGGGAATCATCGGATTTCGGCTTCGGACAGAGGGCTGGAAAAAGAGAGCCGCACGTTCCCCGAAAACCGCCCGCGACGCAAGGCCCGACGCTCCCGACGGCGACCGTCTAGACGCCCTTGAGGTCGTCCGGCGTGTTGAGGTTGGCGAGCGAGCGGAACGCGGGATCGACCGCCGCGATGTCGGCCTTCGGGATCACCCGCGCCCCGATCCGCTTGAACAGCCGGTGCGGGGCGCGTTCGCCCTCGCGGAGGGCGTCTTCGATCGCCGGCAGCGCGGCGCGGGAATAGAGCGCGTGGCACGATTCGACGCCGCCCTCGCTCTCCGGCACGACGGCCAGCACCCCGTCCGCCCGCTCCCGCGCGATCCGTTCGATGACGCGCGGATCGAGATTCGGCATGTCGCAGGCGAACGCGAACACCCACGGCGTCGTGGCGGCCCGGACGCCGGCCAGCACACCCCCGAGCGGCCCCTGGCCGGGAATCTCGTCATAGACGACGCGCGCCGGGAACGGCCCGCGTCCCGGAGTCTCGCGACCGGCGGCCACCAGCACATCGGCGAACAGCGGCGCGACGACGCGGTGGACGCGCACGATCAGCGGCACGCCCTCGACCTCGACGAATGCCTTGTCGCTGCCCATGCGACGACTCGCGCCGCCGGCGAGGATCAGCGCGGTGATGTCGGGGAACGGAGGGGCCATGGGCGGAACTCGATCGGATGCTGATCGCGAGGGCGAATGGTAACACGCTGGCGCCGCGCGCTGGGCGCGCCGAGTGCGGTTCGCGTCGCGTCCGCGCGAAAGGGGAAGACCGGCGCCACCGTGCAACGACGATGCCAGTCGTGCACGCGTGCGCAGCGCCTGTGCAAAAGTGTCCCAACTGTCCCAGGTGTCCCAAATGCCCAGTGTGGGACAGTGGGACAAAGCGCTAGAAGACTCGCTTAGACCGTTGAAAGCGCAGGGATGCTTCCGTCGGCGGGGTGTCCCACGGCGGCGATTCCGCGCGATCGGCGTGGGACACTTGTCCCCCGCGGGGACCCTCAGCGCGCGAACGCCGGGTGCGTCGCCAGCGCGAACATCGCCACCTGGGTGACGAGGGCGAACTCGCCGTTGCGCGCGGCGGCGACGACCTCGTCGTAGGTCATCGCCACGTGCTCGACCTCCTCGAGGTCGCCCGAGTCCGGCGTCGCGACCAGCCGGCATCCCGTCGCCTTGAAGAAGTGCGCGGTCTGGCAGCGGTGGTTGGCGTTGGTGACGAAGGCGCCGAGCGTCTGCCAGTCATCCGCGGAATGTCCGGTCTCCTCGAGCAGCTCGCGCCGGGCGGCGGTCAGCGCGGCCTCGCCGGGCGAGAGGTGTCCGCCGGGAAAATTCAGGCACTCGCGCCGCGGCCCGTGACGGTACGAGCGCTGCATCAGATAGCGCCCATCCTCCAGCACCGGGCAGATCACCGCGAAGTCGGGCATCCGCACCTGATAGTAGTCGTCGACGACTCGCCCGTTCGGCAGCGCGACGCGCTGGCTGCTGACGTCGATGAACGGCGGGCAGGAGAGGAGCGGCGTCTCGGCGAGGACCGTCCATGGATCGTGCCTGTGCGTGGCCATTAAGCATCCCGTCGTCAATTCGAGGAGAACTCGATGCGATGAGCGCGCGCGGTTCGTGTGCCAATCCGCCATCGCGCGCGTTTGCCGCGAATTCTAAGCGTGTTCGCGGCGCCCGGCCTTGTGGTTTTTGCGTGGATATGGAGGACTCGCGCTCCCTCGACGAGGCGGCGTGGAGACCTCGCGGTGCTGAGTCCATCGACATTGGCCGATCGCTATCGCCGCAAGGCGGAGAAGCTGCGCACGCTCGCCGAAGCCATCGCCGACGCGGCGAGTCGCGCGGCGGTGCTGCGCGTCGCCGAAGGGTACGACGACATGGCCGTGCGCGCCGCCGCCCGCGCAACGCAGGCGAATCCCGACGGCGAGGGGTGACGCGTGGTCACCACGTCGCGCAGGACGCCTTCAGGGCCTTGTAGCTGTCGGGGCTGTCGAGCGCGGCGTCCATCGCCGCGCGATCGCGGGCGAAGCCGTCGAGCGGCACGTCGAGCGCCGCGTTGATGATGGCGACGCCGTCCGTCTGAGCGGCTTCCTCGTCGCGGGCGAGCATCGGATAGCGCCGGTCGTCGGCGGCGGCGTCGAGCGCCGCGCGGATCCTCGGCAGCCAGGCGTCGAGCGCGGTGTCCATGTTCCGCACGTGCTGCTGCTCGTGGCCATCGATGGCCTCGTACTGGCACGAGCCGCGGCCGTAGTCGCGCTCGATGTAGACGATCACCGGATCGAAGCCGATGTGGAGCTCGATCGCCGCCGGCTGAACGCAGACGCCGGCCGAGGTCTGCATGGTCGCGAACGTCACCGAGAGCTGCGAGTGGAAGGCGGATTGCGTCAGGCCACGGACGACCGAACCGGGCTGCGAGGTGAGTCCGCTGCGGGCGCCGATCTCGGCCGCGCTCTCGTCGAGCTTGTAGGTGACGGGTGCTGCGATGCGGTCGATGCGGACCTCGGTGGGGCGGATCAGGCGGGCGCACGCCGGCTCGCCGCGCGCGCCGTTGGCGACCGCGGACTCCGCGCGGGCATCCGCCGACCACGACGCGAGAGCGGCAACGAGGCAGAGAAGAAATATGCGCAAAGCACGCCGGTCCGTCGGAATCACCGGCGGACTATATCAGCCCGGTCCGCCGGAGACGCGCCGGGCGGCGCCGACGGGCGATCAAATGATCGTGGGCCGTCGAATCAAGGCGATGGCCGGGTGCGGCGCGTCGTCGTGGGGCTAGATCAGTCCCAGCGCCTTGAGGCTCGCGTGGCCTTCGCGGCCGATGATGAGGTGGTCGTGCAGGGTGACGCCGAGCTTCGAGCCGACGTCGCGCACCTCGTGGGTCATCGCGACATCCGCCGCCGAGGGCGCCGGGTCGCCAGAGGGATGGTTGTGGACCATGATGATCGCAGAGGCGCCGAGCTCGAGCGCGCGCTTCATCACCTCGCGGGGGTACACGGGCGCATGGTTGACCGTCCCGGTCTGCTGCACCTCGTCCTTGATCAGCTTGTTCTTGCGGTCGAGGAAGAGGATGCGGAAATGCTCGGTGGGCGACCGGGCCATGGCCGCGTGGCAGTAGTCGAGGACCTTCTGCCATGACGACAGGATCGGCCGGTCGATCGCCTGGCGCTGCGACAGCCGGACGGCGGCGGCGTCGACGATCTTGATGGCGGCGATGCTGGCCGGCGACAGGCCGAACTCGGCGAGCGCCTCCGGTGTCGCGGCGATCACCTCGGCGAAGGAGCGGAAGTGCTCGATCAGCGCCTTGGCGAGCCCCTTGGTGTCGCGCCGGGGGACCGCCAGCGTCAGCAGGAACTCCAGCAGCTCGTAGTCCTGGAAGCCCGCGCCGCCGTCGGCGAGGAAGCGGTCCCGCAGACGCTGCCGATGTCCGTGGTAATGCGGCTTGTCGGCAGGGGTATCGGGCATCGTCCGGCGAGAGGTCGGGTCAGACCGGGTAAGGCGGCTTGTGCCAGCCCTGGGGCGAGACGGTGAAGATCTCGTACCCCGTCGCCGTCACGCCGACCGAGTGCTCGAACTGCGCCGACAGCGACTTGTCCTTGGTCACCGCGGTCCAGCCGTCCTGCAGGATCTTCACGTCGTAGTGGCCGGCGTTGATCATCGGCTCGATGGTGAAGAACATGCCCTCGCGCAGCACCGGGCCCTCGCCCGGCTCGCCGTAATGCACGATGTTCGGCGGCGCGTGGAAGATCTTGCCGAGACCGTGGCCGCAGAAGTCGCGCACCACCGAATAGCGATGCGACTCGGCGAAGGTCTGGATGGCGTGGCCGATGTCGCCGACCGTGGCGCCGGGCTTCACCACCTCGATGCCGCGCATCATCGCCTCGTAGGTCACATCGACGAGCTTGCGCGCCTTCACCCCGACGTCGCCGACGAAGAACATGCGGGACGTGTCGCCGTGCCAGCCGTCGAGGATCACGGTGATGTCGAGATTGACGATGTCGCCCTTCTCGAGCCGCTTTTTCTCGTCGGGGATGCCGTGACAGACGACGTGGTTGACCGACGTGCAGATCGACTTCGGGAAGCCGCGGTAGCCGAGCGGCGCCGGGATCGCCCCGGCCGCCATGATGAACTCGTAGCAGATGCGGTCGAGCTCGCCCGTGGTGACGCCGGGGACGACCGCGGGCGTCACGTGGTCGAGGACTTCGGCGGCGAGCTTGCCGGCGCGGCGCATGCCCTCGAACGCCGCCGCGTCGTGGATGACGATCTGCGGTGAGCGGCGGACAGGCGCGGGCTTCTGCGTGCGTTCCATGTGCGGTATGCGGTGCGGTGACGGGATCCGGCGGACTGATCTACTGTTGATGAAAGCCGGTAACGACGCTGCGGTACAACGGCCGGACGGACTGCTTGTTCCGGGCTACCGAGCTCACGTTTCGACCGGCAGCGGCCGATGCAATTCAATGGCATCGGGGGTGACTTTGCAACTGTAACACAGGGCTTCGACGCCCGCCGCGCGGGCAGACGCGAATGCCGCCGCGTACGCGGGATCGATGTCGGCGGCCGGGGCGAAGCGGTCGCAGTCGTCGCGCTGGACCACGAACAGCACGATCGCGCGATCGCCGGCCCTGACGCACTCGGCCAATTCCAGCATGTGCTTTGCGCCGCGCGCGGTCACCGAATCGGGAAACTCGGCCCGTCCGTTGCGCTTGAGGTGCACGTTTTTCACCTCGAGAAAGCAGCGCGGACGTCCGTCGCCCTCGAGCAGGAAGTCGACGCGCGATCCCTTGCCATAGGCGACCTCGCGGCGCGCCGGGCCGTAGCCCACGACCTCGGCGATGCGATCCTCCGCGAGCGCCGCGGCGACCAGCGGATTGGGCAACGACGTGTTGACGCCGATCAGCGTCCCCTCGGCCTCGACGATCTCCCAGCTCCACCCGAGCTTGCGCCCGGTGCCGGACTGATCGCGGAGCCAGACGTTCAGGCCGGGCGCGTTGACCCCGAGCATCGCGCCGGGGTTGGCGCAATGGGCCGTCACCGTGCGGCCGTCGGCGAGCTGGATGTCGGCGAGGAAACGCTTGTAGCGGCGGACCAGGACGCCGGGCACGAGGGGCGAGGGGAAGCGCATGCGCCGACACATATAGTGTCGCGGCGTCGCGTCCGCAACGCGGCTAGCGGCGGCCCTTCATCAGGCCGGACGTGATCCGGTTGTGCAGCTCGTCGCCCGGCACCGGCCGCGAGAACAGGAATCCCTGGATGAGGTCGCAGCCCTCCGCCTTCAGGGCTGCGAGCTGCGCCTCGGTCTCGACGCCCTCGGCGACGGTCTTGACGTGCAGGCTCTTCGCCATGGCGATGATGGCGCGGACGATCGCCGCGTCGCCGTCGTCGCTGGTCAGGTTCATGATGAAGCTGCGATCGATCTTGAGCGTGCCGATCGGGAACTTCTTGAGCCGCGCGAGCGAGGAGTATCCGGCGCCGAAATCGTCGACCGCGATGCGCACGCCCATCGACGCGATCTCGAGCAGCGACGACAGCGCCTCGCTGCCGTTCAGCATGAGGCTGCCTTCGGTCACCTCGATCTCGAGCGCGTCGGGGGGAAGATCGGCGGCGGAGAGCGCCTTGCCGACCGATTCCGCGAGGTGGGTTCCGCTGAGCTGCCGCGGCGAGACGTTCACGGCGATCACCGCGTCGCGCCAGCCCGCCTTGCGCCAGGACTGCGCCTCGGCGCAGGCCTTCATCAGCACCCAGTTGCCGATCGGCACGATAAGGCCGGTCTCCTCGGCGATCGGGATGAACTCGGCGGGCGAGATCGCGCCGCTCTCGGGATGATTCCAGCGGAGCAGGGCCTCGGCCGCGATCATCCGGCTCGTTCTCGCGTCGTACTGGGGCTGGTAGGCCAGCGAAAGCTGCTCGCGCTCGAACGCATGACGCAGGTCGGTCTCCAGCGTGAGGCGCCGGATCGCCGCGCCGTAGGTGCCGAGGATGTGGAACTGCGCCTGGTTGCGGCCTTGATCCTTGGCCTTGTACATCGCCGCGTCGGCGTTGGTGAGGAGAGCGTCGGCGTCGGCGCCGTCGTTCGGGAAGATGCTGATGCCGATCGACGCGGTCACGAACACGTCGTGCCCTTCGAGGACGAACGGCTTGGACAGGCTCTGAAGGATGTCGTCGGCAATGCCGGCGGCGCCGGCGGCGTCGTCGAGCGGCGCCGTAAGGACCGCGAACTCGTCGCCGCCGAGGCGCGCGATCGAGCCTGCGTGCCCCACGGCGGCACGGACCCGCGACGCGACTTCGCGCAGCAGCTTGTCGCCACGGCCATGGCCGAGGGTGTCGTTGACCAGCTTGAAGCGATCCAGGTCGAGAAGCATGACCGCAAAGCGGGTGCCGGCGTCCTCGGCGCTCTCGAGCGCCTGGCGCAATTGGGTCTGCAGCCAGTCGCGGTTGGGAAGTCCTGTCAGCCGGTCGAAGGTGGTGAGCTGGTGAATGTGCGCCTCTGCGCGCTTGCGCTCGACGGCGTAGTGCAGCGCGCGCGACAGCACCTTCACGCCGTCGCGGTCCTTGACGACGTAGTCCTGCGCGCCGCGGATCGCCGCCTCGGCCGCGAGCGCCTCGTCGTCGTCACCGAGGACGAGGATCGGGACGTCGCGCGGCAGGGTCGCGGAGAGTTCCGTCACCTTGACCAGCGCCGCTGCGTGATCCGCGCCGAGATCGAGGAGAACGGCATCGTATTCGCCCGACGACGCAGCCTCGGCGCATTCGGTGGAGTTCGACGCGGTGCGGAGGACGGCGCGGGTGGTGTGGCGGCTCGCGCTGAGACCGGATTCGAGGAGCCAGCGCGTCTGCGGCGCGGCGCCGACGAGCAATACCCGAAGGATGCGCGCGAGAGAGGACGAACTCTCCGAGCTACGTGCGGCGGTCGCTGGCGGATTCGGCAGAACTGACATAAAAACCGCGGCCTCCTCCCTGGAGCGAAGCGCCTGCATGGCGCCTGCGGGTACTGGGCGCATTCCACGCCACAAGTCCTAAAAATCGTTAAAAGTGTCCGGGACAATTAAATGGCATTTGAAGTAATAACCGTGCGGTTTGCCGCGTTTCCGAGGGTTTCCTGAGGAACGACTGAGCGCGGCGCTCGCGTTAACTATGTCAGGCCGCTGACGTCGGTGCGGCATGTTTCCCAGAGGGCCGCGCGCGGATCCGCCGCGTTGTCGACGCGGCTCTCCATGGTCGGCGCGATGGCGCCACGCGAACGGCCGCCCTAAAGTGTCGCGCGTGCCCGCTTGGCGGAATTGGTAGACGCAGCGGACTTAAAATCCGCAACCCGCGAGGGTGTCCCGGTTCGAGTCCGGGAGCGGGCACCAGCCGGGGGCCGGTCAGCGCGCCCCTTCAGTACGCCTTGTACTGCTTTTCCTCGACCAGCTCCGAGCTCAGCAGAAGATTGATCTCCCGCTTGATGCGCCCGCGCTCGTCGTTGGTGCGGTAGACGGCGCGCGCGAGCGCAATGAACTCGTCGTCGAAGAGCTGGCTGGCCTCGTGCTCGCGGATCCGGTCCTCGATGTCCCACAGCGATTCGTTGATCACCTTGAGCGCGCGCCGCAGATCTGACAGCCGCGGGTTGTTGCCCGCCTGGGTGCCGACCGCCTCCAGCTGCGACAGCTCGTTGCGCACGTTGCGCAGCGCGGTCTCGGAGGTCAGGCGCTCGCTCTTGATCTCGAGGATCGTGATCTTGTCGAGGAGCTCGCCCCAGGACGTCGGTACGAGAGGAGTCATTTGCGTCAGTCCATCACATCAGGATGTACGGCGGGAATCCAGAAAAGCAGCAAGCTCCGTCTTCACCCGCGCGAGCACTGCGGACCAGTCTTCGATGCCGGGGGAGCGGAACAGCCGGGCGGTCGGATACCAGGGCGTGTCGTCACGGTCGAGCAGCCAAATCCAGTCGGCGTGATAAGGCAAGAGAATCCACGTCGGCTTGCCCATCGCTCCGGCGAGGTGGGCGATCGAGGTGTCGACGGTGACGACCAGGTCCACGAGCTCGATCAGCGCCGCGGTATCGTCAAAATCGGCGGCGAAGTGCAGGATGTTTCCGTGCCGCGCGAATGCCTCGCGGTCCGCCGGCCGGATGTCCTTCTGCAGGCTGACGAACTGCGCGTCGCAGGACAGCAGGTCCGCGAGCGCCGCGAACGGGATCGACCGGGGGAAGACATTGGCCGTCTCGGCGTTCCCCGACCAGGCGATGCCGATGCGAGGGCGGCCTTTAGCGCCGAGCAGCCGGTCCCACCGGCGCACGCGTTCGGGGTCGCTCGCGATGTACGGCGTTGTCGGAATCGTGTCGAGCCGCGTTCCGAGCGCCAGCGGAAGGCTCATCAGAGGACAATGAACGTCGAACGGGGGCAGGGGCTCTCCCCGGCCGACCACCATCGCCGGTCCATCGAGGCGGGCGAGCAGGGACTTGAGGGGTGGCTGGACTTCCAGCGCGACCCGCGCACCTTGCTCTGCGATCAGGCGCGCGAAGCGACAGAACTGGAGGGTATCGCCGAGGCCCTGCTCCGCGTGGAGCAGCACGGTCTTGCCCGTGATCGATTCGCCGCCGAGCCACGCCGGCTGCGCAAAATCGCGCCCAGCGTCCTTCGACTGCGCGAGCGCCCATCTCCATTCGTATTCCCGCCAGCCCGCCTCGAAATCGCCCATCAACAGCAGGCAGAGACTCTTGTTCCAGTGCGCCTCCGGATTCCCGGGTGCGATTGCGAGCGCGCGGTCGAAGCTCGCGCAAGCCTCGGGCGGACGGTTCATCTCGCGCAGCACCACACCGCGGTTCACCAACGCATCGACGTCGTCCGCCCGGAGCGCAAGGGCGCGGTCGTAGCTGGCCAGCGCCTCGTCCATCCGGCGCAGATCGCGCAGCGCGTTGCCGCGGTTGACCAAGGCTTCCGCGTAACGCGGCGCGACGGCGAGCGCGCGGTCGTAACAGGCGAGCGCATCGCCGGGTTTTCGCAGCTCGCGGAGCGCGTTTCCCTTGTTGTTGTGCGCCTCGACGAAGGTGGGTTCGCCCGAAATGGCCGCGTCATAGTCGGCAACGGCATCAGTCGTGCGACCGAGCCGCCTCAGAACGTTGCCGCGGTGATAGAAGGCCTCGGTCTCGGGCGCGTTCGCGAGTATCGCGTCGAATCCGGCGAGCGCCTCGTCGAGGCGACCGAGCTGCGTCAGCAGGACGCAACGGTGCACCGCCGCCGGGATGAAGTCCGGCGCGTGAGCCGCTGCCATCGTGTAGGAGGCGAGCGCCTCGTCGCGGCGACCTTGCTGGCTGAGCACGTGCCCGAGGTTGAAGTGCATGTACGCGGCGCCGGGATCGACCTCCACCGCTTGCCGCAGAATGGCTTCGGCCTCGGGCAGTCGCCCCGCCTGCGCCAGCATGACGCCGAGGAGCTGAAGCGCGTCGCGTTGCCGCGGCGCAGACCCCAGAACCTCCCGACAGGTCCGTTCCGCGGCGGCAAGATCGCCCGCCTCGTAGGCGGCGAAGGCGGCGCCCAACGCCTCTTGTAAGCTCTCGTCCTGCGTCGACATCGACGAGCAACATCCTGCCTGACCGACGCTCGCGACGCTGGCGACCGCCGCGCCCACCATACGTGCGGTTGCCCGTGCTGCCAAGGCGCGGCGGCGATGACAAGCGCCGCCGGCGTCCCTACAATCCGGCCGACCTCCCAGCATCGAGTAGGAACGATGGCCATCATCTCCCGTATGGAGCCGACGCTCGGCTCCGACCACACCGGTTTGATCCTGTTCGACAGCCTCAACGGCTACCTGCATCCGAGGGACCCGAAGAAGCGCAAGTTCCTCGAGGAGAGAAGCATCCTCAGGAACATGACGCGCCTGCTGAAGGGCGCGCGTCGCGCGGGGCTCACGACGTTCTATCCAAGCGGCGCGCACGCCGCCGACGGTTCGGACACGGTTGCGCGGCTCACCGACACCGACATGAACCTCAACCCGATCCGCGGCAAGAACCAGTCGATCTCGCCGGGGATCCACAAGGGCAGCAAGGAGTCCGAGGTGGCGCCGGAGCTCAAGCCGGCGAAGGGCGACGTCATGGTGCCGAAGCACCGCTGGAACAGCTTCTACCAGACCGACCTCGAGTTCCATCTCAAGATGCGCGCCATCGACACGATCGTGATCGCCGGAGGGTCCACCGATGTCGGCATCGCCTCGACCGTGTTCGCCGCCCGCGACATGGACCTCGGCATCGTGGTCGTCCGCGATTGCTGCTACTCCGCGCGCGGCAACAACAACGAGTTCTTCATGACCCGCGTGTTCCCCCGCATGGGACGCGTGATGGACACCGACGAGGTCGTAGAGCTGATGCTCGCGGGCTCAAAGAAAACGAAGAAGCGCTGAAAGGGAGACCATGGCCAACATCACCACCAAGTCGCTGAGCCTGAAGGGCGGCCTGCCTGCCTTTCTCGCCGTTCCTGCCAATGCGCGCGGCCGCGTGCCGGCCGTCGTCCTGATGCACGAACGCTATGGCTTCGTGAAGCACACGCAGGACTTGGCCGAGCGCTTCGCTCATGACGGCTTCGTCTGCATCGCGCCCGATTGCTTCTACCGCCATCCGGACCAAAAGGAACTCCACGCGGGAAACTCCCGCTACGACCTCACCGATCCGGAGTCCGTCGAGCTGCTGTCGATCGCCATCGACGCGCTGAAGGACGTCAAGGAAGCGGACTCCGAAAAGGTGGCGGTCAAGGGCGTGTGCCAGACCGGGCGGCACCCGCTGATCCTCGCCGCCGAGCGTCCGATCGGCGCGGCGCTGGTGTGGTACGGCGCCGCCTCGAAGCGCGAGTGGGAGGTCACGAAGGACCAGCCCAAGCCGCTCGAGGAGGTCATCGCCAAGATCGACTGCCCGGTGCTCGGCGTGTTCGGCGAGGCCGACCACATCATCTCGCTCGACGACGTGCGGCGGTTCCGCGACGTGCTCGAGAAGCACAAGAAGAGCTACGAGATCCACTGCTACAAGGGCGCGCCGCACGGGTGGCTGAACGACACGATGCCGGGCCGCTATCGGCGGGAGCAGGCGGAGGCCGGATGGGCCGCGCAGCGCGCGTTCCTCAAGGAGGTCTTCGGCCCGACCTACGACCGCAACGGCCTCTACTGGAAGTTCGAGTGCGGCTCGAGCCGCAACTACGACTTCAAGAAGAACGTGCGCCTCGAATAGCGGGCTCCGCAGGCTCGAGGAGAAAGGCCCCGGAGGACTCCGGGGCCTTTTTGCTGACCGAGCTTTTGCCCCGGCTCCTCAGGGTATCGCTGCCACTGAAAACGATACCGGCGCTTCTCCGCGCTGGTGCCGCTCCCACATCATCCGGTAGGCGGCTTCGAGGTGGCGGCGATAGCGGTCGGTGTCGAACAGCGGGCGGGTGCGGCGGTTGGCGAGCAGTTTCGCGCGAACGGTCGCGAGCGCGTGCGGATCGCACGCGAGGCGCACGCCCTCTTCCTCGTAGCGTTCGGGCGTATCGGCGATCAGCTCCGGCAGGTCGAGCGCGTGGAGCAGGCTCGCCGCGACCCGGCCGGCGAACGTCGATCCCGGACAGGTGAGCACCGGAAGCCCCGCCCACAGCGCGTCGCTGGCGGTGGTGTGCGCGTTGTACGGCAGGGTGTCGAGGAAGAGATCCGCGAGCGCCTGGCGCGCGAAGTGCTGCGCCGGCGGCAGGCGCGGCGCGAATACGATGCGCCCGGCGTCGACGCCCCGGGCCTCTGCTTCGCGGCGGAGATTCGGTGCCACGGCGGGGTTGCCTTCGAGCAGCCACAGCACGCTGCCATCGACCGCACGGAGCATCCGCATCCAGCGGTCGAACATCTCGGGCGTCAGCTTGTAAGTGTTGTTGAACGAGCAGAAGACAAATCCCCGCTCTGGCAGTCCGGCGTCTCTCCGCGTCAGCGTCGGATTGGGGATGGGACGCCGTGAGTCGTTCGGCTGATACGAATCCGGAAGAATGACGACCTTCTCGTCGTAGAAGGCGTATTCGCCTTCCGGGATCACGCGACGGTCGGCGATGATGTAATCGGCGGCGGCGCTTCCGAGGGTGCCCGGGAATCCGAGATAGTTGATCTGGATGGGGGCTGGTCGGCGCGCGAACACGCCGTTCCGGCCGAAGCCGAAGTAGCCGTTGAGGTTGATCAGGATGTCGATCCCGGCGTGGCGGACGGCCGCCGCCGCGTCCGAGTCCGACATTCCCGAGATGTCGATCAGGGCATCGAACGCTGCCGTCAGCCGCCGGCGCGTCGCGCTGCCGTCGTCGATCCCGTTGTCGAATCCGACCACCTCGAATCGCGACTTGTCGTGACCTTCGATGACGCCGACGAGGAGGAACGCCGTCGCCTGTTCGCAGAACTCGCCCGATACGTACCCGAGCCGGATCCGGTCCCGTGACCTACGCGCATGCGCCGGTCCGGCGATGATCGGAAACCGGTCGGCCGCGAAAAGCCGGGCGCATTGCTGTTCGTCGGCAGGCGATCGGGAAATCGCAAGGAAGGCAAAGGGGTCGCAGACGCGCTCGCCGCCGCGAACGCCTGCGACGACGGCTGCCCACAGATCCGGATGTTCGCGCCAGTCGCAGCAGTGCATTCGTGCATGGAGGAGATCCCCCGCGAGATACTCGAACCGGGGCGCTTTGTCCTGCCGCTCGAGTTCCCGGAGTCGCTCGAAATCGGCGGCAGCGGCGGCGTAGTCGCGGTGGTGAAGCAGCGCCTGCGCGCGGTTGAACAGGGCCTCCGCGTAGTCGGGTCGCAGTTCCAGCGCCCGACTGAAAGCCGCGATCGCATCGGCGGTGCGCCGCAACGAATTCAGCGCGCTGCCGCGGTTGTTCGCCGCTTCGGCGTAGCCTGGCTCGAGCGCGAGCGCCCGGTCGTAGCTCGCGAGTGCCTCCTCGTAGCGGTGGAGGTCCTTGAGCGCGTTGCCCCGGTTGTAGTGCGCGGCGGCGAATTGCGGCGCCGCGGCGAGCGCCGCGTCGTAGCTCGCGACGGCCTCAGCGGCACGGCCCTGTCGTTGCAGAGCGATGCCACGGTTGTTGAGCGCGTCGGGATAGCCGGGCGCGCTTTTCAGGGCCGCGTCGTAGCTCGCGATCGCCTCGGACCACCGCCCGAGATCGAGTAGCGCATTGCCGCGATTGTAGAGTATTTCCGGGTCGTCGGGGGCGAGGGTCAGCGCGCGCTCGTAGTCGGCCAGCGCCTCGTCTGCACGCCCGAGGCGTTTCAGCGCATTGCCCCGATGGTAGAACGCGTCGGCGCTGGTCTCGCGCTCGAGCACGGCATTCAAGCCGTCGATGGCCTCGGGGACGCGCCCAAGCTGGATCAGCACCACGCAGCGGTGGATCGCCGCCGGCGCGAAATCGGGCGCATGGGTGGTCGCCATCGTGTACGACGCGAGCGCCTCCTCGCGTCGGCCCTGCTGGGACAACACGTGGCCGAGATTGAAGTGCATGAAGGCGGCGCCCGGATCGGTCTCGACCGCCTCGCGCAGCACCCTCTCGGCCTCGGTCAGGCGGCCCGACTGCGCGAGGATCACGCCGAGCAGCTGAAGCGCCTCGCGCTGGCGTGGCAGCGCGCCCAGCACGTCGCGGCAGGTCCGTTCGGCGGTCGCCGTATCGCCCGCCTCGTGGGCGGCGTACGCGGCGCTGAGAGCATCGTGCAAAGGTACGTTCGACATCGACCGGATGCGTTAATACGGGTGGCAGAGCCCTGCCGGGAGCGGGCGTCGCGACGGAGCGCCGCCGCTCTGTAGGCGCAGGTAACATCGCGTCAAATCGCCGCAGAGAAAAGGCCCCGGAGGGAACCTCCGGGGCCTTGGCGACCGTTCGCGATCGTCAGTCCGATACCGCTACTTGCCGGCCTCGTAGATGTTGCGGAGACGATCCAGCACGTCCTTCGGCGTGGCGTAGGCCTTCGCGAGGATGTCCTGCAGTTGGTCGCCGGTCACCGGCGAGTCGCATTCGAGGCGCTGCTTCTCGCAATCGGCGAGATAGCCCGGATCCTTGAACGTCTCCATCAGCGATGTGCGCAATACCTTCACCCGGTCGGCCGGCACGTTCGGCGGCACCAGGAACGGCCGTCCCAACGCAAGCTGCGCCGACGCGACCTCCATCAACTGCTTGTCGGCAGGTTTCTGGATCAGGTCGAGCGCGAACGGCACGTCCTTGAGCTCCGGCGTGGGGGCCAGGCCATACTGCACGATGAACTTGATCTTCTTGTCGCGGATCCAGTCGGGCTTCACGGCCTTGAGGCTCGACCAGAACGCCGAGGAGTAGCCCTCGTTCTCGCCGCGCTCCATGCCGAGGAGCGATTCCGTCTGGCCCTTGTAGCCGGAGATCAGCTTGATCTTGATGTCGAACACGGCCTCGAGAACGCGGGCGTAGAACGCCGGCGTGGAGTTGGACCCGGACGCGCCGAGGATCATCTCGTGCTTTTTGGCATCCGCGATCGTGTTCACCGGCACGGTGTGCCAGAGAGTGAGCACGGAGATCTCCTGGCTCGGGCTTCCCAGCCACTGGAACTTGGTCGGATCGAACAGCGCCTGCTTGTTGCCGAGCAACGGCTCGAACGGAACCGTGTTCTGCAAGGAGCCGATGGCGGAGCCGTCCTTCGGCGCCGCCTCCCACAGGAAGTTGCCGGCGCGCACGCCGCCGGCGCCAGGCATGTTCTGCGGGACGAGGGTCGGATTGCCCGGGATGTGCTTGCCCCAGTACCGGGCGATCGCGCGAGCGTAGGCGTCGTACCCGCCTCCGACATCCGACGAGATGATCAGCTTGATCTGCGTGCCCTTGTAGAAGTCGGCGACCGACTGAGCATGCACCGGACCGCCGGACACAAACAACGCGGCGGCGAATAGCCAACGGCATACGCGCATCTCTTATCTCCCCGTCTGTCGGGCGCGAGCGATGCGCGCCCTGTCTTTAGGGAAACCATACAAGATGCGTGCCGCGCGCGGGAGGGGGCAGATTTGCGCGACTTGCGGGATCGGCCGGCCCCGAAGGCAGCGGAGCCTATTTGATGAGCGTCACCGGGATCTTGACGTGCCCGACGACGTGGGTCGCCACCGAGCCGAGCAGGAGGCCCAGCGCCGATCCGAGTCCGCGCGTCCCCATCACCACTTGCGCGCACTTCAACTGGTCGGCGAAGTCGGCGATGACCGGCCCGGGCTGACCGACGCCGATGTGGGCGTGCAAGGGGAGCCCGGCGTCCTCGACCTTCCTCTTGGCGGGCGCGAGGACCTTCTCGCCTTCTTCCTGGTGGTACTGCTTGACGTTGCCGCGACCGACGAACGTCGTCACGTCGCCGGGCAGCGGCGTCTGCACGTTCAGCAGATGGATGTCGGCGCCCGTCGATTGCGCCTGCTCGATGGCGTAGTCGAGCGCGCGCTTGGCGTTCGCGGAGCCGTCGTACGGGACGAGCATGCTGCGAGTCGCTGCGTTCATGTCAGTGCTCCACTCCGAGATCGGCGACGTGCTTGCGCTGCGTCCGTGCGGCGATCGCCTTGCCGAGAACGATGACGAAGGCCGCTCCGATGATCTTCGCCGCGTAGTGAATCCAGTCGCCGTAGGGCGCGACCAGGTCGTGAGCGGCCGGGTCGGTGACGCCGACGTCGCCGGCGATCCAGCCGATCAGCCCGGCGCCGGCGGTGATGATGATCGGGAACCTGCCCATAATCTTGAGAATGAGCTGGCTGCCAAAGATGATCAGCGGAATGCTGATGAGCAGGCCCAACGTGATCAGCAGATAGTCGTTCTTGGCGGCGGCGGCGATCGCGATCGCGTTGTCGAGGCTCATCACCGCGTCGGCGATGATGATCGTGCGGATCGCGGCCCACATGCTCGAAGGCGCCTCGGTCCCATCCTCCTCGTCCTGTCCTTCCTCCGGCACCAGCAGCTTGACGCCGATCCACAGCAGCAGCGCGGACCCGAGCAGCTTCAGGTACGGGATCGCCATCAGGGTGGCGACGAAGATGCAGAAGATGATGCGCAGAACGATCGCGCCGGCGCTGCCGAGCACGACCGCGCGGTTGCGGTGATGCTTGGGCAGGTTGCGCGAGGCAAGCGCGATGACGACGGCGTTGTCGCCGGAGAGGATGATGTTGACGACGATGATCGAGCCGAGCGCGGCCCAGAAATGCGGTACCAACTCCATCGCCTACCCCGAGGTCCTGAGAATGAGTAATTATACGGATGCGGAAGCTATTGAACATTCGCGGTCCTTGGCAAGGGAAAACGGACCGGCTCGGCACGTCACGGAATGAACTGCTCTTTGATGATGCGGGCCTCGAGGTTGTGCTCGGGATCGAACAGGAGGGTCATCGAGATGCGGGTCTCGGCCGCGATGTGGACGCTTGCGACGTCGCGCACTTCGGTCGAATCGGCGACGGCACTCACCGGGCGCTTGTCGGGCTCCAGCACATCGAAGCTGACGCGCGTCGTGTCGGGCAGCAACGCCCCGCGCCAGCGGCGGGGGCGGAATGCGCTGATCGGCGTCAGCGCCAGCAGGCCCGTCCCGAGGGGCACGATCGGCCCGTGGGCGGAGAGGTTGTAGGCGGTCGAACCTGCGGGCGTCGACACCAGCACGCCGTCGCAGATCAGCTCGTCGAGCTGCACGACCCCGTCGAGCAGGATGCTGATCTTCGCGGTCTGCCGCGTCTCGCGCAGCAGGGAGACTTCATTGAAGGCGAGTGCCCGTCGCTTGCGGCCCGACACCGTCTCCGCGGTCATCCGCAGCGGATGCAGCGTGACCGGTGTGGCGCGCGCGAGCCGCTCCGGCAGGCGGTCGGTCGCATAGTTGTTCATGAGGAAGCCGATCGAGCCTCGGTGCATGCCGTAGATCGGCACGCGGCGACGCAGGTACCGGTGCAGCGTCTCCAGCATGAAGCCGTCGCCGCCGAGCGCGACGACCACGTCGGCCTTGGCCGGCGGCACCGCGCCGTAAGTGCGCTGCAGCTCGCGCTGGGCGGCGCGGGCCGGCGCGGTCGGCGCCGCGACGAAGGCGATTTTGTCGAAGACCGGCATCGCGGGCGTCAGGCGGCGGGCGGGATGACGCAGACGCACTTGTCGGAGTTCATGGTCCAGCTCTCGAACAGCTCCGCGTAGCGAGGCTTTTGTCCGAGCCGGTCCATGGCGCCGATGACGGGATACCAGTTGAGGAGCTCATGCTGTCCCGAAGCCTCGAGGGTCGACAGCGGCAGGTCGCGCCATGCCGTGTAATCCCCGCGCTTCAACTCGGCGAAGCGCACGCGATCGGTCTCGACGTCGGGATAGAGGAAATGGTTCTTCGCGGTCAGGAAGCCGTGCGAGAAGCTCGAGGACGCGACCAGCGCGACGCGCCAGGGGCTCTCGGCGAGGATTTCGGCGATCGCCGCGCCCATGTCGAACAGGCGGCGCGGATTCGGGCCCGGCGGATCGTCGCTCGCCGCAGGCCCGGCGCTGGCTCCCGCCAGCCCGCCCTTCTCGCGGATCAGCGCCGACCCGTAGGCGTTGATGGCGAACGGCACGATCGGCACGTCGAAGCCGCGGCGCTCGTGGTCGAGATAGAGCAGCGTGTTCGTGAAGGCGTGCCCGAGGTGATCCTGATGCGGGACCTTGTACGCGTAGGCCGGATCGAAGCCGCGGCCGAGCAGTCCGTACACCAGCCGGCGGGCCACGTCCTCGGCACCGCGATAGCGGAAGGCGGTGTCCGGCGGATCGTTCCAGATGTTGAGGCTGCCGCCGCCGATGCCGCGCGCCCGCGCGTACGGTTTGGCGACGAATTCCTTCATGACGAAGACGCAGTAGGCCGGAACGAGGTCCTCGCGGAAGCATTCGTACTGGTCGTCGCCGAAGATGATGACGGCGTCGGGCCGGAACGAGTCGAGCGCGGTACGGACTTCCTTCAAGCCGCGGAAGTAGGCGGCGCGGTGACGCGCGGCGAACGCCGTGCCGCGATCGTTGCCCCATTCCTCGCGCATGCCCGCGGGCCAGCCGCTCGGATCGCGCAGATGCGCGGGCAGCCGCCCGCGCTCCATCGCGTCGGTGATGCGCGCGCCCATCTCCGCGTCGGGGAAGAAGAAGCCGCCGAAATGACTGAGGCCAAGTCCGAGAACGGCGCCCATGGAATCCTGTTTTCGTTCTGTGTTGAGAGCCGCGGTTAGCCGCCGGTGACGCTCATGTGTCGGCCGAGCGCCGGGCGGTTGTGCCGGCGGTCGATGACGAAGTCGTGGCCCTTCGGCTTGCGCGCGATCGCCTCGCGGACGGCGGCGTCGAGCGTCGCGTCGTCGGCGCCCGAGCGCAGCACGGCGCGGAGATCCGCCGAGTCCTCCTGTCCGAGGCACATGTAGAGCGTGCCGGTGCAGGTGAGGCGGACGCGGTTGCAGGATTCGCAGAAATTGTGCGTCAGCGGGGTGATGAACCCGAGGTAGTGACCGGTCTCGGCGACGCGGACGTAACGCGCCGGTCCGCCGGTGCGCTTGTCGCTCTCCTCGAGCGTCCACCGCGCGGCGAGGCGCGAGCGCACGAGCGACAGCGGCAGGTATTGATCCGTGCGGTCGCCGTCGATGTCGCCGAGCGGCATGGTCTCGATCAGGCAGAGATCGAAGCCCTCGCGTCCGCACCAGGCCACGAGATCGTCCATCTCCTGCTCGTTGACGCCGCGCAGCGCCACGGTGTTGACCTTCACCTTCATGCCCGCCTCGCGCGCGGCGAACACGCCGTCGAGGACCTTGTCGAGCTTGCCGCGGCGGGTGATCTCGGTGAACTTGGCCGGATCCAGCGTGTCGATCGACACGTTGACGCGCTTGACCCCGAGCTTGGCGAGCGGCTCAGCGAATTCCGCGAGCCGGCTGCCGTTGGTCGTGAGCGTCAGCTCCTCGAGCGCGCCCGTCTTGAGGTGCCGCGACAGGCTCTCGAACAGCGACAGGACATTCTTCCGCACCAGCGGCTCGCCGCCGGTGAGCCGCAGCTTCTTCACACCGAGGCGCACGAACGCCGACCCGAGCCGGTCGATCTCCTCGAGGGTGAGCACGTCTGCCTTCGGCAGGAACGTCATCTCCTCGGCCATGCAGTAGATGCAGCGGAAATCGCACCGATCCGTCACGGAGATGCGCAAGTAGCTGATATGGCGGCCAAACGGGTCGATCATGGGGTCCTGCGGGCAGGGGCGTCTGCCGGGGATATGGCCCCTATTTTACGGATAACCACCGTCCGGCGCCATGGCTGCGCTCGGGCTGCCGAAGGCGCAAAAGCGGGGTTTACGGCTCGTCCGAGCCGCTCAGCGCCCGAGCGAGCGGAAGCGTGACCGTGAACCGGGCGCCGCGTCCGGGGAGGCTCTGGAGGGTGATGTCGCCATCCATGAGCCGGGCAAGCTCCCGCGCGACGGCAAGGCCGAGACCCATGCCCTCGGTCTGTCGGGTCAGGATGTTGTTCTCGCCCTGGTAGAACCGCTCGAAGACCCGCTCGGCTTCCGCGGCGGGAATGCCGATGCCCGTATCCCACACGGTGATGGCGAGGCGGTCGCCCTCGACCTGCGCCTCGACGCCGACCCGCCCGCCGGATGCCGTGAACTTGATGGCGTTCGACAGCAGGTTGGCGAAGATCTGCCGTGCCCGGACGCGGTCCGCCAGCACGATCCACGGTCCGGTGAGGTCGCATGCGGTGATGTCGACCTTCTTGTCGGCGGCGCGAAGGACGACCAGCGCGCGCGCCTCGGCGATGAGGTCCTGGGCCCGGACCGGCGCGACCTTGATCGACAGCGTCTGGCGCTTGATGTTCGCGGTGTCGAGAAGGTCCTCGATCAACGCCAGCAGGTGCTTGCCGGCGCGATGGATGTTGCGGAAATACCCGAGGTAGGACTCGTGGAGCGGCCCGAACAGCTTCGCCTGTGCCGCGTCCGAGAAGCCGATGATCGAGTTCAGCGGCGTCCGCAACTCATGGCTCATCATCGCGAGAAAGTCGGTCTTCGCCTTGTCGGCGGCCTGCGCCTGCTCGAGCGCGAGATCGAGCTGCGCGTTGCGCGACTTCAACTCCTCGACGGCCTCTTCGAGCTTCACGCGCGAGGCGAACGCATCCTGCTCCGCCGCGTGGCGACGCGTGACGTCCGTGCCGGTGCCCCGGTATCCGGCGAAGGCGCCGGTCTCGTCGTCGAAGATGGGCACGCCCGACAACTGCACGCGGCGCAGCTCGGATTTCCCGTGCGTCATCTGAAACACGGCGTTCCGGAACGGCGCACGGCGCGCGATGAGTCCCATGGCGTCCGGTATGCCATCGGTCGGCTCGAACTGGCCGAGCGCGAGAAGATAATGTCCGACCAGAACCTGCGGCGGGCGTCCGACCGTTTCAGCGATCCGCGGCGATGCGAACGTGAGATTGAGACGGGCATCGGTGGACCAGACCCAGTCCGAGCTGGACCGGATCACGTCGAGCAGCCATGACTCCGTGCGCGCGGCGCGCCGGTTGGCCTCGACCACGGCGGTGATGTCGCTCCATGAGCCGCTGAATCCGTTGATGCCGCCCCTGTCGTCGATCAGCGGCACGTGCCGCACGCGCAGCGTGCGACCATTGACGGTATGCGTCTCCTCGATCGGCGCACGCGACGCGTACAGCCGCTCGATCAGGTGCATCAGCCGGGGTGGAGTGTCCTCGGGGCGGCTCTTGTCGGCGCCGTAAACGGCAATGGCGATATCGTCGAAGGCGCGGTTCCGCAGAATGAGCGCGCCCGCGGGATCGCAGACGTAGACCGGCAGAGAGGATGCGAGGAACAGGCGGGCGAGGGAGGCGAGGGATTCCGCGCCGCGGGGCTCAGGGTGCACCCAAGCGACGTTGGAATCGGCTGCCGTCCCGGCGGAACGGCCTTCCATCGCGTTCATGAATTAATGCCCACCCCGATTTGGCGGCGATCCTAACGGCTCACCGGGGCAAGTCAAGGTGACTGCGCCTGGTCTGCATCGCAGAAGGCGCGGGAAACTGCGGATAAGTACAGTGTCGGCGGTCGGCGGACCGGTCGTTAACAGATGCCCATTTGCGCGCCACCGCCACGGGGGGGCTATGGTAAACATCGCGGGCTGCATCGGCCGCCCGTCGATCAGCGCCGTTCCGCGTCAGCCCAGAAGGTCCGTATGCCGCAGTCGATCGACGCCCGTCTCCTGGAACTCATCTGCGCCCGTCTGTGCCACGATCTCGTCGGCCCGGTCTCCGCGATCGGCAACGGCGTCGAGCTGGTCACCGAGTTCGGCGAGGACATGCGCGGCGAGGCGCTCGCGCTCATTGCGCAAAGCGCGTCCGAGGCGGCCCGTCGGTTGCAGTTCTTCCGTGTCGCGTTCGGCTCCGCGGCCGGAGGCGACGGGCAGAGCCTGCCGCTGCGGGAGGTGCGCACCCGAGCGCTCGCTCTGCCGCTGGGCGGGCGTGTGACGGTCGACTGGCCGGAGAGCTCCGGATTGGATCCCGCCCTGTCGCGGCCGGCGACCAAGGTCCTGCTGAGCCTGTTCCTCACGGCCGTCGACGGAGCGGCCGGGACCGGCACGGTGCATCTCCACATCGCACCCGCCGGCACAGCGTTCGATGTGTCCGCGGCTGGCGCCAAGGCGGCGCTCGACGCGGACGTGGTTCGCGCCCTCGCCGGGGAGCTTCCCGCTGCCGAAGCGAGTCCGCGCACCGCCGTCGCCGTCCACGCTCACATCTTCGCGAGGGAGGCCGGCCTCGCGCTCGCCGTGCGCAACGACCCCGGCCGAATCACAATTTCCGCCCGTCCGGCAATGGCCTGAGATAGCGGCGGGCAACCTGCATTAAGGCCTGATTTTAGATAATCTTAATGAGTTTCGCGCACCTTCGCTCCATCCCTCACAAGCACGGGATCGGCCGAAGGCGCCGGTCCCGCTGCAACGCGGACGGCGGCAATGGACGATTTACTGCGCGAGTTCCTGACTGAGAGCGCCGAAAGCCTCGGGCGCCTGGACGTCGAGCTGGTGGAGCTCGAGAAGAATCCCAACGACCAGGAGCTGTTGAGCAATATTTTCCGGCTGGTCCACACGGTGAAAGGCACCTGTGGGTTCCTCGGTCTGCCCCGCCTGGAGGCGGTCGCGCATGCCGGCGAGAACGTGCTCGGGCGCATTCGCGAGGGCAAGCTCCCGGTCGACGCGCAGGCCATCACGCTGATCCTGACGTCGATCGACTGCATCAAGTCGATCCTCGCCGAGATCGAACGCACCGAGGTCGAGCCGCAAGGCGACGATTCGGAGCTCATCGGGCAGCTCAATGCCTTCGCGGAAAGCGCGGAGGGAGACGCTGCTCCCGCGCCGGCGTCCGCTCCGGTCGCGGTCGCTGAGCCCGCGCCGGTCGCGGCTCCGGTCGCGCAAGCTCCGGCTGCCGAAAAGATCGACGCGGCGCCTGCGGCGCCGGCTTACGTCGAGCCCGCTCCGGCGCATGCCGAGGCGGCCGCCGCGCCCGTGAAGGCGGCGGCGAAGCCGGCCGAGGGCGTCGCAGGGTCGGCCCCCGAGGTCAACCAGACGATCCGCGTCAACGTCGGCCTGCTCGAGAACCTGATGAACCTGGTGAGCGAGCTCGTGCTCACCCGCAATCAGCTGTTGCAGATGGTGCGCGGCCGCAACGACGCCGAGCTCACCGTTCCGCTGCAGCGGCTCTCGCACACCACGACCGAGCTGCAGGAAGGGGTCATGAAGACCCGCATGCAGCCGATCGGCAACGCGTGGAACCAGTTGCCGCGGATTGTGCGCGATCTCGCGCGGGACCTCGGCAAGGAAATCACGCTCGAAATGCACGGCGCCGAGACGGAACTGGATCGGCAGGTGCTCGAGCTGATCAAGGATCCGCTCACCCACATGGTGCGCAACTCGGCGGATCACGGGCTCGAGACTCCGGACGCACGCCGCGCCGCCGGCAAGCCTGAGACCGGCCGCATCATCCTCGAGGCGTTCCACGAGGGCGGCCACATCATCGTCAAGATCTCCGACGACGGTAAGGGCCTCGCGCTGCGCCGCATCAAGGACAAGGCGCTGCAGCAGGGCCTCGTCTCGGAAGCCGATCTCGCCCAGATGAGCGAGAACCAGATCCAGCAGCTCATCTTCCGCGCCGGCTTCTCGACCGCCGAGAAGGTCACGAACGTCTCCGGCCGCGGCGTCGGCATGGACGTCGTCCGGACCAACATCGAGAAGATCGGCGGCACGATCGAGATGAAGTCGGCGGAGGGGAAGGGCACCACCTTCACCATCAAGATTCCGCTGACCCTCGCCATCGTCTCGGCGCTGATCGTCGAGTGCGCCGACGAGCGATTCGCGATCCCGCAGATCAATGTCGTCGAGCTCGTGCGCGCCGGCGGCAAGTCCGACCACGCCATCGAGAAGATCAACGGCACGCCGGTGCTGCGCCTCCGCGAGGCTCTGCTGCCGCTGGTCTCTCTGCGCCACCTGCTCAAGCTCGAAGACCAGGCGGTCGCCGACGAGCCGGACGAGGCGTTCATCATCGTGACCGCCGTCGGCAGCCAGCACTTCGGCATCATCGTCGATCGCGTGTTCGACACCGAGGAAATCGTCGTGAAGCCGGTTGCGCCGATCCTGCGCGACATTTCGCTTTATTCGGGAAACACCATCCTCGGCGACGGCTCCGTGGTCATGATTCTCGATCCGAACGGCATCGCCAGCTCGAGCGGCGCCAGCGAGATCGGCGACGACCGTACCGCCGAGGAGGCGCATGCCACCGCGCGCGGCGAGGATCGTTCGGCGATCCTGCTGTTCCGCGCCGGCGGCGACACGCCGAAGGCGGTGCCGCTCGCGCTGGTCGCCCGTCTCGAGGAGATCGACGTCGCGGCGATCGAGCGGTCGAACGGCACGCCGGTCGTGCAGTACCGCGGCCAGCTCATGCCGCTCGTGACCGTCAATGGCGACGCCGCGATCAGGTCGTCGGGCCGCCAGCCGGTCGTCGTCTTCACGGACGAGGGTCGCTCGATGGGCCTCGTCGTCGACGAGATCACCGATATCGTCGAGGACACGTTCACCCTCGAGCTCGCCAGCGGCCAGCCGGGCGTGATCGGCTCGGCGGTGATCGCGGGCAAGGCGACCGAGGTGATCGACGTCGCGTACTACATGGGCGCGGTCCACGCGGACTGGTCCCGGACGGGTCCCGACGAGGACCACAAGCGCGTGCTGCTGGTCGACGACAGCCCGTTCTTCCGCAATCTCCTCCAGCCGCTGCTCGCGGTCGCCGGCTACGACGTGACCGCGGTCGAGAGCGCCGAGGAGGCGTTGCGGTTGCGCGATCGCGGCGAGGCATTCGACGTCATCGTGAGCGACATCGGCATGCCCGGACTAGACGGCTGCGCGTTCGCCCACGAGGTTCGCGCCGGCGGCGCGTGGAAGGCGACGCCGCTCGTCGCGCTGGCCGCCAACGCGACCGATATCCAGCGCGGTCAGGCCGCCGGCTTCAACGATCTCGCGGCGAAGTTCGACCGTGAGTCGATCGTCACCAAGGTCTCGCAAACGCTTCTCAATCTGCAAGGTGCCGCATGAGCAAGCCCCAGCACACCCAGGCCTCTGCCGACGTCACCGCCACCACCGACGAGCGCGTCTACGTCACCCTGATGGTGGCCGACCAGCTCTTCGGGGTGCCGATCCACACCGTCCAGGACGTGCTCGGCCCCCAGCGGATCGACTCGATCCCGCTTGCGCCCTCGGAAGTGGCGGGGTCGCTCAATCTGCGCGGCCGCATCGTCACCGCGATCGATCTGCGCAAGCGCCTCGGCCTGCCGCCGCGTCCGGCCGATCAGCAGGGCATGAGCGTCGTCGTCGACCACAACGGCGAGCTTTACAGCCTGCTGATGGACCAGGCGGGCGAGGTCATGTCGCTGCCGGCGTCCGACTTCGAGCCGTATCCCTCGACGCTCGACCCGCTGTGGCAGGAGGTCACCTCCGGCATCTACCAGCTCGACGGGCGTCTCCTCGTGATCCTGGAGATCGATCGCCTGCTGGATCTCGGTCACGCGAAAGCGGCGTAACGGACACCCGCGCGGGAGCTGAGCCATGCCGGCAAGCAAGTCCTGCCTCATCGTCGACGACTCCAAGGTCGTCCGCATGGTCGCGCGGAAGATCCTCGAGGGCATGAACTTCGCCATCGCCGAGGCGGAGAACGGCAAGCTGGCGCTCGAGGCGTGCCAGCGTCAGATGCCGGACGTCGTCCTGCTCGACTGGAACATGCCGGTCATGGACGGGCTCGGCTTCCTCAAGGCACTGCGCGCGTCGCAGGGCGGCGGCCAGCCGGTTGTCGTGTTCTGCACCACCGAAAACGATCTCTCCCGGATCCAGGAGGCGATCGGCGCCGGCGCCAACGAGTACATCATGAAACCGTTCGACCGCGACATCATCGAGACCAAATTCGCGCAAGTCGGCTTGATCTGAGCGTCCCGTCAATGGCAGTCCCGAGGACGCCCGGTATGAGTTCCACAAGTCCAACCCCAGCGTCCCGCGCCGCGCCCGTGACGGATACGACGCCGTATCGCGTCATGCTGGTCGACGACTCGGCGGTGATCCGCGGCATCCTCGCGCGAACGCTCGAGAACGAGACCGACATCGCGGTCGCCGTTACGGCGAGCAACGGCGAGCAGGCGGTGCGGCTTCTGGCGCAGACGCCCGTCGACGTCATCGTGCTCGACATCGAGATGCCGGTGCTCGACGGCATCGGGGCGCTGCCACGGCTGCTGGCGATCGATCCCAACGTCAAGATCGTGATGGCGTCGACGCTGACGCAGCGCAACGCCGAGATCAGTCTGAAGGCGCTGGAGCTCGGCGCCGCCGACTACATCCCGAAGCCGACCGCGACCCGCGAGATCTCGGCCGGCGACGAGTTCAAGCGCGAGCTCGTCGCCAGGGTTCGCAACCTCGGGATCGCCTACCGGCGCGCCGCGTCGCTGCCGATGTGGAGCGGTCCGGCGGAGACTGTCGCCGTTCCCAAGCCTGCGCCCAAGACCGTGGCTCTGCGGCCGTTCCGCGTCCAGCCGATCGAGGCGCTCGCGGTCGGTTCCTCGACTGGCGGTCCCCAGGCGCTGCTGCGGTTCTTCAAGGGCCTTCAGACGTTCCATAAGCCGGTGCTGGTCACGCAGCACATGCCGCCGACGTTCACCGCCATCCTCGCCGACAACATCGCGCGCGCGTCGGGACGCCCGTGCTCGGAAGCGAGGGACGGTGAGACCGTGCGGCCGGGCCATGTTTACGTCGCGCCCGGGAACTTCCACATGACGCTGATGCGCGAGCCGGCGCGCGTCCGCATCGCGCTCACTCAGGATCCTCCGGAGAACTTCTGCCGCCCATCGGTGGACCCGATGCTGCGCAGTATGGTGCAGGTCTGGGGCCCGTCGCTGCTCACCGTCATCCTCACCGGGATGGGGCAGGACGGTCTCAAGGGTTGCCGCGCGGTGGTCGAGGCGGGCGGCATCGTCGTCGCCCAGGACGAGGCATCGAGCGTCGTCTGGGGCATGCCGGGCGCGGTCGCGCACGACGGCATTTGCAGCGCCGTCAAGACCGTGGAAGAGCTCGCGCTGTTCGCCGAGAACATCGGCCGGGGGCGGATGCCATGACCCCAGCCGACTTCCAGTTCCTCGCCAAGTTCCTCAAGGACCAGTCGGGGCTCGCGCTCGCGGAGGACAAGGGCTATCTGCTCGAATCCCGGCTCGTGCCGGTCGCGCGGGCGCACGGGCTCAAGAGCGTCGACGAGATCGCCGCCGAGGTCCGCGCCGGACGCAATCAGCGGCTGATGAATGCCGTCGTCGAGGCGATGACGACCAACGAGTCGTTCTTCTTCCGCGACATCAAGCCGTTCGATCAGTTCAAGACGTTCGTGCTGCCGCAGATGCTGGCGCGCCGTGCGTCGACCAAGCAGCTTCGCATCTGGTCTGCGGCGTGCTCCACCGGCCAGGAGCCGTACACGCTGGCGATGCTGCTGACGGAAGCCGCGGCACAGCTCCAGGGCTGGCGGGTGGAGATCATCGCCACCGACATCGCGCCCGGCGTCCTCGCCAAGGCCCGCGCGGGCCTGTACTCGCAGTTCGAGGTGCAGCGCGGCCTTCCGGTGCAGATGCTGCTGAAGCACTTCAGCCAAAAGGCGGAAGGTTGGGAGATCGCCCCCCAACTGCGGGCGATGATCAACTTCCGCGAATTCAACCTGCTGTCCGACATGAAGGCGCTCGGCACGTTCGACGTCGTCTTCTGCCGCAACGTGCTGATCTACTTCGACCAGCTCACGAAGAGCGACGTCCTTGCCCGCATCCGCGCCCAGATGCGCGAGGACGGCATCCTTTATCTCGGCGGCGCGGAAACGGTGCTCGGAGTCTCCGAGTCGTTCCGCCCGGTGCAGGGCCAGCGTGGTCTGTACGCGACCATGGATCCGGCGGCATCGATCTGGGACCGGGCGGCCGAAGCGGTCCAGGCTGCGGTGCCCACGACCGGCGCCGGAACCGCGATGGCGGCCGCACCGCTTGCCGCCGGCGCGCGCCCCGCCGCCCGCGCCTGAGCTCCCTCAGGGCATAAAAAAAGCCCGGCCGATCGGCCGGGCTTTTCTCTTCCGGTGAACGCGACGGCTTACGCCGATGCCACCTTCCGCGGCTCCTTCGGGAGGCCTCGGGCGGCTTCGGCGGGATCGCGCAGCACGTAGCCGCGGCCCCATACCGTCTCGATGTAGTTGTCGCCGTTGGTGGCGTTGGCCAGCTTCTTGCGCAGCTTGCAGATGAAGACGTCGATGATCTTGAGCTCGGGCTCGTCCATGCCGCCGTAGAGATGGTTCAGAAACATCTCCTTGGTCAGCGTGGTCCCCTTGCGCAGAGACAGGAGCTCGAGGATCCCATACTCCTTGCCGGTGAGGTGCACCGCTTCGCCGTCGACCTCGACCGTGCGGGCGTCGAGATTGACGACCAGCTTGCCGGTCCGGATGACGGATTCGGCGTGGCCCTTCGAGCGGCGGACGATCGCGTTGACGCGGGCGATGAGCTCGCCCTTGTCGAACGGCTTGGTCAGATAGTCGTCGGCGCCGTAGCCGAGACCCTTGATCTTGTTATCCGGCTCGGCGAGGCCAGACAGGATGAGCACCGGCGTCCCGACCCGCGCGGCGCGGAGCCGGCGGAGAACCTCGTAGCCGTCCATGTCGGGCAGCATGAGATCCAGGATGACGATGTCGTAGTCGTAGAGCTTCCCGATCTCGAGTCCGTCCTCGCCGAGATTCGTCGTGTCGACGACGAAGCCCTCGGACTTCAACATCAGCTCTATGCTTTTTGCGGTGGTTGTGTCGTCTTCGACCAAAAGGACGCGCATTGTTCCCCTCTTTTCGCCTGACCTTGGTCGGGCTAGCCCCTTTAACGCACATTAACCTTAAGGTTCATCATGGGGGCCAGCAAGTTAACATTCCCTTAAATGCAAGCGCTGAGTGCATTCCTTCCGCGTGCGTGACATCGCTGCATCTGTCGCGATTCCACGGGAAGGTTTACCGCGCATTAAATCATCGCAAGCGATAGTGGCCGCACGAGATCCGGTGGACAGAGTTGTCCACGCGCGGTTTCGGACCATGATTTTTTTCGAGGGTGCGCCGTGGCCGATGCGCTTCGGGCTGTGAATGCCGGTCTGGACCAGATTCCCGCTTATCGTTTCTACGGGCGAGTGACGTCGGTCCAGGGGCTCCTGCTCGAAGTCGGCGGCGTGCAGCGCCGTCTGTCGGTCGGCGATCATTGTCGCGTCCAGCGGCGCGGCGCGAGCGAGCTCCTGTGCGAGGTCGTCGGCTTCCGTGCCGGGCGCGCACTGCTGATGCCGTTCGGCGCGCTCGAAGGAGTCGGCCTCGGATGCCGCGCCGACGTCGTCGAGCGCGAGATGGCGATCCGGCCGAGTCCCGAGTGGCGCGGTCGTGTCATCAATGCTCTCGGCGAGCCGCTCGATGGGCTCGGGCCGCTGCCGCAGGGCGAAGAGCCCTACTTCCTCCGCGCCAGCCCGCCGTCTGCCCATGCGCGCCAGCGCGTCGAGGGCAAGATGGATCTCGGCGTGCGCGCCCTCAACACGTTCCTGACCTGCTGCCGCGGCCAGCGTATGGGCATCTTCGCCGGCTCCGGCGTCGGCAAGTCGGTGCTGATCGGCATGATCGCGCGCTACACCGCCGCCGACGTCAACGTGATCGGCCTCATCGGCGAGCGCGGCCGCGAGGTGCAGGAGTTCATCACCAAGGACCTCGGCCCCGAGGGCCTCGCGCGCTCGGTGGTCGTCGTCGCGACCTCCGACGAGCCCGCCTTGATGCGCCGCCAGGCCGCCTACATGACGCTCGCCATCGCCGAATACTTCCGCGACCGCGACGCCGACGTGCTCTGCATGATGGATTCGGTGACGCGCTTCGCCATGTCGCAGCGCGAGATCGGGCTGTCGGCTGGCGAGCCGCCGACCAGCAAGGGCTATACGCCGAGCGTGTTCGCCGAACTTCCGAAGCTGCTCGAGCGCGCCGGGCCGGGAACCGGCGCCGGCACGATCACCGGGCTGTTCTCGGTGCTGGTCGAGGGCGACGATCACAACGAGCCGGTGGCGGATGCCGTGCGCGGCATTCTCGACGGCCACATCGTGCTCGACCGCGCCATCGCCGAGCGCGGGCGCTATCCCGCGATCAACATCCTCAAGAGCATTTCGCGGACCATGCCCGACTGCAACTCGGTCGAGGAGAACCTTCTCGTCAACCGTGCCCGCCAGCTCCTCGCGACCTACGAGGATATGGCGGAGATGATCCGGCTCGGCGCGTATCGCGCGGGCGCGGATCCGCGGGTGGACGAGTCGCTGCACTACTACCCGCTGATCGAGGAATTCCTCCGTCAGGATCGCGCCGACCGTGACGAGCTCGCCGCCGGTTACGCGCGCCTCGCCTCGATCCTTGAGCCGCGTGCGTCATGAAGGCGATCGACGGCCTCATCCGGCTGCACCGCTGGAAGCTCGACGAGAAGCGGCTCAAGCTCGCCGAGCTCGAGCGACTCGTCGCCCATCTCCGCGACGAGATGCGGAAGCTCGAGGACAGCGTGGTCGAGGAACGCGCGTTCGCGGCGACCTCGCCGGAGGCCGGCTACGCGTTCGGATCGTTCGCCGCGGAGGCCGTTGAGCGTCGCCGTCGACTGCAGGACTCGCTCACCGAGGCCGAGGGCCAGATGCAGGCGGCCCACGACGAAGTCGCCGACGCGTTCCGCGAGCTCAAGAAGTTCGACGTCGTCAAGTCCCGCGAGACGCGCGCGGCGGAGGATCGGGAGCGTCGTCGCGAGCAGAGCTCGCTCGACGAGATCGGCCTGTCGCTCTACCGGCGCAAGCAGGAAGGCGCGGCGTAGCCGTCGTCAGGCGACGACGCTGGACCCGCCCCGCGCGACCGGACGTTGCGGCGTCGCTTCTCCGCCGCCATCCCGGAACCGGATCTCTCCCCGATACTCCGTTCCCGACAGCGATTGCGCGAACACGGCCGCGATGTCCTGGCGCATGCCCGCGGGCAGCGCCCGCGCGCTACGCACGACGAGATCGAGATGTCGCTCACGGACTGTGCCGTCGAGCTGCAGCGCTCCGAGCGCGGACAACGTCGCCTCGACCATGAAGCGGTGGTCGCGCTCGCCCGGCTCGCCGCTCTGACGCCGCTTGTGGAACCGGAAGCGGACCTCGGATAGCCGGTCGCCATCGACCACCGGCACCGCGATGGTCTGCCAGCCGTCGGCGTCGACGGCGGCGGCACTGCGCGCCTGTGCGGCGACATCGCCGCCGAGACGCGCGATGAGCTCCTTCTTGTCCGCGGTGTCCGCAAGCTTCGACAGACGCGAACCCGGCCAGGCCTTTGCCGCTCCTCCGCTGCGGACGGCGGCGATGAAGGCCAGAAGCGCGGGCGCGAACGGCTGCCCGACCTTCGGTAGGAGCGAGTCGGCGGCCTCCGGCCACCGGGCGGCGAGGTCGCGGGCCGCCGACCAGTCGCGGGTTGTCTCGGCAGGCGCACGCATCGCGGCATCCGTCGGCTCTGCGGACGGCACGGCCCGCTCCGCTGTGGGCCGGGCGAGGACCTCGAAGGCAATCTGCGTCCCCTCGGGGAGCGATGCCGCAACGACGGGGATTCGCAGGCGACCGAGCGCCGTTGCGACCTCGACGCCCGTTTTGTCCGCGGCGACCACCGTGCCCACCAGAACGACGGCGTCGCTCCCGGTCGGGGCGGGAGCCCGCAACGGCGCTGCTCCCGGTGCGCTCAACGGCGGGGCTTGCGCGAGAATGCGCACGCCTACCGTCTTCGCCGCCGCGGGGATCGCGGTGTTCCCGGAGGTGGCGGTATCCGTCGCGACCGACTTCACCGTGCCCGACTCCGGCGCCGGACCGGAGGGCGTTGGCGCGCGCGAAGGGGCGGGCTGGGGTCCGTCGGCGTCGCTGCCGTTCGGGTCATGGGGTGTGCCCGCCTCGGCCACGCCGTCGGCGAGCAGGGCGGCGACGATCTCACGCGCGGGAGCAGGCAGCATATGGAGGGCCGATTCGATCTCCGCGGGCTGCGGCACGACTGGCAGCGGTTCCGCAGGCGCGGGGCCGTTCAGCGGGACCGCGGCCTCGGCAGCCTCCTTCACCAGCGCGCCCATGGCGATCACCTTGCGCACGAGCGCGCCGATCGGATCCGCGCCGGCGGCGGGCTGCGGATCCGGCGGCCCGACGATGGTTGCGGTCAGCAGACGGCCGACGAGTTGCGACTGACCCGCAGGGTTTTGCGACGGCAGGGCGCTCTCGCGCGGCTGCGTCGCTACCGGAGTTGCCGCCGGGTTGGATGACAGCGCGCCGGCTGCCGGCGGATGCTGATCGACCGAGACCACGGCGAGGCGCAGTTGCGCGCCGACCGACTGCACTTCGAGGACGACCTCGGCGCCGATCGGCAGCGCGAGATTCGTGTGGAGCTGGAGCACGCCCTTGTCGGTCTTGAGCAGCACCACGCCGCGCGCGCGCTCGACGACGATCCCGGCGAGGACACTCCCGGCGGTGAGGTCGGCGAGCGCCGACGGCAGCGTCGCGAACGCCGCCGATGCGGTGGCGACGGTCCCGGCCGCGGGCGCGGCCGTGGCCGACGCGATCGGGGCGGCGCCTGTCAGCGCCTTGAGAATGTCGCTCATCGCGCGTCCGCTTGCGCGTCGGCCAGGAGCTTGCG
This sequence comes from Gemmatimonas sp., assembly GCA_050260515.1. Classification (GTDB taxonomy): domain Bacteria; phylum Pseudomonadota; class Alphaproteobacteria; order SMXQ01; family SMXQ01; genus DATJIG01. The sequence goes on from JBLNCI010000010.1 coordinate 63,840, forward strand.
TGCGAGCGCCATCACGTCGGCCGCGGCATCGCAGGTGGGGTGACGGACAAGAAGAGGCGTCTGCGCGCGGATCGCCTCGGGGACCTTGGGATCGCGCCGAATGAGGCCGAGCAGCGGCGGCCGGAAGTCGAGAAAGGATTCGCAGGCCTTCGCAAGCGTGCCGTAGGTCCGTTCGCCGTCGCGTTCGCTCGGCGCCATGTTGACGACCACTCCGATCTCGTTCGCGGCGCCATCCATGCGCATCATCTTCACGAACGCGTAGGCGTCCGTCAGCGACGTCGGTTCGTCGGTGGTCACCACGAGGCACGTGTCCGCGCGCGCGGCCAGCATACGCACCGGCCGATCCAGCCCCGCGCCGATATCGATGACGGCCCGATCGTAGCCTCCGGCGAAGCCGGCGAGATCGTCGGCGAGCTTCCGCACCCGAGGTGCCGGCAGGAGCGCGAGGGCGCCGGTCCCCGACGCCCCGGCGATGACGTCGAAGCCGCAGCCCCGCACGGCGAGCGCGGCGCCGCGGAGCGACGTCTGCCCGTTGATGACGCCGCCGAGGTCGCGCGCGGCCTTGAGGCCGATCTGCACGTCGACGTTGGCGAGGCCGAGATCGCCGTCGAACAGCAACGTCGAGTGGCCGAGTCGCGCGAGCGCGTGGGCGAGGGTGACCGCGAGCCATGTCTTGCCGACGCCGCCCTTGCCGGACGCGACGGCGATCATGTGTCGTCGGGACAGCCGCGATGCTGGGCGGAGCGATGCGATCGTCATGCCGCCTCGTCGCGCAGATCGAGCGCCGCTTCGCCATCGATGCGCGGGGCGAGCAGGACGCGGGCAAGGCCCATCGGCTGTATCGAAACGAGCGTGTCGGCGACGGTGCGGCCAATCCCGCCATCGGCAACCGCGAGGCCGCATGCTGCGGCGGAGAGCACACCGCCGAGGCGACGCGCGGCATCGAGCCGCGTGACGATCATGCGGCGAGCGCCGATCGCGGCGAACGCCTCGGCGATTTCCGCCGCGTCGTCGGGATCGCCGCCGGCCGCAAGCACGAGTACGGGCTCGGCTTCCGTGCGCGCAACGAGATCGCGGACGGCGAGCAGCTCGTCGGCATCGAATGGGTTGATGCCCGGGCCATCGATGATGCAGTGGGTGTCGGCTCCCGCGCTCAGCGGCTCGGGGACGATGTCCATCGGCCGGCACAGCTCGGCGATCTGCGCCTCGGCGCCGGCGCGCGGGTCGGCGGCGATCACCCGCACCGGATTGCCGGCGAGCACTCTGCGGGCAGCGAGGCGGGCCGCCGTCAAGGTCTTGCCTTGCCCAGGCGGTCCGACCAGCAGGATCGGGCGTCGTGCGACCTCGGGATGCACCGGCCGGAATGCGAGAACGGCATCAAGAGCGCCGCCGAGCGCGACGGTGGCATCGTTCGTGGCGAGATCGAGCGCGACCGTGACCAGTCGGTCCTGCAGGTCGGCCGGGGTGCGGTGGAACGAGAGCACATCGTAGAGCCGATCGGCGACGTCCGTCGCCGCATGGGACGGCCGGGGATCTGCGGCTTCGCAACCGGCGGTCACACGCACGCCCGCGGCGTCCGTTTCGGCGGACAGGATGACGGCATCGTCGCCGAGTGCGATGCGGATCTCCGCCATTGCCTCGGTCATCGTCCGCGCCTGGAAGGTCCTGAGCCGCATGCGTCGTCTCTGTCCGGAACTGCGCGGTTACAACTGGCCCAAGGTCTTGATGCGCGCCTTGGGGTGGATCTCGTTCTGCGACATCACCACAGTGGATGGACGGAACCGCTCGACGATCGAGCGCACGAACGGCCGTACCCCCGGGCTCGTCAGCAGAACCGGGGTTTCGCCCATCATCGCGTGGCGCTCGAGCTGCTGGCGCACGCCCTGGATGAATTCCTGCAGCTTCGACGGCGGCAGCGCGAGCTGGCGCTCGTCGCCCTTGCCGACGATCGCCTCCGCGAAGGCCTGCTCCCAGGCCGGGCTGAGCGACACCAGCGGGATATACCCGCCCGGCGCGACGTTGGCGTCGCTGATCTGGCGCGACAGCCGTGCGCGGACGTGCTCGGTGATGGTGTTGACGTTGTGCGTGTAGCTGACCGCCTCGGCGACCCCTTCGAGGATGGTCGGCAGGTCGCGGATCGAGACGCGCTCGTTGAGCAGGTTCTGCAACACGCGCTGGATGCCCGACACCGAGATCTGGGCCGGCACCATGTCGGCGATGAGCTTCTGCTGCTCCTTCGGAAGCTCATCGAGCAGCTTCTGCGTCTCCGCGTAGGACAGGAGATCGGCCATGTGATCCTTCACCACCTCGGTGAGGTGGGTGGTGATCACGGTCGCGGGATCGACGACGGTGTAGCCGCGGAAGCCGGCTTCCTCGCGCAGGCCCTCGACGATCCACATCGCCGGCAGACCGAACGTCGGCTCGGTCGTCTCCTCGCCGGCGAGCGGGATCTTCTCGCCCTTGGGATCCATGACGAGCAGCATGTTCGGGCGCAGGTCGCCGCGGCCCGCCTCGATCTCCTTGACGCGGACGACGTAGACGTTGGCGGGAAGCTGCATGTTGTCCTGGATGCGGACGCTCGGCAGGACGAAGCCCATGTCGGCCGCGAGCTGGCGCCGCAGCGCCTTGATCTGGTCGGTGAGCCGCTGACCGGTGTCGCCGTTGATCAGCGTGAGGAGCCCGTAGCCGAGTTCGATGCGCACGTAGTCGAGTTGCAGGATCGACGAGATCGGTTCCTCGGCGACCGGAGCCGGCGCGGCGGCCTGTGCGGCGACCTCGGCCTCCTGCACCGCGGCGCGGGCCTGGCTCTTCATCATCATCCACGCGCCGCCGCCGGTGGCGCCGGCGAGGGCGAGGAACGGCAGCATCGGGATGCCGGGGAGGATCGACATCAGCACGAGCAGGAACGACGAAAGCCCGAGCGCCGCCGGGTATCCGCCGAGCTGATTGAGAAGCGCCTTGTCGGCCGAGCCGTGGACGCCCGCCTTCGACACCAGCATGCCCGCGGCGGTCGAGACGATCAGCGCCGGAATCTGCGTGACGAGACCGTCACCGACGGTGAGCGTGGTGTAGTTCTGAGCGGCGGCGGCGAGCGGCAGGCCTTTCTGCACCACGCCGATGACGATGCCGCCGACGATATTGATGAACGTGATGAGCAGGCCGGCGATGGCGTCGCCGCGCACGAACTTCGCGGCGCCGTCCATCGCGCCGAAGAACGTGCTCTCGTCCTCGAGCGCCTTGCGGCGGGTCCGAGCCTCGGTGTCGTTGATCAGGCCCGCCGACAGGTCGGCGTCGATCGCCATCTGCTTGCCCGGCATCGCGTCCAGGCTGAAGCGTGCCGCGACCTCGGCGATGCGACCGGAACCCTTTGTGATGACGACGAAATTAACGATCACCAGGATGCCGAAGACGATCAGCCCGATGATGAAGTTGCCGCCCATCACGAAGTTGCCGAACGCCTCGATGACCTTGCCGGCGGCATCGGCGCCCTCGTGTCCGTGCGACAGGATGAGGCGCGTCGACGCGAGGTTCAGCGCGAGCCGCAGCATCGTCGAGATCAGCAGGACAGTGGGGAAGGTCGAGAAGTCGAGCGGCCGGCCGATGAACAGCACGGTCATAAGGATCAGGACCGAGAACGTGAACGACAGAGCGAGGCTCATATCCATGAGCCATCGCGGCATCGGCAGGATCAGCACCATCAGGATGCCGATGAGGCCGAGCGCGAGCGCGATGTCGCTGCGCTTGGTCAGCCACTCGAGCCCTCCGGACAGAGAGATGCCCGACGGCGTGTCCGTGGCGCCCGAGGCGGTCGCGGGAGTGCCGGCCATGATGCGCTAACTCCTACTGGACTAGCCGTGGACGGCGTATTGATCGAGCTCCCGGGGCGCAACCACGGCGGTGCCTTCCTCGGCGTACTGCTTCAGCTTGTTGCGCAGGGTACGGATCGAGATGCCGAGAATGTTGGCGGCGTGCGTGCGGTTGCCGAGGCAGTGCTGGAGCGTGTTGAGAATAAGATCGCGCTCCACTTCGGCGACGGTGCGTCCGACCAGCGGCGTTGCCGCGGCCGCGATGGCACGCGCGGTGTCGCTCGCGGTGGTCGCCGGCGCGCCCGCGTCGGAGTTGAAGGACAGCACGACCGCGTCGGGCTCGATGCGCTCGCCCTGTGCGAGCAGCACGGCGCGGTGCATCGTGTTCTCCAGCTCGCGGACGTTGCCGCGCCATCCGTGGCCGCGCAGCCGCTGCAGCGTCTCCGGGGAGAGCGGCCGCCGCGGCAGACCGTTCATGTCCGCGTACTTGGCCGCGAAGTGCTCGGCGAGGACTTCGACATCGAGCGGACGCTCGCGCAGCGCCGGCATCCGCACGTTGATGACGTTGAGGCGGAAGAACAGGTCCTCGCGGAACGTGCCTTCGCGCACCGCCTCCTCGAGGTTGCGGTTGGTCGTGGCGATCAGGCGGATGTCGACCTTCACCGGCTGGCCGCCGCCGAGACGGTCGACCACGCGCTCCTGGATGACCCGCAGCAGCTTCGCCTGGAGCCGCGGTTCCATCTCGGTGACCTCGTCCAGCAACAGCGTGCCGCCGTTCGCCTCCTCGAATTTCCCAAGGCGCCGCGCGACCGCGCCCGTGAACGCGCCCTTCTCGTGGCCGAACAGTTCCGACTCGAGCAGCGTGTCGGGGATCGCCGCGCAGTTGACGGAGATGAACTTGTGGCCCGCGCGGCGGGACTTGAGGTGAATGTGGCGCGCGAGCAGCTCCTTGCCGGTGCCGGATTCGCCGGTGATCAGCACCGTCGCATCTGACTGGGCGACCTGATCGGCGATGCGGATCGTCGCCGCGGTCGCCGGATCGCGGTGGATGATCGCCGACGATTCCTCGGTGACGGCCTCGAGCACGGCCGCGATCAGCTCTGGATCCGGCGGCAGCGGCACGTATTCCTTCGCGCCGGCACGGATCGCGGCGACCGCCGCGGCCTGATCGTTGCCAATGCCGCAGGCGACGACGGGGACGCAGATGCGTTCGCTGTTGAGGCTCTCGACGAGCTTGCGGATGTCGAGGCGGACATCGACCATCAGGAGATCGGCGCCCTGGCCGGAGCGGAGCGCGGCGAGCACCGCCTCGATGTCGTCCGCGTGCCCGACCTTGGCGCCGCGGGCGATGGCGATCTGGCTCGCGGCACCGATCTGGCCGTTGAGCGCTCCGACGATGATCAAACGCATGACGATCTCCTCGATCGCGAAAGGGAACTCTGGGTACGGGTGGGTTACGCGTGCTCGGCCTTGACGATCTCGGTCATGGTGACGCCGAGACGATCGTCGACGACGACGACCTCGCCGCGGGCGACGAGGCGGTTGTTGACGTAGATGTCGATCGCCTCGCCGACCTTGCGGTCGAGCTCGACCACCGCGCCGCGTCCGAGCTTCAGGAGTTGGCTGACCTGCATGTGCGCCCGGCCGAGAACGGCCGAGACCTGGACGGGCACGTCGTAGACCGCGGAGAGCTCCGCTGCCGCGTGGACGCTTTCCGAAGGACGCTCGTCATCGGACTCCGCGGCCGGCCGATTGCCGTCGGGCGGATTGACGTCCTCGAGGTTGAGCTCGTCGTTGTTGGCCATGTCGTTCTCCTATTCGCGGGACGCCCGGGGGCGCCTATGCCTGTTCGTTGCCGTTGCCGGCGGTGAGACTGCGTTCAATGGCGGCTTCGATGGTGCTCCAGGTGTCGTCGAACCGTCGTTCGGCGCCGCCGTCTGCCCACTCGACGCGGCAATCCGTCGGGGCCATTTCGGGGTCGCCGAACAGCGCGATCTTGCCGGTGAAGCCGCAGGCGGCGGCGATGCGCTCGATGTCCTTCTGCAGCGCGTCGATGATCGGATCGGCCGCGCGGATGACGACGCGCGGCTCGTCGTAGAGCTCGGCGAGGCACGTGCGGACCAGGCCTTCCACCTCGGGGAGCGGATTGCGGCGCGCGAGCTCGGGGACGGCGCGCGACAGCACCGCCATCACCGTCCGGACGCTCTGGGCGGCGAGATGCTGGTGCATGCGCTCGCGATCGGCGAGGAGCTCCGTGACCGCGATCCCGACGCGCTCGAGCACGGTCGCGGCATGTGCCGCGATCGATGACTCGGCTTCGGCGCGTCCCTGCAGCACGCCCTCGGCACGCCCCTGCTCGCGTGCGGCGGCGAGCTCGGCCTCGCCGAACTTCGGAGCCTCGGGCGCGTTCGGACCCTTCAGCGGCTCGTCGAAGCGGGCGCCGAAGTCGAACTTGCGCACGGTCTTGGACGCGTTGGCCGCCATCAGTAGACGAGCTCCTCGTCTTCCTTGCTCTCGGCGATGATGATTTCGCCCTTCTCGGCGAGATCCTTGGCGATGTTGACCATGTACATCTGCGATTCGTCGACGTCGCGGAGGCGGACGGGGCCCATGTCCTCCATCTCCTCGCGCAGCAGCTTCGCGGCGCGCTCGGACATGTTGGTGAAGAACAGGTTGCGCAGCGTCTCCGACGCACCCTTGAGGGCGATCGCGAGCTTCTGCTTCTCGACCGCGCGGAGCAGCGTCTGGATGCCGGTGGGGTCGAGCTTCTGCAGGTCCTCGAACGTGAACATGAGGGCCTTGATCTTCTCCGCCGACTCGCGGTTGCGCTCCTCGAGTGCCGCGAAGAAGCGCGATTCGGTGGAGCGGTCGAAGTTGTTGAAGATCTCCGCCATCACCTCGTGCGGATCACGACGATTGGTGCGGGCGAGGTTGGACATGAATTCGGTGCGCAGCGTCTTCTCGACTCCGTCGAGGATGTCCTTCTGCACCGTCTCCATGCGCAGCATGCGGGTCACGACCTCCATTGCGAAGGCCTCCGGGAGCAGGCTGAGGACGCGGGCCGCGTGCTCGGGGCGGATCTTCGTCATCACCACGGCGACGGTCTGCGGGTACTCGTTCTTGAAGTAGGAGGCGAGGATCTGCTCGTTCACGTTGCCGAGCTTGTCCCACATGGTGCGACCGGCGGGACCGCGGATCTCCTCCATGATGGATTCGACGCGTTCCTTGTTCAGCGACTTCATCAGAAGCCGCTCGGTGCTCTCGTAGCTGCCGACCAGCGAGCCGGAGGACGAGAGCTGGTCGACGAAATCGACGCACAGCCGCTCGATGACGCCGGTGCCGACGCGCCCGAGGCTGGCCATCGTCTGCGACAGCTCCTTGATCTCCTCATCGTCCATCATCGAGAACAGACGCGCAGTCTGATCCTCGCTCAGCGAGAGGAGCAGGATGGCGGCCTTTTCCTGGCCGGTCAGCGAGCGGTAATCGTCCTTGGCGAGCGCCATGGCTTACGTCCCCTGTACGCGCTAATTCTGCTGGTACATCCAACTGCGGATGATGTTGACGGCTTCCTCGGGATGCTTGTCGACGATCTCGCCGACCTTCTTCACGGTCGACTCGCGGACGCGGCCCTCGACCTGCGCGAGATCGATCTGACCGTCGGGCCCCGCGGCGGCGAGCGCGCCTGGCCCACCGAGCGCCGCCATTCCCGCGCCGTCCGCCCCCGGCGGCAGCAGACTCGGCTGCTGGGCCGCGGCGATCGATTCGGAAATGAGGTTCTTCGACGACGCGATCGCGTCGGGCAGCGACTCGAGGATGCGCTTCATCAGCGGGCGCACGACCATCAACAGGATGAGGATCGCGACCACGCCCATGACCACGAGCTCGGCGATGCGCATGTAGTCGTTCTTGGTCAGGCCGAACAGCGGACGGGTCGGCTCTTCGACGGGCTCGTCGCCCTGCGCGAAGCGCATGTTGACCACCTCGACCTTGTCGCCGCGCTGGGCGCTGAAGCCGACCGCCGACTGGACGAGTCGGGTGATGGTCTGCATCTCCTCTGGGCCGCGCGGCTGGTAGACCCGCGTCTTGTTCGGACCCTCGGTGTAGGTGCCGTCCACCAGCACCGCGACCGACAGGTGCTTCACCGAGCCGCCCTCGCGGACGTAGGTCTCGGTCTTCTTCGAGATCTCGAAGTTGACCGTTTCCTCGGTGCGGTTCGAGCGGTTCGACGCGCCGCCGTTTCCGGAGGTGGCCGGGGCGCCGGGGAGGTTGTTGGCGACGCTGACCGGCTGGCTCTCGCCGTCCCGGCTCGCGTTGTTCTCCTCGACGGACTGGGTCGAGCGGACGACCTGGCCGTCGGGATCGTAGGTCTCGGATGTGGTCGACACGCGGTCGAAATCCATCTCCGCGGTCACCTCGGCGCGGACGCGGCCCGGTCCCACGGTGCGCTCGAGCATCTCCTCGATGGTGCGGGCGAGGCGGGTCTCGTAGGCGAGGCGTGCGTCGTCGCCGGCGAGCGCGGTCGCGGACTTCTCATCCTTGGCCTCGCCGCTTGCGAGCAGCGTGCCCTGGTTGTCGATGATCGAGATGCGCGTCGGCTTCAGCTTGGGCACCGCCGAGGCGACGAGGTGCTGGATCGAGGCTACTTCGGTCTTTGAGAGCCGGCGGCCGCCGACCATCTGCAGCAGCACCGAGGCCGAGGCCTCCTGTGGCTCGCGGGCGAACGCCTCGCGCTTCGGCAGCACGAGATGTACGCGCGCGTTCTGCACGTAGTTGAGAGAGCGGATGCTGCGCGCCAGTTCGCCCTCGAGCGCGCGCAGATGCTGGATGTCGAGCACGAAGCTCGACGTCCCGAACGCCTCCGAGCGATCGAACAGCTCGTAACCCATGCTGCCGCCGGTCGGCAGCCCTTCGCCGGCGAGTGTCATCCGCAGACGGAGGACCTGGTCGCCCGGGACGAGGATCTGGCCGTTACCGCGCAGCTCGTACGGAACCTTCTGCGCTTCGAGTTTGGTGATGATCCGGCCGCTGTCGGTCGGGTCGAGCTCGCCATAGAGGAGCGTGAGGCTGGGGGTGGTCAGCCGCGACGTGATGAAGAAGAAGAACGCGATGGATGCCGCGACGATGGCGGCGATCACGAGAAGCCGGGAGGCGCCGAGGTTGCGCAGAGTATCGAGCACGTCGCACCTGAGGTTGCGCTGAACACACTCACCCGCAGCGGGGTGTCGTGCGTCGAAGGTGCGCCGTCCCTGGTGAACAACGTCTTAACGGGCGGCAATTTTTGCCGCCCGCGGGGGAAAAAATTTCCTGTGGATAGTCGTCGGCGGGCGGACGGGCGGAGACGCGTCCGCGCTCAGGCGCCGATCAGGGTTCGGATGCCTCGGCCGCGGGCGTGGGGCCGCCGCGATAGCTCTGGACCTTGGTCGCGCGGAGACCGCGGACGCCGTGCGCCTCCATCAGCCGCTGCCACGACAGGAATTCATCGATGGACAGCGTGTAGCGACGACACGCCTCATCGAGGCTGAGCAGGCCATGGCGAACGGCAGCTACGACCTCGGCCTTCCGCCGCACCACCCAGCGCTTCGTGTTGGGCGGTGGCAGATCGTCGAGGGTCAAGGGCCTCCCGCCCCGAGAGGGCAAGGTTCGCGGTCGCCGCGGTGAACCTTGATCCATTGCGAGAACCTCCACGCAAACTCCGCAGCAGGCTACATGCCCGCGCGGCCTCGAACGGTAGTCGTCGCGGGTTTAAAAACGCCTAAGGAAAATGGTTAAGCGCGCGCCGCGGGGGAGGCGAAAAGGCGAGGCCCGGCGCGGGTTTCCCGCGCCGGGCCGACGCTTCCGTTAACGCTTGATCTGCACCAGCTCGTTGAGCATGTCGTCGACGGTAGTGATGATCTTCGTGTTCGCCGAGTAGGCGCGCTGGGCGACGATCATGTTGGTGAACTCGGAACCGAGGTCGACCGTGGAGGTTTCGAGCGAGCCCGCGGCGATCGCGCCGAGGCCGCCGGTCTTGGCGGCGCCGAGCACCGGCACGCCCGAGTTGTCGGAGGCGAGGAAGGCGTTGCCGTTCTTCGAGATCAGCCCGTTCGGGTTGGTGAAGGAGACGAGCGGGATCTTGTAGATCGCGCGCGACAGGCCGTTGTCGAAGTTGGCCGAGACGATGCCCGTCTCGCTGATCGAGACGCCGCTGAACGAGCCGAACTGCACGCCGTCCTGGGAGATCTTGTTGACGGTGTAGTCGCTCGAGAACTGCGTCAGGCCGTCGGTGGACCCGGTCGCGCCGAGGTCGAGGGTGATGGAGGAGTCCGAGGCACCCGTGGCCCAGCCGGCGATCGACAGGGAGGAGATGTTGAACGCCGACGGCGTGCCGTCGCCCGCGAAGGCCACGGCGGGCGAAGCCGCCGCCATGGTGAAGGCGGAGGTTGTGATGGCCGCCGAGCTGAACGACACGGCGAGCGAGCCGCCGGTCGCGGTCTGCAGGAAGTTGAGGTTGCCGCCGCTGACCGTCATGCGCGAGTCGGTCACGGCGGTGTCGAGGTTTGCGAGCGTCGCGGCGAGACTGCCGCCGATCGTGATCGCCGTGTTGCCGCCGCCGACCGCCGCGTTGTTGTCGAACTCGTACGTCGTGCCGCCGATGGTGATCGTGTCGCCGTCCGCCGGCTGGCCCGAGAACGTGACGGTGCCGCTGCCGTAGGCGGTGAGGGTCGGGATGGTGAACGCGCCGGTGGCCGACTGCGTGATCGCCGACGTGCTGGTCGGATCGATCGTGAGCGCGGCCCGCCCCGGCGACTGGGTGATGGTCAGCGCGGAGGAGCCGGCGGTGACGCGCGAGTCCGAGACCGCGGTCGCGAGATTGCCGATCGTCAGCGGCAGCGTCGTGCCGATCGAGACGGCGGTGTTGCCGCCGGTCACCGACGAATTCGAATCGAACTCGTACGTCGTGCTGCCGATCGTCACCGTGTCGCCGTCCGCGGGCTGGCCGGTGAACTCGAGCTGACCTTGAGCGAAGTAGGGTTTGCCCGAGGAGTTGAGCGCGGCGATCATCGCCGCTCCGGCGGGAACCGTCGTCGAGTAGCCCCACTCGTTGACGCTGCTCTTGGTGAACGTGAAGCCGACGTCGTGAGCGACGCCGAGCGAGTCGAAGATCTCGACGTTGGTCGTGTGGCTGTCGCCGTTCGCGTCCGACGCGGGAAGGTTCACGCCGAGGTGGATGTTCCCGGTCGCCGTGGCGGTGCCCGACACGCCCGAGATGTTGACGGTCTCGAGGTTGCTGAGCACGGAGGTGTTGGTGGTCGTCGGCACGCCCGCCGGATCGGTCGGCCAGCCCTGCAGGTAGTAGCCGGCGGTGTTGAGCAGGTTGCCCTGGTTGTCGGTGCGGAACGAGCCCGCGCGGCTGAACAGGAACTGATCCGAGGTCGTGGCCGTGGTCGTCGTGTTGACGACGAAGAAGCCCTGGCCCGCCACCGCGACGTCGGTCGCCGAGCTCGTCGACTGGAGAATGCCCTGGCGGTCGAACTGGGAGATGCGGTTGAACTGCACGCCGCCGGCGGCGTACGAGTTCGGCAGGCTCTGCTGCGTCACCAGCGTCGAGAACTCGCCGAACGAGCCCTTGAACCCGACGGTGTTCACGTTCGCGATGTTGTCCGAGATCAAGGCCAGGTTGTTCGCCTGGGCGTTGAGGCCCGACACACCCGCCGAAAGAGCGCCGTAAAGTGACATGTGTCTCTCCTTTTGACTTCCTGTCTGCCCGCCGGCGGCGGCGCAGAGATGGTGGCTTTCCTAGCGACCGGCTTGCGCCGGCTCAGTTCCGAACCGAAACGACCTTGGTGAAGGGCACCTCGACGCCGTTGACGAGGAGGTTGAGCGTGCCGTCCGAGCTGTCGACGCCCTGCACCTGGCCCATCGAGCCGACGACCACGGGGATGTCCTTGCTGTTGCTGTCCGCCGCCGAGACCGACAGCGTGTAGTTCCCCGCGGGCAGCGGATTTCCGTTGGTGTCCTTGCCGTTCCACGTGAAGGTGTGCGACCCGGCATTCGTTTCGCCGGGACCGGCGTAGACGGGCCGGCCGAGCGAATTGCTGACGACCAGCGCAGTCGCGGCCGACTTGCCGGACAGCGAATAGGTGAACTGTGCGGTGCCGTCCTTGGCCAGCGCGGCCGTCGGGTTGTCGACCTGCACGGTCTTGCCGATGTAATTGACCGCCGCCGCCGCCTGGCTGCCCTGGGACAGCGTGATCAGCGACTTGATGTTGGTGTTGACGTTCGAGGTCTGCTCGACGTTCGCGAACATGGCGAGCTGCTGCGTGAACTGCGTCGTGTCCATCGGCGACAGCGGATCCTGGTACTTGAGCTGCGTCGTCAGCAGCGTGAGGAAGCTGTTGAAGTCGCCGGCGATCGAGTTCTTGCCCGAGGACTTGTCGGCGAGCACCGACGCGTTGGTGGTCGCGGCGGATGTGGAGGAGTTGGTGATCGGGCTGTTCGGCACGGACGTCATGGGCGTGGCTCCAATCAGACGCGGATGTCGACGCCGCCGAGGGCGACGCGAGCGTTCATGTAGGCGGCAAGCGCGACGTTCGCGCCGCCGTCGTCGGTTTCCAGGTTCGGGCGGGCATAAGGCGCGGCGCTGCCTTGCGCGAACATCGGCTGCTGACGGCCACCGTCGCCGCGGAGGTTGAACGACAGGCTGCCCGAGTCCGCCCTGATCCCGGCGTTCTCGAGCGCGCGCTCGAGCCGGTGCGAGTCGCGCTGCAGCAGGTCGAGCGTATCGGCCCGGTCGGCGCTGATCGTCGCCTTGGCGATGCCGCCGTCGTCGTGCATCTCGAGCTTGATCTCGATGGCGCCGAGGTGGGCGGGCTTGAGCTGGATCGTGAAGCGGTCGAGGCCCTCGTCGGCGGCCTTGGCGACGTGTGCCACCACCTGCTCGACGGTGACCGGCGGCAGCGACGGCGCGGTGCGCGCGGCCGCCTGGTAGATCTGATGGGCCTGCGGGTTCGCGGCCGGCGCGGCGATCGGCGTCGCGGCGGCCGGAGCGTCGGCCGACGCCGTCGGTGCGTCGCCGCCCGAAGCTGGCGCGGGCACGGCGGCGACCAGCGCCGGGCTGTTTTCGATCGCGATCGCCGCCGGCGTGATCGTCGGCGCCGGACCGTTGTCCTTGGCCGACGCCGGCTGAACGTCGGCCTGGGTCTTGGTGTCGCGCGTCGCCGCCTTGGGCTCGGCGCGAGGCGCGGCGATCCTGGCGACGGGTTCGGTCGGGCGCGCCACCTGAGCGGCGGCTTCGGCCGCGACCGGCGCCTGCGGCGCCGGAGCAACGGTGGTCGACGAGGTCGCCGCCGCTACCGGCGCTGCGGTGTTCGTGTTCGGGGCGACCGGAGCGTCGGCCTTTTGCGTCGTCATCGGCGCCTCGGCGCTCGACGCGGTTGCGGGGGCGGGTTGCTGCGTCTGCGCGGCGGCGAGGATGACGCGCGGAGTGTCGCTCGTCGTGTTCGCGTCGGTCGCTGCCGTCTGCGCCTGGGCCGCGGCGATGATGTCGGCGAACGAGGCCGTGTTCGAGGGCGCCGCCGAGACGCCAGCGTCGTCGTCGGTCGCGACCTGTGCCGGCGCGACCGTCGCCGTCTGCGCCGGAGTGGCGGTGGCGTCCGCCGCGACCGCGACCGGCGCGGTCGCCGCCGTGATGGCGTCGTTCGCGGCGGTGTCCGTGGTCGTGCTGGCGATCAGCGTCGCCTGGAAGGCGTTGACGATCGCCGGAGCGACGGTAACGACGGCTGCGGTCTGATCGTCGGTCGTCGCGGTGGTGTCCGAGGTCGCGGCGTCGATGGTGGCATCGTCGCGCTGATCGACCTCGTGCTGATCGACGTCGCGCTGATCGGCCTGACCGCGGGCAGCCGGCGAGGCGGTGGTGTCGTTGTCGGATTTCGCGGCGGTCTGGTCGGAGGCCGTCGGCTTCTCCGCGGCGCGGCGCGCATGAACCGGGCGATCGGCGGCCGATGCCGGCGCCGGGCGATCGCCGCGATCCTTCACCTCGGCGGGGCTCCGGCCGGCGGGCGCCTTGGCGTGCGTCGGGCGCGGTGCCGGAGTCGAGTCGGCCTTGGCGGGGAACAGTGCGGCGAACGCGTCGTCGGTCTTCGAGCTCCGGTCGCGCGGCGCGGACGCGTTGACGCGCGGCGCCTGGGGGGCGCCCGCATCAAAACCGACCAGCAGATCCTGCAACGACAGAGCCATCATTCCTGCCCGGGTGGCGAATGGCGCACACCGGGGCAGGGGAGGAAAAGCAAGGGGCGGGCCAACGCCAGGGACGATCTAAGTCATTGATTTTCAATGATGTCGATCCCGCGCCGAACGGCACTTTTCGCCGCGGCGGCAATTCGTGCCAGGGCCGGGGCGGGAAGTTTCTGCCGTTCGGCGGATCGCGGCGGGCAAAGAAAAAGCCCCGTGCCAGGGCACGGGGCTGGTGTTCGGCCGTGAGGACCGGGATCAGGCGGAGAGGGCGACCCGGCGCGGCGGCTGTGCCGGAGCCGCCGCTTGCGGCGCCGGGGCCGGAGCCTTGGGCGGCGCCGCTGCGGCCGAAGCTGCGGCTGCGGCCTTCGCCGCCTCGGCGGTGTCGCCGCGGCTCGCGAGCGTGCGCCAGGATTCGCGCAGCGGCATGAGCAGGTCGATGACGGTCTGGGCGGTGGCCGCGTCGTTGTTGAAGTCCACCTTCGGCAGCAGGTTCAGCATGAAGCCGTACAGCCGGTCGAGGTTGGCGGCGATCTCGCCGCCCTTGCCGTGATCGAGCGTGCCCTTCAGGTGGGCGACGATGTCCATGGCGCGCGCGTTCGCCTTCCAGCGCGCCTCGATGTCGCCCGCCTCGATCGCGCGGATCGCCTCCTTGAGGCAGACCACGGCCTTGTCGAGCAGCATGAACACCAGCATGGCCGGCGAGGCGGTCATGATCTGCTGGGTCTGGTACTGGCGGGACGCGGCTTCGCTCATGGTGATCGACCTTTCCTACGCTACGGGACTAGTTCTTCTGCGCGTTCGTCAGCGCGTCGAAGCTCTGGGTGAGCTGGCTCATGATGCTGTTGAGCGTCGCCAGCGACGATTCCATGACCTGGAAGCGCGCGAGCAGCGACGCGCGCTGGGCATCGATGTTCGCCTGCAGCCGGGTGATGCGGCTCTGGCTGTCGGTGTTGCGGGTGTCGAGGCCGTCGATCTCGGTCTGGATCGAACCGTCGACGGTGTCGAGGGCCTGATCGACGATCCCCCACAGCGAGCTGCCGAGGCCGAGCGTGAAATCGAGGTTGATGCCGCTCGCGGCGGCGGTGCCGTTGTAGTGGACCTGCAGTCCCTCGGCGCCGCCCGAGCTGACGGTCAGGACCATGCCGTTGACGGTGACGGTTCCGTTGTCGCTGCCGTTCGCCGCCCCGCCGATGTTGGCCGAGGTGATCGCCTGGCCGGTGGTGGTGAGCGCCAAATGCGTGACGAGATCGCCGGTGTCGCCGGACACCGCGACCGGGTTCGCGGCCGAGTCCGACGAGATCCGGAGCTGCTTGTTGCCGTCGGCGTTGGTGATCACCGACGCGGTGATGTGGCTGATCGCGAGGCCGTTGATGGTGCTGGCCAGCGAATCGAGGCTGTCGGTGGTGACGTCGTAGGTCACCGTCGTGCCGTTGAGGGTGAATTGGCCCGACGACGTCGCGCCGACGCTCGAGCCGTTGTTGAGCGTGGCGGAGGACGAGGTCGCCGCGACGGAGGTCTTCTGGACGTCGGCGACGGTGCCGATGTTCAGCGTGTAGCCGCCGTTCTGCGGCGTCGTCTTGGCGCCGTAGGCGAGCAGCGACACGCGCGGATCGGACGACGTGAACGTGAACGAGAACAGCTTGCGGATGTCGGAGCTGCTCGAGTTGAGCGCGTTGTTGAGCTTCGTCTGATCGACCTGCATGGTGTTGGCTTCGGTCGGATCGGCGAGGTTCTGGTCGCTGACGAAGGTGATGCCGATGTCGGCCAGCGTCTTGATCGTGGTGCTGCTGGTCGAGATGTCGTTGCCGAACACCGCGTTGATCTGGCCCGACAGCGTCTTGAGCGTCTGCGAGCGGGCCAGCACGCTGGTGTCGAGCGGGTTGCCCGCCGCGTCGAGCTGGCTCTGCTGATTGATGAACTTCTTGACGGCATTGTAGGCGGTCACGAACGACGTGATCGCGGTCTTCATGGTCGACAGGTCGGGCGTCACGTCGATCGCGATGCTGGTGCCGACCTCGGCCTGGATCAGGTTCAGCGACACGCCTGCGAACAGGTCGCTCACGGTGTTGCTGTCGCGCGTGATCAGCAGCCGCGAGTTCTTCATGCCGAGATCGGTCAGCGCCGAGCCGCCGCCGACCTCGGTGGTCGTGAACGCGGCGCCGGTGGTCTCGATCTTCAGGCGCACCTGGCCGCCCTCGGTCACCACCGAGGCCGAGATGCCCATCCCCTGCAGGGTCACGTCGCCGTTGATGTTGTTGGCGAGCGTCTGGATCGACTGACCCGAGGTGTAGGCGAGGTCGAGCGTCGTCGTGCCGTCGTTGAAGCGGATCGTGCCGTTGGAGCCGAGCGTCACCGCCGACGAGCTCTGGCGCGCCGATTCGTAGGTCTTGTTGGTCTGGTCGAGGATGCCGTCGGCATAGAGCTGCGCGGTCTGCGCGGTGACCAGCGGGTGCTTCGCGACGCCGCCGCTGAGCACGCCGATGGTGTTGAGCGGCGTGCCGGTGGTGTTGGCGAAGGTGATGGCGCTGCCGGTGTCGTCGGCGGTCAGCACCAGGAAGTTCTGCGTCGCGGAGACCGAGACGATGCTCGCGGTGACGCCGCTCGGGGACGTGCCCGAGTTCGCCGCGTTGATGCGGTCGCGCAGCGTCAGCAGCGTGTCGGTCGCGGAGACCGTGATCGACTTGCCGTTGATGGTGAACGCGTCGCCGTCGGTCAGGCCGAGCGCGGTAGTCGTGCTGGTGAACGCGTCGCTCGAATCCTTCTCGGCGGTTGCGGTGCGCAGCACCTCGATCGAGTGGGTGGTGGTGGCGGCGGCGTTGGTGGCGGTGACGCCGACCAGGTTGCCGGCCGCGTTCGGGGTCGAGCCGTCGGTGCGGCTGACCGAGGTGAAGACCTGCTTCGAGGCGAAGGCGTCGGCGCTCGAATCGAAGCTCACGGCGCCGCGCAGCAGGTTCAGCGAATCCTTGAACGTGCCGAGAAGCGTCTGGAAATCGTTGTAGGCGGAGATCTGCTTCTTGTTGGCGTCGATCGACGTATTGAGCTGATCGACCGGGATCGACTTCGCCTTGATGATGTCGTTGACGACCGACGTCCAGTCGATGCCGGACGAGATGCCGCCCGCGCTGACGTGCCCGTTGGCGTCCGTCGTGATGTTGTTGAAGTTGAGCCCGAGGGAGTTGGTGCTGCTCACGGCCATGACGCGCTTCAGCTCCTATGCTGCGCGGCGATGATCAGGCCCATGAGCTCCCTGCTTCGGGCCTTGAGACGTTCGAGATCCTGCATGGAAATCTGATTGACGCCGGTGACGGCGAGCGACGCCTTGGTGGCGCGGATTCGCCTGGCCGGCGGCTCCGCGGCGGGCGCGGAGGAGCCCTTCCCCGAGGGGGCCGGGCGCACAGGAACTTTTCGCGGTGCCATCCTTCAAGTCTCGGTTCCTGTGGGTGGGTAGCGGAGAGGGTTTCCCCTCTCCGCACCCGAACGCGTGGTTTTACTGGAACAGCTTCATCAGCGACTGCGGCAGCTGGTTGGCCTGGGCAAGCATCGAGATGCCCGCGTCCTCCAGCACCTTGGCGCTGGTGAACTTGGTCATTTCGGACGCCATGTCCAGATCCATCAGCGAGCTGCGGGCCGCCTCGGAGTTCTGCACCGACGTCGCGAGGTTGTCGGAGGCGAACTGGAGACGGTTCTGAGCGGCGCCAACGCCCGCGCGAGCGGTGTTGAGCGTGTTCAGAGCGGCGCTGATCGCCGTCGACGCGGTATCGGCGTTGGTCTTGTCCGCACCCGTCACCGAGGTGCCCGTCAGGCCGAGGGCCGAGACGCTCACCGCGTTGACCGAGACCGTCACGTCGTCGACGTTCGCCGTCGTGCCGGTGCCCAGCTTGAACGAGAAGCTGGTGGTGTTGGACGTCGCCGTCTGACCGAACACCAGCGAGCCGAGATCGCCGACCGAGATCGCCGAGGTCGTGCCGCTGTTGGTGAACGCCGTGCCCACGCTGAACTTCAGCGTGAACGACGAGCCGGCGTTCGACATCGTCAGGGACTTGGTGCCGGTGGAGGTCAGGTCGATGGAGCCCGTGAAGGCGCCGATCGTGAACAACGCCGCCGCAGCGTTCGTGGCGTCGACGGTGCCGCCCTGCGTCGCCAGCGCGCCGAGCGAGGTCGAGTACGTGGCGCCGGTCACCGAGATCGCGGAGATCGTGCCCGTGCCCGCACCGCCCAACGTGAAGCTGTTGGTCGGGGCAATGGCGGCGGTCTTGTCGAACGCCGAGTTCAGCACGATCGTCGCGCCGACGGTCGAGAAGTTGACCGTCTGCGTGCTGCCCGCGGAGATCGCCGTCGACCCGATGTTGACGCCCTGGCTCACGCCCGAAGTCATGTTCGTGAGGGTCAGGACCTTCGCGGTCGCGTCGTAGGCAACCTTGACGGAGGCGTTGCCGACGCTGTTGCCGAACGAGATGCTGTCGAAGCCGTCGGCGGCCTGGACGACGTTCGGGGTGGCGGCTTGGCCGTTGAGCGTCGTCGAAGTCGTGCTCGATCCGTTCACCAGCGAGACGCCGTTGAAGGTCGTCGCGGTGGCGATACGATCGATTTCCGAGATCAGCGACTGGTACTCGGTGTCCAGCATGCTGCGCTCGGTGGAGCCCAGCTGGCCGGAACCGGCCTGCACGGCGAGGGTCTTCATGCGAACGAGGATGTCGTTCACCTTGGACATCGCGCCGTCGGCGACCTGAAGCATCGAAGTGGCCTGGGTCGCGTTGACCTGGGCCTGCTTCTGGCCGGCAACTTCAGCGGCCAAACGCGAACCGATCGCGAGGGACGCGGCGTCGTCCTTCGCGGTCAGAACGCGGGTACCCGCCGACAGCTTCGCGACCGAGTTGGTCGCCTGCATGTCGGTGTTCTCCAAGTAACGATGGGCCACGTTGGCCGCGTAGTTGGAGATGATGGAAAGTGACATAGAGATCCTCCTACATGGATGTTGAGTTCGGCTTCCTGCCGAACAGGCGCATCCGGTTTAAAGACCAAACTTTAAGAATCGGTATGCACCTGGTGAACAGCGGTTTCCGTCAAGGATTTGGCGGAGTTCCGCGCCGTCGGACAGCCCGCCGGCCAACGGTGAGATGCAAGACGAGGGCCAGCCCGCCAGCAGCGAATTTGATGACCTTGCGGCAGGCGCGGCACCGGAAGTCGGCAACTTGTGCCGGCTTGCGCGATCCCCGATCGGCAACATTTTCCCGGGTGCGGCGGAATCTGCCGCCTGTATAGGCGCGCCGATCGATCTCCGGCCGTCCCCGATGGTTAAACGTTTAGTAACGTTACTTTGCGACCGTTCCTGCGCCGCCGTGCGGCGGAAACACTTCCTTTACCGGCGTCGAGGGCAGCGCGTGGCCGCATCGAAGATCCAGAAGAAGAAAACGGTTGCATCGAACGCGAGCGCGGCTGCCGCAATGGCCGCCGCGGTCGCCGCGCACGAGAAGGGCGATCTGCGGAAGGCGGAGCAGGGTTATCGTGCCGTGCTCGCGGTGTTGCCGGACTATCCCGATGCGCTTCAGCTTCTCGGCGTCGCGTTGCATCAGCGGGGCGACAGCGGCCAGGCGCTCGAGCTTCTCGTCAGAGCCAAGGCGTTGGCGCCGCGCAACCCGAACATCCGCACCAACCTCGGCAGCGTCTTGAACGCGCTGGAGCGGCACGTCGAGGCTGCCGAGGAGTTCCGCGCGGCTCTCGCGCTCGATCCGCGCAACGGCGACGCGTGGTGCAATCTCGGCATCGCGCTGCGCGCCCAGGACCGCGTCGCGGACGCCGCGGAGGCGTACGAGCGGTCGATTTCGTGCGCGCCGAAGGACCCGAAGCCGCGGCACGAACTCGCAAACATGTTCCTCACGGCGAAGGATTATCCCCGCTGTGAAGCCGCTTACCGCGGTTATCTCGCGCTGGTTCCAAACGACGCGGCGTCGCTTTCAAACCTCGGCTACGTCGTGCAGTGCCAGGGACGACTGGCCGAGGCGGAAGAGCTGTTCGGACGCGCGATCGATTCGGCCGCCGGCGCTCCCGAGCTGCGGCACAACCTGCGGGCCTTGCTCAAGGGCCAGGGGAGGGTCGACGAGGCGCGCGCGCAGTTCCACAAGTTGCTCAAGGAAAAGCCGGATCTGTGGACCGCCGAGCTCGGCATCGCCGTCGGCCTGCTCGCCCGCGGCGCGACGGACGAGGCTCTGGCGACGATCCGCGACTTGCTCGACGCCTTTCCGGACAATGCCGCGGTGTGGAACGACGTCGCTCTGGTCCTGCTCACCTACGACAAGAACGAGCAGGCCGCCGAGCTCTTCAAGCGCGCGAGCGAGATCGATCCGACGATGGCGCTCGCCTTCAACAATCTGGGCGGCACGCTCGTCCGCCTGTTCCGCGCCACGGATGCAATTCCCTTCCTCCGCGAGGCGTTGCGCCTGCAGCCGAATCTGGTCGAGGCACACCTGAACCTGACGCGTGCCTATCGCCAGCTCGGCGACCTCGACCGCGCCAACATGTATGCCCGCGCGGCGGTGGAGCTGCCCGACTACACCGCCGCGAGCTTCGTCAATATCGCGCAGACCTTCCGCTCCACCTGCGACTTCGAATCGCAGGACCGCGTCGGCGACGTCTGGAGCAACTGCGACCAGTTGGAGGTCAAGCACCTGCCGGCGACCTTCCTCGATCTCCTGGTGTATGCCCGCGGGCGCGACGAGGTGTTGCGGTTTGTCTCGCTCGTGCGGCGGTGGGCCGACCTGATCGAACGTCAGGCGGAGGCGACGGTTATGCCCCCGCTGGTTGCTCGAAAGCGTGCCGCGGGCGAAAAGCTCCGGATCGGATTCCTCTCGGCGGATCTCCGCAGCCACTCGGTGTCGCGCTTCATGCTGCCGGTCCTGCAGCACTACGACCGGGCGCGCTTCAGCTTCCACTGCTACACGCCGATCCGCGCCGTCGCCGACGCGATCCAGGTGCTGTTCCAGGACAGCGTGGACAGCTTCACCTTCGTCAACGACAGGACGAATGTCGAGATCGCAAGGACCATCCGCGAGGACGGGGTCGATATCCTTTTCGAGTTGAACGGCTTCACCGAGGCGAGCCGTATCGAGGCGCTGGCGTGGCGCGCGGCCCCGGTGCAGATCTCATGGCTTGGCTATCCGTTCACCTGCGGGCTGAAGGCGATCGACCACGTCATCGTGGACCGTTTCGTGAAGCCCGACGACCCGTCGTTCCTGACCGAGGAACCGATCGTCATGCCCGAGGCGTGGGTGTGCTTCGGCGAGTTTCCCGACGTTCCGGTGACGCCGACGCTGCCGGTCGATCGGAACGGGTTTGTCACGTTCGGCACCCTCAACAATCCGTACAAGTACAACCGCGAGATGATCGCGGCGTGGGCGAAGATCATGAACGGAGTCCCCGGTTCGCGGTTCCTCGTGGTGCGGCCCGAGGCAAGCTCGCTGACGGTGGTCCGCAACCTCGCCCGCGAGTTCGAGAGGAACGGCGTCTCGCCCGACCGCTTGTTCTTCTTCGACAATCGCAAGGAGCACAAGAACCACCTCGCGTACTACAACGACATCGACATCAGCCTCGACACGTTCCCGCTGACCGGCGGCACGACCACCTGCGAGGCGACGTGGATGGGCGTTCCAGTCGTGTCGCTGGTGGGCGAGAGCTTCCACCAGCGCATCAGCTATTCGGTGCTGATGCAGTGCGGGCTCGAGGAGCTTTGCACCTTCACGCCCGACGATTTCGTCGCCAAAGGCATCGCGCTCGCCCGCGATGTGCCGCGGCTGCGCGCAATGCGCGCCGGCCTGCGCGACGTACTGCGTGCGTCGCCGCTTTGCGACCAGCCGCGTTTCCTCCACCAGTTCCAGGAGATGCTGGAGCAGGTGGCCATTCATCACGGACTCAGGTGAAAGATGCCCGCGCTCGCTCCCAAGACCGTCCCGCAACCCGTCGCCGACGACCGTGCCCAGTTCGAATCCGACAAGCGCGCCCACGCCGCCGGTATGGTGGGCGATCGGGACCTGGCCGACCGTGCCCTCGACGTCCTGATCCGCTCCGACCAGCACAACTGGTCGTACCAGTGGAGCTGGCTCGGCGTGCCGATCATCCAGATGCCGCCCGACGTCATCGCCGTGCAGGAGGTGCTGTGGGAGACGCGGCCCGACATCGTGGTCGAGACCGGTGTCGCGCGCGGTGGCTCGCTGATTCTCTACGCCTCGATCCTCGAGCTGATCGGCAAGGGCCGCGTGGTCGGCATCGACATCGACATCCGCCCGCACAACCGCGATTCCATCGAGCGGCATCCGCTCAGCCGCCGCATCGATCTGATCGAAGGCTCGTCGATCGAGGGGGCGACTCTCGCCCGCCTGCGGAAGCTGATTCCGCGCGGCGCCTCGGTGATGGTGATCCTGGATTCCAATCACACCCACCAGCATGTGCTCGACGAGCTGCGCCTGTACGGTCCGCTGGTGACCAAGGGTCAGTTCATGATCGTCGCCGACACGGTCGTCGAGCGGATTCCGCCGCAGGCGCACCGGCCGCGCCCCTGGGGCCCAGGGGACAATCCCGCGACCGCTCTCGACGCGTATCTCAAGGAGTGCGCCCGCTTCGAACGGGACGCGTTTATGAACGCGAAGCTTCTGATCTCGTCCTCGCCCGGCGGCTATCTGCGCTGCGTTCGGGACTGATGCGCGGGGCCTGAGACGATGGACGCGGTTCTTCTCTGGGGCGGTACCGGGCAGGCGAAGGTCCTGCGTCCGGTGCTGCACGCCCAGGGATATTCGGTGGCCGCGATCTACGACCGCAATCCCACGCTGACGACCCCGTTTCCCGACGTGCCGCTGCTGTCCGGCGCCACGCTCGACCGCTGGATCGCCGACCATCCGTCGGTGCGGCACTTCGCCGTCGCCGTTGGCGGGGACCGGGGCCGCGACCGCATCGAGATTGCGGATATGCTGGAGGCGCGCGGCTTCGTGCCCGTGACCGCGGTCCATTCGCGCGCGTGGGTCGCGGAGACCGCGACGCTTGGCGAGGGCTGCCAGGTCCTGGCGATGGCGGCCGTCTCCGAGTCCGCGCAGCTCGGTCGCCAGTGCATCCTCAATACCGGAGCCCAGGTCGACCACGAGTGCGTGCTCGGCGACGGCGTTCACGTCATGCCCGGCGCCGTGCTGGCGGGCTGCGTGACCGTCGGCGACTGCGCGACCATCGGCTCCAACGCCACCGTGCTGCCGCGCGTCGCCATCGGCGCCCGCGCCATGGTCGGCGCCGGCGCGGTCGTCACACGTGACGTCCCGCCCGACACCATCGTCACCGGCATCCCGGCGCGGCCGCATCGCGGCGCGCGCCGTCTCATCGGACTCGATCACTCCAACCGCAAGGCCGTTCCGTGAAGCGCAAACGCATCGCCATTTCCGGCCCCTCGATCACCGAGCGCGAGGTCGCCTACGTCGCCGAGGCCGCGCGCACCGCGTGGTTCGAGAACGCCAACCTCTATCAGGACCGCTTCGAGAAGGCGTTCGCCGACTACATCGGCGTGCGCCATGCGATCTCGCTGCCGTCGTGCACGGCGGGTCTCCATCTCTCGCTCGCCGCCATGGGAATCGGCCCGGGCGACGAGGTCATCGTTCCCGAGATCACCTGGATCGCGTCGGCCGCGCCGATCGTCTATCTCGGCGCGACGCCGGTGTTCGCCGACGTCGATCCGGAGACCTGGTGCCTGTCGGCCGAGAGCTTCGCCCACGCGATCACGCCGCGGACCAAGGCGGTGATCCCGGTCGACCTCTACGGCAATCTGCCCGATATGGCGGCGATCCGGGCCATCGCCGACCGCCACGGCATCCGCATCGTCGAGGACGCGGCGGAAGCCGTGGGATCGTCGCAGCACGGCCGCCGCGCCGGATCGCTCGGCGACACCGGCACGTTCAGCTTCCATGGGTCGAAGACGATGACGACGGGCGAGGGCGGCATGGTCGTCACCGACGACTCGGCGCTCCATGCCCGGATGCAGGTGCTGCGCGATCACGGCCGCCGTCCCGGCGACGTGGCGTTCTTCAACTCCGAGGTCGCCTACAAGTACAAGATGACGGCGATGCAGGCGGCGATGGGCATCGCCCAGCTCGAACGGCTGCCGGATCTCGTCACCGCCAAGCGCCGGCGCTTCCGCTACTACCGCGACGCGCTCGCCCGTGTGCCGTACCTCACGCTCAACAGCGAGGGCGCCGACACCTTCAACACCTACTGGATGGTGACGGCGATCTGGGACCGCGACGTCGGCCTCGACAAGACCGAGGTGATGGCGGCGCTCGATGCCCGCGGCATCGACACCCGCCCGTTCTTCCATCCGCTGAGCTCGCTGCCGGCGTTCGCCGACGCCAAGGACCGCAAGCGGGCGCAGGCGGCGAACACGGTCGCCTACGACCTCAGCCCGCGCGGCATCAACCTGCCGTGCGGCGACGGCGTCGAGGCGGCCGAGGTCGCCTACGTCGCCGAGCAGCTCCAGGACGTGCTCGAGCGGATGCCGAAGCGGCGACGCGCCTGAGCGTCCTCGCCTGCGATCCGGCGGCCGGAACGGCCTCCGCCATCACCTGTGCAAAACTGTCCCAACTGTCCCAGGTGTCCCAAACGCCCAGTGTGGGACAGTGGGACAAAAGTTAACGGCGCTACCTAGTCGCTTGATTGCGTGGGCGAAAGCCCACCCCTCTGGTGTCCCACGGCTGGTTGCGATGGGACACGCGGTGGGACAGGGCGGGGCGGGAGTCTTTCCACAGGGCCGCTGGTCGTGGCATGCCCCGAAAAACAGAGCCGCCGCGCCCGTACAGCGCGGCGGTTCCCGTTTCGATAGAGGTCAGCCGATGACCCGCACTTCGGGGATCGGCACGACGAACTTGCCGCCCCAGGCGCGGATGCCGGACATCTGCTTCGTGATCTCGTCGGCGATGTTCCACGGCAGGATCAGCACGTAGTCGGGCCGGGTCTGGAAGATCCGCTCGGGCGCGAAGATCGGGATGCGGGTGCCGGGCAGCATCAGGCCCTGCTTGTGCGGGCTCGCGTCGACCGTGTAGTCGAGGAAGTCGGTGCGCACGCCGCAGTAGTTGAGGAGCGTGTTGCCCTTGGCGGGCGCGCCATAGCCGACGACGCGCTTGCCCTCGGCCTTGGCCTCGATCAGGAACGACAGCAGCGCGCGCTTGGTGCGGGCGACGGTCTCGGCGAAGCCCTTGTAGCCGTCGACGCGATCGAGACCGGCCGCGCGCTCCTTGGCCTTCACCGCGCCGATCGCGGTGCCGATGGCGCCGTTCGCCTTGATCCCATTTGGCGCCTTGTGGCGGCCGAAGATCCGGAGCGACCCGCCGTGGGTCGAGAGCTCCTCGACGTCGAACAGCTCGATGCCGTGCCGCGCGAACACCTTCTCGACGGTGTGCAGCGAGAAGTACGAGAAGTGCTCGTGGTAGATGGTGTCGAACTGCACGTTGGCGACGAGCTGGAGGAGATGCGGGAACTCCATCGTCAGCGTGCCTTCGGGCTTGAGCAGGATCGCCATGCCGGCGACGAAGTCGTTGAGGTCCGGCACGTGGGCGAGCACGTTGTTGCCGACGAGGAGATCGGCGCCCTGGCCCGCCGCGACCATCTCGGTCGCGGTCTCGACGCCGAAGAACCGCACCAGCGACGGAATGCCCTTCGTCTCCGCGACCTCGGCGACGTTGGCCGCGGGCTCGACGCCGAGCACCGGCACGCCGCGTTTCTTGAAGTGCTGGAGCAGGTAGCCGTCGTTCGAGGCCACCTCGACCACCAGCGACCGGGCCCCGAGGCCGAGCCGCTTCATCATCGCCTCGGCGTAGCGCTCCGCGTGACGCACCCACGACTCCGAGTACGACGAGAAATAGGCATAGTCGCCGAACAGCTCGTCGGGGGTCTGGAACTCCTCGAGCTGGACCAGCAGGCAGCTCTCGCAGACGTAGGCATGCAGCGGATAGAACCGCTCGGCTTTGCCGGCGTCCTCGGGCCGCACGTAGTAGTTCGCCGGCGGCTGGATGCCGAGGTCGACGAAGCTCTTCGACAGCGCCGTGCCGCAGAAGCGGCACGACGTGCGGTGGTCAGGCTGCGGGCGTGACTGAGGCAGGGCCATGGGCGGTCTCCACTGTCGAGGCGTTGGACGTCGCCTCGTGCTCGTTGATCTGCGATTGGGTGAGCGACGCCATCTCGGCGCCGTCGTAGAAGGCGCGGTACCAGGCGACGGCGCGCACGGTCGCGGCGTCGGACTCCCAGGTCGGCTGCCAGCCGAGGCGGGCATGGGCCTGGGCCGACGACAGCACCAGGAGGCGCGCCTCGTGCGGGCCGGCAACTGACTCCGCCTGCCAGCGCGCGGTCGGGCCCCACAGCCGGGCGATGCGGTCGGCCATCCACGCGGCCGACCGCGTGTCGCTCTCGGCCGGGCCGAAGTTCCAGCCGCCGGTGAAGGCGGCGGGCTCGGCGGCGATCCGCTCGGCCAGCATCGTCATGCCGCGCACGGGATCGAGCACGTGCTGGAACGGGCGGATGGCGTTGGGGTTGCGGATGCGGAGCGTCTTGCCGTCGGCGAAGGCGCGGATCGCGTCGGGCACCAGACGGTCGAGCGCCCAGTCGCCGCCGCCGATGATGTTGCCGGCGCGCACCGTGGCGATGCCGATCCGGCCGTCGGCGAAGTAGGAGCGGCGGTAGGCGTCGACGACGAACTCGGCGCACGCCTTGGAGTTGCCGTAGGGCTCGGGTCCGCCGATCGCGTCGGTCTCGCGGTAGCCCCAGGCCCACTCGCGGTTGTCGTAGACCTTGTCGGTCGTGACGACGACCACGGCCGAGGGCGACGGCGTGCGGCGCACGGCCTCCATCAGGTGGACCGTGCCCATCACGTTGGTGCCGTAGGTCTCGACCGGATGGCCGTGGGCGTACCGCACCAGCGGCTGGGCGGCGAGGTGGAAGACGACGTCCGGCCGGGCGTCGGCGACCGCGCGCGCGAGCGACTCGAGATCGCGCACGTCGGCGATGGTCGTGCGGCACGTCGCGTCGACCTTCGCCGCGGTGAACAGGTTGGGCTCGGTCGGCGGGGTGAGCGCGTACCCCGTCACTTTCGCGCCCATGCGGGCGAGCGACAGCGTCAGCCAGCCGCCCATGAACCCGGTGTGCCCGGTGACGAAGACCTTCTTGCCGCTCCAGAACGACGGCTTCACGCGCGCGCGCGCCATGACTCGGATTCCTCGGGATGCTTGGGGTGATCGCTCCAGCTCTTCCATGGCGCCGAGCCCGCGTTCCACAGCTCGTTGAGGAGCTGCATCTCGCGGTAGGTGTCCATGCACTGCCAGAAGCCGGGATGCTGGTAGACGGCGAGCTGGCCGTCGGCGGCCAGCGACTCGAGCACGCCCTGCTCGAGGCTGACGTCCTCGACCGAGGTCGGCACGCGGTCGAACGCCGCCTTCTCGAACACGAGGAAGCCGCCGTTGATCCAGCCCTGGGTCGTCTGCGGCTTCTCGTGGAACGTCCGCACCATGCCGCCCTCGATGGCGAGCTCGCCGTAGCGCGACGACGGATGCACCGCCGTCACCGTGGCGAGTTTGCCCGAGCGCCGGTGATGGGCGAGCAGCGCGCCGAGATCCACGTTGGCGACGCCGTCGCCGTAGGTGGCGAAGAACGTGCCGCCGCGCACGTAGCGCAGCGCGCGGCGGATCCGCGAACCGGTCAGGGTGTCGCGGCCGGTCTCCGCCAGCACCACGCGCCAGTCCTCGTCGAAGCCGTTGGACAGCGTCTCGATGCCGCCCGACTCGAGGTCGATCGCGAAATCGGAGTTGTGGCTGCGGTAGTTGAGGAAATAGTCGCGGATCGCGTCGCCCTTGTAGCCGAGGCACAGCACGAACGAGCTCGCGCCGTAGGCGCCGTAGTGCTTCATGATGTGCCACAGGATCGGCTTGCCGCCGATCTCGACCATGGGCTTCGGCTTGAACTCGGTCTCCTCGCGCAGACGCGTGCCGAGCCCGCCGCACAGGATCACGACGTCGGGCGCCTCGGCGGAGGCGGTGCCGGCCATCTTGGAGCGGGCGCCGAAAATTGGTGTCACCACGATGAGCCTTCCTTCCGGGAGCGTTGGTCGCCGGTCTTGCGGCGCGAGGCGGCGCGCAGCGCGGCCGCGTAGCGGATCGCGAACAGGGTGGAGAAATCGACGCCGGTCTCGAGCGGGATCGCCGGCACGGCCGGCGGCTGCGGCGACGCCGGAGCCCCCGAGGCGCCGAGACCGTCGTTGGCATCGGCGAGCAGGGCCAGGGCGAAGCGGGTGCCGATCGCCGCGCCGAAGGCGGCGCTGTCCGGGCGAGCGGCGGTGATGGTGCCGATCGTCGACATGGCGCTCCTCACAGCGGATGGCGGATCGCGTAGCGCGCGTTCGGCAGCACGTACTGCCGGGCGGCGCGGCGGCGCGAGTCGACGAACACCGGGGCGCGGAGGTTCACCGACACCTGGGCCGAGGCGCCCTCGCGGCGCACGGTGACGATCAGCAGCACCGCGAGATCCTCGCGGGCGATGCCGAGCGTCGCGCAGGCCTCGGCGACGTCCTCGGCGGCGAGCGCGCCGGAGTCGAGGCTGAGCGGCGCGACGAGGAACGCGAGCGAGGCGTCCTCGAGCGACTGCAGCACGCGGAACTGCGGATGCTTGCCTTCGGGAAGCGGCGCGAGGCCGAAGGCGTGGAAGTCCGAGAACCCGAGCAGGCCCTGCGGGAAGGTGATGCGCGCGTCGGCCGCGACGACGATGGTGCCGAAGCGCGATTCGACGACCAGCGGCGGCTCGGCGCCGGCGGCCGCAGGGACGGGCGGCGTGCCGGACGCGGCGCGGGCGGTGTTGGTGGACAGCATGAGGGATCTCCTTATGGCCGGTCTGGTTCGGTCAATGCATGTACTGGACGAGGCTGAGGCCGTTCAGGCGGACGGTCGTCATGTACGCCGCCTGCAGGACCGTCTGGTCGCTCGAGAGCTGGGTGAGCGCCATCGGGACGTCGACGGCCTTGATGTCGGTGATCGACTGGTCGAGGTAGGTCGACAGCGCGTTGTGCTCGGCGCTCGACTGGTCGATTGCGCTCTGGGCGGCGCCGATGCGCGCCGCGATCGCCGGCAGGTCGCCGATCGCCTCGTTGAGCACGTCGAGCGAATCCTTGAGGCGATTGCGGTCGATGGTCGGGCTCACGGTGGTGGTCGAGGCGAGCTGCAGCGAGCGGATCAGCTCCTCGAAGCCGCCTTCGTCGGCGGTGACGCCGTAGGTGACGTCGAAGTTGTCCGCGGCGCGGGTCACGACCTTGGTCGAATCGCCCTGGAAGTAGCCGGTGTCGACGTTCGACGGATAGCTCGGCCCGGGCGCCGAGTAGCCCGCGGCGTTGAGGTCGACCGGGGGCGCGTCGACCCGGGTGCCGCCGAACAGGTACATGTCGCCGAACTTGGTGTTGAGCAGGCCGGCGACCTGGTTGAGGAGGTTCTGCGCCTGCTGGTTGAGGGCCATCTGGGAAGCGTTGTCGGCGTTGCTGGCGTTGACCAGCAGCGTCTTGGCCTGGGTCGCGATGCTGGTGAGCTGGCTCAGCGCGCCGTCCATCGCGCTCAGGCGCGAGGTGACGATCTTGTTGTTGGCGACGTACTGCGACACGCGCGCCTTGGTCGACTCGAGATTGACGAGGATGTCGGCCTGGTCGGCGATGCCGGCGTAGCGCTGCGCCTTCTGGCCGGTCGAGACCTGGATCTGCGACGCCTGGAGGCGCGCCTGGGTGTCGGCGATGTAGGACTGGATGAGCTGGCTCTGCGACAGATCGGCGATGCGGGTCATGGCGCTTACCTCACGACGTCGAGCAGGTCCTTCAGCGCGTCGCCGATCACGGTGATCAGGCGCGCCGAGGCCGCGTAGGAGTTCTGGTAGATCATCAGGTTGCTGAGCTCCTCGTCGGTGTTCACGCCACTGTCGGAGCCGACCTTGTTCTTGGTGTCGGCGAGCGTCGCGGTGAGGAACTTGGCGTCATCGGTCGCGTGCGCCGCGGCCTGCGAGTTGGTCGACAGAATGCTCGTCGCGTAGCCGTCGAGCGTGGTGTTGAGCGCCGGAAGCCCGCCGGTGGCGGAGAACGACTGGGTCTGGGCCATCATGTCGGCGAGCGCGTTGACGTTGGTGTTGTCGCCGTTGCCGAGCATCGCGGTGCCGGCGCTCACGGTGCCGCTCGCGAGCGTGCCGCGGGCGAGGTGCGCCGGATTCGAGACGATGTCGGACCGCACGGCGATGTTCGAGGCGAGCCCGCCGGTGGTCGACCCGACGAACAGGTCGTTGAGGCCGAAGTAGTGGGAGAACCCGAACCCGGTGCCCGCCTCGGCCGAGGTCATCTCGTTGATGGCGATGCCGTTCGACGCCGACGTCGCGGTGATCACCAGGTGGCCGTCCGCATCGATCGACGCGGTGGCGCCGGCGAGTCCGGGGATCGGCTGCGCCGCGCCCGAGTAGACGCCGTTGATCGCGTCGCGGATCTGCGCCAGCGTCGGCGTGCCGCCGACGTCCGTCGCGAGGTCCGAGAAGTCGAGATCCAGGGCCGAGCCCACCAGCTTGCCGTTCGCATCCAGCACGGCGATGCGCGCCGTTCCGCTGAAGTTGACGGCGGTGGCCGCCGTCAGCGCGCGGGTGCCGGTGAGCGAGTTGGGCGGCGGGAACGCCGTGCCCTGGTTGTGGATCTCGTTCATCTGATCGCTCAGCTTCTGGGCGAGCGCGTCGAACTGCAGGCCGAGATTCGGCAGCACGTTGTCGCGCAGGTCGACCAGCGAGGCGAGGCGGCCGGAGCCGATGTCGGTGGTGATGTCGCGGCCATGGACGGTGATGGCGCTGACGCCGCCGCCCGGGTAGTAGATCGTCGCGCTCATCGACGACGACGGCGTGTAGCTGAGGTGCGAGGCGACGCCGCGGTCGACCAGCGTCTCGCCGGATCCGGTGAAGACGACGAGTTCGCCGTCCTCGCCCTTGTAGGTGCCGATGTCCATCGCCTGGGCGACGCTGGCGAGCTGGCGGTCGCGCTCGTCCTCGAGATCGCCGGTCGGCTGGCTCAGGTGCGTGGCGCGCGCGATCTGCAGGTTCAGGTCGGCGATCTTGTCGAGGGCCGAGTTGATGTTGCCGACATCGGTCGCGATCGCCTTGTTGGCCTGATTGCGCAGGTCCTGGACCTTCTGCGAGCTCTGGTTGAGGCTGGCGGTGATTGCCTGCGCCGACAGCACGACCTTGCTCTGCGCCGACGGCGACTGCGGGTCGAGCGACAGCGCCTGCATGTCGTTCGACAGGTTCGTCAGCAGCATCGCCAGAGAGCTCGACGAGTCCGGCGTCCCGAACAGGTTCTGCATGTTCGAGTAGTACTGATCCATGACGTTGGCGGCGTTCACGGACGAGAGCTGGTTGCGCAGCTCGCGGACCAGGAAGTCGTTGACGTTGCGGGTGACCGAATCGACGTGCACGCCCGCGCTCACTCCGTCGACCGTTGTGGTCGAGAAGTTGGTCGACTTCTTCGTGTATCCCTCGGTGTTGGCGTTCGCGATGTTGTTGGACGTCACCGCCAGCGCCGTCTGCATGGTCTGCATGGCGGAGACGGCGCCGCGCATCGCGACGGGGAACAGGGAGAAGCTCATGTCGGGCGCTCCGCTGGCACGGGTCCGTTACAGTTGCCGGTTGACGGCGAGGGAGACCGCCTTCGCGGTCGCGGCGCCGCCGGACGTGACGCCGCTCCGGGTGTAGGCCGGGGTTCCCGACTTGCGGTCGGCGACGGCGGCGACCACGGCGCGCATCAGGCGCTCGCTCACGGTCTTCACCGCGCGAATGGCGCGCTCGTTCTCG
The DNA here is from genome assembly GCA_050260515.1 of Gemmatimonas sp. GTDB lineage: Bacteria > Pseudomonadota > Alphaproteobacteria > SMXQ01 > SMXQ01 > DATJIG01. The sequence goes on from JBLNCI010000010.1 coordinate 95,711, forward strand.
GCGAGCGTCATCTGAAAGCGCATGGTCGCCTGACGCAGGCGGTCCTTCAGCTTTCCGTCGACGGCGGCAAGCTGGGTCGGGTTGGCGCGGAGATCGCGGATCTGGCGCTCGTAGGTGGCGGCGAGCTCGGCTTTGTCGCGCTGCAGGTCGCGGATGTCCTGCGGCTTCAGGTTCTTCAACAGCTCGATCTCACGCTCGAGGATCGCGGTCAGGCGCTGGGTGACGGTGACGACGTCCTCGACGAGGGGGGCGATGGTGGACATGTCAGCGGACCTCCTGGGTCTTGATGATTTCGTGGTACACCTGATCGGCGATGCCGAGACCGCCGCGGCCGGTCAGTGACTTGCCGTATTCCTGCGCGAGCATGCTGCGGAAGATCTCCTCGCCGCCGCCGTTGCCGCTCAGCGCGTCCTTGGGGATGCCCTTGAACATGCGGTCGACGAACTGCGACAGGAAGTAGGACTCGAACTCGTTGGCGGTTTTGCGCGCGGCCGCGTCGTTGACCGGCTTGCCGGCGCGGGGCTCGGCGGCCGTCGGCGACGCCAGCGTTGCGAGCGGATCGTGGAGCGAGAGCGGGGTCATCACATCACCTCGATCTCGGCCTGGAGGGCGCCGGCGGCCTTGATCGCCTGCAGGATCGAGATCATGTCGCGCGGTCCGATGCCCATGGCGTTGAGGCCGTTGACGAGCTCCTGAAGCGTGACCCCGGTCGACAGCACCGCCAGCTTCTTGTCCTGGCTGTCGTCGACCTGCACCTGGGTCCGCGGCACTTGCACGGTGGTACCGCCGGTCGAGAACGGCGTCGGCTGCGACACCTGCGGCGTCTCGGTGATGCGGATGGTGAGGTTGCCCTGGGCGATGGCGACGGTGGAGATGCGCACCGCCTCGCCCATGACGATCACGCCCGACTGCTCGTCGACGACGACGCGGGCGGTCTGGTCGGGGACGACGCGCAACTGCTCGATGTCGGTCAGCAGCGCGGGGACGTTGCCGCGGTACTTGCCCGGCACGGTGATGGCGATGGTCGCGGGGTCGAGGGTCAGCGCGGCGCCGGTGCCGAGGAAGCCGTTGACGGCTTGGGCGACGCGGTTCGCGGTGGTGAAATCGGGATTGCGCAGGCTGATGCGGACGCTCTGGAGCGAGGCGAGCTCGAAGCCGATCTCGCGCTCGACGATGGCGCCGTTGGCGATGCGCGCCGTGGTCGGCACGTTCTTGGTCACCGTGGCCGCCTGGCCCTGGGCGACGAAGCCCGACACCGAAATGGTGCCTTGCGACACGGCGTAGACCTCGCCGTCGGCGCCGACCAGCGGCGTGACGAGCAGCGTGCCGCCCTGCAGGCTCTTGGCGTCGCCGAGCGCGCTCACCGACACGTCGACGCGGGTCCCCGCGCGGGCGAACGGCGGCAGCGTGGAGGTCACCATGACCGCGGCGACGTTCGCGGTCTTGAGCGTGTCGTTGCGGACGTTGATGCCGAGGCGTTCCAGCATGCCGATCAGGCTCTGCTTGGTGAACGGCGAGTTCGTGAGGGTGTCGCCAGTGCCGTTGAGGCCGACGACGAGGCCGTAGCCGACCAGCAGGTTGTCGCGCACGCCCTCGAAGTCCGCGATGTCCTTGATGCGCGAGTTGGCCGACGCCGGCGTCGTCATCATCGAGACGATCGCCAGGACGGCGAGCGCGCGGGCGACGGCGCGGCGGGCGCGGACACTAATAAGAAGAGCGACACGTGGGGTCATGGGCGTACAGATGCGGTCCTGGTTGCTCCGCAGACCCTCATGCCAGCGGCGTGCCAGCGCGGCGAAGACGCTAAGCATCGGGAAACACGGGGAATTTCTCGCGACGGGTGAGACGCCGTACGGACGCGCGGCGGCAGCCGATGCCGCTCGCGGAAAAATTTGCCGGGGGCGCGCGACGGTTCGGCGCGGAGACGGTGACGCGCTTAATCGCTTGTTAAGCTTCCGGGCGCAGCTTGGGGTCACAGATGGTCGCCCAACTGGCACCGGTATGAAGATCACCGATACCCGCGCGGTCGGGACAACCGCACCTCGTCGTTCCGGACGGTCGGAGACCGCCAACGGCGACTTCGCGCGCGCTCTCTCGGGCGAACCGGCGGCGCAGGCCTCGAAACTGTCGATGGCGGCGCCGATGACCGGCGTCGACGCGCTGCTCTCGTTGCAGGAAGTGAACGGCGACGAACGGCGCGGCGCGACGCGCCGCCACGCCGAGGACCTCCTGGGCGAGCTCGACGAGCTCCGTCACGGACTCCTGATGGGTGCGCTGTCGCGGGCCCAGCTTGCCCGCCTCAAGACCCTGGTGACCGCCCGCCGCGCACGGGCGACCGATCCGCGTCTCGCCGACATCCTCGACGAGATCGAGCTCCGCGCCGCGGTCGAGCTCGCCAAGTACGAAGAGCGCAACTAACACTCTGTCCTGAAACGGGAATTTTCCGGCGCCGCGAGCGGCGAGCTGGCCGTTTTCCGCAATAAAATTAGGCAAAGCTCCGCTACGCTTAAGCTTTCTTGCGCACCTTGCGGGACCCCCTTCGGATTCATATACTCCCGCGCCGCTTCAGGGTCTTAGCGGCTAGCGAGGCTTCCATCGATGTCGTCAGTTGTGCTTCCGGCCGGCTACAAGCCGAGCGAAAAAGAACCGTTCATGAATCCGAAGCAGCGGGAGTACTTCCGCCGCAAGCTCCTCAAGTGGAAAGAGGAGCTGCTCGAGGAATCGTCCGAGACGCTGCACCACCTCCAGGAAGAGGGCGGGATCCGCGAGCCCGACCTCGCCGATCGCGCGTCGGCCGAGACCGATGCGTCGATCGAGCTTCGCACGCGCGACCGCGCACGCAAGCTGATCGGCAAGATCGACGAGGCGCTGAAGCGGATCGAGGACGGAACCTACGGCTACTGCGAAGAGACCAACGAGCCGATCAGCCTGAAGCGCCTCGAAGCGCGGCCGATCGCGACGCTTTCGATCGAGGCGCAGGAGCGGCACGAGCGGCTCGAGCGCACCCGGCGCGACGAAGACTAGCTCCGCATCACGCAGCGACGAATCAGGGCCGGCCCGAGTGCCGGCCCTTTTCGTTTTCCACCGCTGTTTGCCCCTGCGCCGCTTTTGACTCACGCGCCCGCTCTCGCTTTGCGCGATGAGCAGAGGGTGCCGCGACGGCGGCTCCCCGCTCGCCGGCGGTCACGCGAGGGAGGCCAGCCATGCTGAGGATTCTCTGTATCGGCGCCGTTGCCGCCGCGTTCAGCGTTGCCGCATTCGCGGCCGATCCGATCCCCGACGACAAGGCGATCCAGTGGCAGGCGGGCCCGCCGGGCCTGCCGCCGGGCGCGGAGTTTGCCGTGCTGTCCGGCGATCCCGGCAGCAATGGACTTTACGTCGTCCGCGCCAAGCTCCCGGCCGGGTACAAGATCCCGGCCCACAGCCATCCGACCACGGAATACGTGACCGTGCTGTCGGGCGAGTTGCAGATCGGCATGGGGGACAAGCTCGACGCGTCGAGCGGGCAGATGCTGCAGGCCGGCGGGTTCGCCGAGGCGCCGGCGAAGATGAACCACTACGCATGGAGCGGCGCCGGCGCGGTGATCCAGGTCCACGGCCAGGGACCGTTCGAGATCACGTACGTGAACCCCGACGACGATCCGCGGACGCAGACGTCGTCGAAGCCGCAATAAAAAGAAGAAGGGCCGGCGCTGTGCGCCGGCCCTTTCCTCGCGAACGACGGTCGCCTCAGAACGGCGAGACGATGTCGAGAACCTGCGTCCCGTAGCGCGGCTGCTGGACGTCGGTGATCTGGCCGCGGCCGCCGTAGGCGATGCGCGCCTCGGCGATCTTCTCGTGCGAGATCGTGTTGGTGGAGTCGATGTCCTCGCGGCGGATGATGCCGGTGATCTGCAGGTCGCGCGCCTCGTAGTTGACGCGCACCTCCTGATGGCCGGCGATCACGAGATTGCCGTTCGGCAGCACCTGGGTAACCACGGCCGCGACCTTGAGGTTGACCGTCTCGTCGCGGGTGATCTTGCCGGTGCCGGTATTGGTGTTGCTGTTGTCGATGTCGACCAGCGTCGTCGGATCGGCGGCGTTGGGCAGGATCTTCTGCAACTGCTTCTCGAAGCCGAACACATGCGGCAGCGCCTGGTTCTCCTTGGTCGTGCGCCCGCGGCTGGTCGTGTTGTTGAGGGTCGCCTTGTCGGAGATCGAGATCGTGACGGTGAGCACGTCGCCGATCTGTCCGGCGCGCTGATCCTTGAAGAAGGCGCGCGCGCCGGGCCGCCACAGCGAGTTCGCCTGGCGGTCGGTGTCGAGCTGCTGGGTCGGCATGGGAAGGCTCACAGGTCGGTAGCCCGGTGCCTCGGTGGGATTCTGGATCGAGGTCAACGGCGGAGCTTCACCGACCTGTGAGAGTCGGCTCCAGCCGCTGCACGCGGACAGCGACGCGGTGGCGAGGGCCAGCACGGCGAGACGGGCGGCAACGGCGGGAAAGGGGTGGCAGACGGGGCGCGACATGAGGCGTCCTCCTGGAAAGGGCCGGCTAGAAGTGGACCGGCGCGGCGCTGGCGACGCGGACCGTGCCGGGGCTGATCACTTCGCCCTCGACCACGATCTTCGACTGGGTGTTCTGGATCTTGACCGACTCGCCGAGGGCGCCCGAGTCCATGGCGCGGCCCTTGGCGGTCAGCGTCATCGACGGGCTCTGGACGACCATCGTCACCAGGGTCCCCTTGGTGACGAGCAGCGGCGCGCGGACGTCGCCCGTGCGCAGCGGCTGGTCGGCGGGCAGCGGATGCTTCGCCTCCATGCCGACGATCTTCGCCGGATCGAGGATGACGTTGCGGGCGAGCGTCTCGAGGCGCGCCGGCTGCCACAGGATGTCGTCCTTGGCGACCGTCTCGCCGGTGGCGATGCGGCGCGTGAGCGTCGGCACCTCGACGGTGCGGTAGAGGCGGCCCGTGACCGCGAGCGTCTGCTGGCCGTCGACGGCGGGCAGGACCAGCGTGCCGCTGAACTGACCGCTGCGGTCGTCGAACTTGAAGCCCTGCAGCTCGAGGTCGAGCGGCGCGTCGGCAGGGAGCTGAAGCGAGATGCCGCGCGTCGCGAGCTCGATGTCGGCCTTGGTGTCGAGGTGGTGCTTGGCGAGCTCGGCGCGGACCGCGGCGGTGATCTCGGCGTCGCCGACGGTGACCGCCGGGCGCTCGACGACCACGCGGTCGAACCAGCTCCGCGGCTGCCACGCGACGCCGTTGGCGCGGGCGATCTTCACGAGCGCGTTGACGTCGTAGACGGTGCGGCTGCCGGGGGCCGGCGCGTAGGCGACGACGACCGCGGCCTTCTCGCCGGCCTCGGGGAAGAGATCGCCGAGACGGATGAAGCCGCCGTTCACCAGCACGGTCTGGTTGCGCGGCTGCGCGCCCGGGACCGCGGGCTCGGCGGCGGCCGCCGAGGCGGCGAGCGCGACGGCGAAGGCGAGGGAGAGGAGGAGTCGCATCAGCCGCTCCCTCAGCTCGCACGCGTGAGCTGCGTCATCATCTCGTCGGAGGTCTGGACGACCTTCGACGCCAGCTCGTAGGCGCGCTGGGCCGAGATCATGCTGGTGATCTCGTTGACCATGTTGACGTTCGAGGTCTCGAGGAAGCCCTGCTGGATGGTGCCGAAGCCGGTCGAGCCGGGGACGCCGGTCACGGCGTTACCGGAGGCCGCGGTGTCCTTGAACAGGTTGTCGCCGAGCGCCTGCAGGCCGGCCTCGTTCGCGAAGGTCGCGAGCTGGAGCTGCCCGACGTTCGACGCCGTGGTCTGGCCGGGGAGCTGCACCAGCACCTCGCCCGAGTTGTTGATGGTGACGCTCTGGGCGTCGTTCGGGAGGGTGATGCCCGGGACGACGGTGTAGCCCTGCGGCGTCACGATCTGGCCGGTCGGGCCGATCTGGAACGAGCCGGCGCGGGTGAAGGCGGTGGCGCCGCTCGGCAGCGTCACCTGGAACCAGCCGCGGCCCTGGATGGCGACGTCGAAGTTGTTGCCCGTCGACATCATGTTGCCCTGCTCGTGGATCCGGTAGACCGAGCCGATGCGCACGCCGGTGCCGAAGTCGGCGCCGGACACCGTGATCGTGCCGGTGTCGGACGAGGTCGCGCCGACCTGCGAGCGCGACTGGTAGAGCAGGTCGACGAACTCGGCGCGCTGGCGCTTGAACGCCGTGGTGTTGAGGTTGGCGATGTTGTTGGCGATGACGTCCACGTTGAGCTGCTGGGCGAGCATCGCGGTGGAGGCAATGGCGAGGGAGGTCATGGGTCTCTCCTAGGGTGCGTCGGTGCGGCTCAGGCCACTTTGGCCAGGGTCTCGATGCCGCGACGCATGCGGTCGTTTTCGGTGTCGAGGATCTTCTGGGCCTGCTCGTAGGCGCGCGCGGTCTCGATCATGCGCGTCATCTCGAGCACCGGCTCGACGTTGGCGGTCTCGAGCGCGCCCTGCACCACCTCGGTATCGGAGGCGGGCTTCGGCGTCGCGTCGCTCGTGAACAGGCCGTCGCCGACGCGCTTCAACTGCTGCGGGTCGTCGAACGCGACGAGCTGGATCTTTCCGATCCGCTGCTCGCCTGCCGAGACGCTGCCGTCCGAGTTGATGGTGACCTGGCCCGCGTCCTGCGGCACCACCAGCGGGCGGTTGCGATCGTCGAGGACGGGGCGACCGGTGTCGGTGACGAGGCGGTTCTGGGTGTCGAGCCCGAAGTGGCCGTTGCGCGTGAAGCGGCGGCCCTGGGGCGTGTCGACGACGAAGTAGGCGTCGCCGCGGATCGCGACGTCGAGCGGGTTCGAGGTGGCGTTGATGGTGCCTTCCTGCATCTCGCGATGCGGTGCACCCAGCTTCGGGAACACCATCGACGCCGAGACCGCGGCACCCGCCGGGCGCTGGGTGTAGGCGTTGAACGTGACGCGATCGGCCTTGTAGCCGTTCGTGTTGAGGTTCGCGACGTTGTTGGCGATGGCCTCCATCTCCTTCTGGAGGCTCATCTGCCGTGACATCGCCATCAGCGAAGGCAGTTCCATCTCGTGCACCGTTTGCGGTTGACGCGATCCAAAATCCCGCAGGAGCTTTTGCAGGCGCCGTGCCAAACGCGTTTTCCCCGGAACGTCGGCGTTTTTCGATCGTGGCGCGACGGGCGTGACGGGACCGAGCGCGCGTCCCGGTGCCTGCGCCCGGCAAAAGCTGCCGGGTCGCGCGCCGTCGCAAGACATTGTTAACGAAGACGGCCGTAGCCTGCGGCTCACGGCGCGACGTCGCTCCCGCGGAGGTCGCGATTTGAGTCGGGCGTCGCGGTCGACGCCACGCGCACAGGGATTTCGGGATTCGTCATGGCGCAAGCAGCCGCCCTCAAGAAGCCGGCACCGGTCGAGGCCGACAAGGAGCCCGAGGAAGAACTCGTCGACGGCATGCCCGAGCCGGAAGGGCGTCGCTTCGGCGGCAAGAAGATCGTTCTGTTCATCGTCCTGCCGCTGATGGTGGTGATCGCCGCCGCGGTCGCGGTGCTCGCGACCGGCGTCGCCGACGGCCTGCTCGGCCGCGGCGAGCACGCCGAGCGCCAGGCGGCGGCGAAGCCGGCGGTGTTCTTCGACATGCCCGAGCTCCTGGTCAACCTCAACAGCTCCGGCCGCCGCGTCACGTTCCTCAAGCTCTCGATCTCGCTCGAGCTCACGGATCCGCAGGACATTCCGAAGATCCAGCTCATGCTCCCGCGGCTGGTCGACAACTTCCAGGTCTACCTCCGCGAGCTCCGCCTCGAGGACCTCCGCGGCTCGGCGGGCGTCTACCGCCTGCGCGAGGACCTGCTCGCCCGCGTCAACGAGGCGGCGAAGCCGGTGCCGGTGAAGGACGTGTTGTTCCGCGAAATGCTGGTTCAGTAACAGGGTACAGAATGGCCGACTCAGCGAACGGCGCCGGCGACGGCGGGATGAGCGAGGAGGAGCGGCTCGCCGCCGAATGGGCGGCCGCCGACACCGGCGACAGCCGCGTTCTCAACCAGAACGAGATCGACAGCCTGCTCGGCGTCTCCAACGACGACGACGCCAGCAGCAAGTCCGGCATCCGCGCCATCATCAACTCGGCGCTGGTCTCCTACGAGCGACTGCCGATGCTCGAGGTGGTGTTCGACCGCCTGATCCGGCTGCTGTCCACGTCGCTCCGCAACTTCACCTCCGACAACGTCGAGATCAACCTCGACAACATCACGTCGGTGCGCTTCGGCGACTACCTCAATTCGATCCCGCTGCCCGCCATGATCAACGTGGTCAAGGCCGAGGAGTGGGAGAACTACTGCCTGATGACGGTCGACTCGGCGCTGATCTACTCGATCGTCGACGTCCTGCTCGGCGGCCGCCGCGGTGCCGCGCTGCGCATCGAGGGCCGTCCCTACACCACCATCGAGCGCAACCTGGTCGAGAAGATGATGCACGTCATCCTCGCCGACCTGTCGGCGGCGTTCGATCCGGTGTCGCCCGTGACCTTCCGCTTCGATCGCATGGAGACCAACCCGCGCTTCGCGGCGATCGCCCGCCCGGCCAACGCCGTCATCCTCGCGCGCTTCCGCGTCGAGATGGAGGAGCGCGGCGGCCGCATCGAGCTGGTGATCCCCTACGCGACGCTGGAGCCGGTGCGCGAGCTCCTGCTGCAGATGTTCATGGGCGAGAAGTTCGGCCGCGACGCGATCTGGGAGACCCACCTCGCGACCGCGCTGTGGAACACCGAGATCGAGGTCGAGGCGGTGCTCGCCCACGCGACGATGTCGCTCAACGACGCGATGAACCTCAAGGTCGGCTCGCGGATCATGCTCGACTGCAACGCCGACCCGCTGGTGCACGTGCGCTGCGCCGACGTCGAGCTGTTCAACGGGCGCATGGGCCGCAAGGGCCACAACATCGCCGTCAAGGTCGAAAACGGCCGCTTCAACTCCCGGAGGCCATCATGACGCTCAACATCCTGCTCGACGCCGTCGTCGCCGCGCTGCTGGTCGCCACCATCGTCTACGCCGTGATCCTCGACCGCCGCATCCGCCAGCTCAGGGCGGCGCGCGCCGAGCTCGAGAGCATCGTCGTCGGCTTCAACGCCGCGACCTCGCGCGCCGAGAGCGCGATCGGCGATCTCAAGGCCGGCACCGAGGCCGGCAGCCGCGAGCTGAAGCCGCTGGTCGCCACCGCGCGCCAGATCGCCGACGATCTCTCCTATCTGGTCGAGCGCGGCAACGAACTCGCCGATCGCCTCGAGGTCGGCGTCGGCGCCGCGCGCCAGGCGGTCAAGGGCGGGGCCAAGCCCGCGCAGCCCGCGTTCAAGTCGGCGCCGCGCGCCGCGGCGCAGCCGACCGCTCGCGATTCGGCCCGCGATTTGGGGCGCGACTCGGGGCGCGAGGTGACCGAGGAAGAGCACGCGCTCCTCAAGGCGCTGCGCTCGGTCCGGTGATCCCATGCAGGTCCGCGTTCTCCCCGTCGCCATCGGCGCGCTGACCGTCCTGCTCGGCGCCAAGGTCGCCGACGTGTGGGACGGCCTCGCGGTGACGCCGGTCGCCGCCCAGGAGCAGCCGTCGGCCGTGCCCGGGCTGCCGCAGCCGTCCGCCGCGACTCCGGCGACGCCGGCCGCGACCACTCCGGCGGCGACCGCTCCCGCCGCGCCGACCGACGCCGCGCCGGGTGGCGTGCAGCTCGCCTCGGCGTCGCCCGCCAAGGCCATCAAGAAGACCGATTTCCCCGAGGACCCGACGCTCTACACCCCGGCCGACATCGACGTGCTGCAGCAGCTCGCCGACCGTCGCGCCGAGCTCGAGCAGTGGGCGAGCGATCTCGCGATGCGCGAGCAGCTCCTCAAGGTCACCGAGAACCGCCTCGAGGGCCGTCTCGGCGAGCTCAAGGACGTCCAGGGCGCGATCAAGGGCCTGCTCAAGCAGTACGACCAGGAGCAGGAGGCCAAGCTCAAGAGCCTGGTCAAGGTCTACGAGGCGATGAAGCCCAAGGACGCCGCGCGGATCTTCGAACAGCTCGAGATGGACGTCCTGCTCGACGTCGTCGAGCGGATGAAGGAAGCGAAGGTCGCCCCGGTGCTGGCGGCGATGGATCCCGAGAAGGCGAAGACGGTGACCTTCGAGCTGGCCCAGCGTCGCAAGATGGGCGAGCAGGTCGCGCTGCCCGCCAAGAACTGACGAATTTGCCGAATTTACCGGCCTTTAACTGACTTGATGCAGGATCGGGCAGCTTCGGACCCCTTCCTGACGCCGGAAAGTATGGAGTGTAACGATGGCCGTCGATAAGTCGCTGCCGATCCTGATCGTCGATGATTACAAGACGATGTTGAGGATCATCCGCAACCTGCTCAAGCAGCTCAACCTCGAGAACGTGCAGGAAGCGACCGACGGCTCGTCCGCGCTCAAGATGCTGCGCGACGGCAATTTCGGTCTGGTGATCTCCGACTGGAACATGGAGCCGATGACGGGGCTCCAGCTCCTCAAGGAGGTCCGCGCCGACGCCAAGCTCAAGACGCTGCCGTTCATCATGATCACCGCCGAGAGCAAGACCGAGAACGTGGTCGCGGCGAAGGAAGCCGGCGTGTCGAACTACATCGTGAAGCCGTTCAACGCGGAGACTCTGCGTCAGAAGCTCGTCACGGTGCTGGGCGAGTTCTAGGACCGCGTCCGGACGTAGAAGTCAGCACAACAGGGACGCGCAAGGGGAGTTTTGGGATGAGCGCCAAGAACGGTGCGGCGGCGGTGGATACGCAGGGGGCGCTCGTCGGCCCCGGCGCCCTCTCGCGTGCGATCGACGACATTCTGACGCGGGTGAAGACCGAGGAGCCGGCGAACCGGCTCAAGCTGTACCAGCAGCTCCTCTCGCTCGCGACCTACATCGAGATGGCACGCCAGGACGTGGCGGCGATCCGTCCGACCGAGATCCAGGCGAGCAAGATTCCCGCCGTCACCGACGACCTCGACGCGATCGTCGCCCACACCGAGGAGGCGACCGGCGTCATTCTCGACGCCGCCGAGCACCTCGAGAAGGTGGCGCCGAAGCTCGACGGCGAGTCGCAGACGATCGTCAACGACGCCGTGACGCGCATCTACGAGGCCTGCAACTTCCAGGACCTCACCGGTCAGCGCATCACCCGCGTGATCAAGGCGATCAAGGACATCGAGGAGAAGGTCGACGCGCTCATCGCGGCGCTGCACGACCAGCTCGGCCTCGCCGCCGACGAGCTCGCGGCGCTCGCGACGGTCAAGGAAACGACCCGCGCCGTTCCGGTGAAGAACGCCGAGAAGGATCTACTCAACGGCCCGCAGAACGGCGCCAACGCCCGCAGCCAGGAAGAGATCGACCGCCTGTTCGGCAACTGAGCCGAGAGTTCCACCAAGAGGGAGTGCCTGTGGGCATTCGTCGCTCCACCGCACCGCGCCTGTCCAGGACGGTTCGACGCGAGGCGGAGCGCAGTTTCCCTGAACCGCGCCTCAGGCAGTTGGCGCAAGCAGGATTGATCGCGATCGTCGCCGGACTCGCTCCGGTGACGGCGTTCGCCGACGACGCGGCGCCGATGCCGCTTGCCGTGCGCGCGGCGCCGCACGACGGCTATGGCCGGATCGTCTTCGAGGGCGCGAAGCCGATGGGCTTCGACGCGAAGATCGAGGACGGCGTGCTCGTCGTCCGCTTCGATCAGCCGGCGAGCGCGGCGCTGGCGCCGATCGCCCGCCGTCTGCCCGATTATGTCACCGGCGTCCCCGTCGCCGTCGACGGCCAGCTCGCCCGCATCCCCTTGAAGCGCCCGGTCGCGGTCCGCACCTTCAGCGAGGGCCCGGCGATGGTCGTCGACCTCGTCAACGCGAAGGCGCCGGCAGCCGATGACGCGGTGAAGGCCACCGCGAAGGACGCGGCGAAGGACGCGCCGAAGCCGGCGCCGGCGGTTGCCGCGACCGAAAGCAAAGCCGAGCCGCAGCGCGAGGCGAAGCGTGCGGCCCCGGCGCCGGCGTGGCCCGCGGGCGCGCCGGGATCGGTGCTGCCGTTCCGCATTGGCGAGCACCCCGACCATTCGCGCATCGTCTTCGACCTGGAGCAGCCTGCGCCTTACGAGCTCGAGACTGAGGCCGGCGTCGCGCGCCTGCGCATCGCCACGGCCTCGGGGTTGGCGCCGCTGCCGCCGGAGCTTCCGGCCCGGGTCGCCGCGATCGACTCCGACAACGCCGCGAACGGCCTCACGATCCGGCTGCGCCTTGCCGACGGCGCGCGGGTGAAGCATTTCCGCAGCGGGACCAAGATCGTCGTCGACGTCTTCGGTCCCGAGGTCTCCGCGGCGGCGCGCGCCGCAGCCAAAGCCGCTCCGGCGACGCCCGCTCCGAAAGCCGTCGCGCAGGCCGATAAGCCGGCCCAGCCGCAGGCCGCGGCCGCTCCCGCCGTCGCCGCGCCGACTCCGTTGCTGCCCGGCGCGAGGACCGCGCCCGCCGCCGCGCCGACGGTGCCTCCCGCGCCGTCGCTCGCCGCGGCGCCGGTTCGCGACACCGGTCCCATTCCGGTCGGAGTGCGCGTGCCGGTGACGCTGACGCGCGCCGACAACACGACGACCCTGCGCTTCGCCTGGCCGAAGGATTCCGATCCGGCCGCCGCGGTGTTCGCGCGCGCGGGCAATCTGTGGGCGGTGTTCGACCGCGACGGGCAGCTCGACTTCGGCACGTGGCGGCGCGCCGACGGCGGCGCCGACGCCCGCCGGCCGGCGCGCGGCGTCACGGTGTTCCGCTACAAGCTTCCCGATCCCGACCTCGTTCCCGTCGTCGGCAAGGACGGCGCCGAGTGGATCGTCACCCTTGCCGCCGATTCGCCGCGACCGCAGGCGCCCGCCGTCGAGATCCGCAAGGACAAGACCGGCCGGGCGAGCCTGTTCGTTCCCACCGCCGACCCCGGCCCGAGCATCGCGGTCGTCGATCCCGACGTGGGCGACACGCTGATCGCCGTGCCGCTGCACCGGGTCGGCCTCGGCTTCGGCACCGAGCGCCGCTACGCCGAGATGCGGCTCCTGCCCACCGCGCAGGGCATCGTCGTCGAGCCGCTCGCCGACGGCGTCACCGCGCAGAGCGGCGCGACCGGCGTCGAGTTCGCCGCCGCGGGCGGCGTCAAGCTCAGCTCCGACGGCGTCCGCCCCGAGGGCGCGACGAGCAAGGCCAATCGCATCTTCGACTTCGCCAACTGGCGCATGCTGGGCGGCGGGGGCGACGATGCCCGCGTGAAGCTGCAGAACGCCGTGCTTCAGGCGAGCGCGCCGGCGCGCAACGCGCGCCGCCTCGATCTCGCCCGCTACCATTTCGCCCGCGCCGGCTATCCCGAGACGCTCGGCGTTCTCGACGCGATCGCCGCCGACCAGCGCGAGACCGCCGAGGAGCCCGAGGTGAAGGCGATCCGCGGCGCCGCGCGGCTGCAGATGAACGACATCGCCGGCGCCGCCGCCGACCTGATGAGCCCCGTGTTCGACGGCGAGCGCGAGATCGCGCCGTGGCGCGGCGCTCTTGCCGCCGCCCAGGGCGACTGGGCGGGGGCGCTGCGCCAGTTCGTGCGCGGCGAGTCCGTGCTCGACCGCTATCCCGCGCCGTTGCGCGTCCAGTTCGCGCTCAGCGCCGCCGAATCCGCGCTCGAGGCGGGCGATCCCGCCCGCGCCCGCGTCCATCTCCAGCAGGTCGCGGCCCTCGGCGCCAGCGGCGGCGCCGTCGATCGCGCGGCGTGGCTCAACGCCCGCTCGCTCGCGGCGTTCCAGCAATACGACGAGGCCGACGCCGAATGGCAGCGCGCCATGCGCGGCGGCGATCCGTGGGTGCGCTCGCGCGCCCGCTTCGACCGCGTCGAGACCCTGCTCGCCGTCGGCCGCATGACCCGCCCCGAGGCCATCGCCGAGCTCGAGAAGCTCGAGTTCGCCTGGCGCGGCGACATGTTCGAATACCGCATGCTGAAGCTGCTCGGCGAGCTCCAGCTCGCCGAGAGCGAGCTGCGCAAGGGGCTGACGACGCTCAAGAAGGCGGTCGGCAACTTCCCCAACATGCCCGACGTCGGCTCGGTGAACAGCGAGATGCGCGAGGCATTCATCGCGTTCCACACCGACGGCCGCGCGGCGAAGCTGCCGACGGTCACGGCGCTCGGCATCTTCCAGGATTTCCGCAACCTCGTGCCCGACGGCCGGGTCGGCGACGAGATCATGACGGCGCTGGTCGGCCGCCTCGTCGAGGTCGATCTCCTCGACCGCGCCGCCGATCTCCTCACCGATCTCGCCGATCGCCGCCTCAGGGGTGCCCCCGAATCGAAGGCGCGCAACCAGCTCGGCCTCGTCTACCTGATGGACCGCAAGCCCGCGAAGGCGCTGGATGCGCTCGACCGGCCGCTCGCGGCCGATGCCGACGACGAGACCGTCGCCGCGCGCCGCCAGCTCAAGGCGCGGGCGCTGATCGACCTCGACCGCTACGGCGACGCGCTGAAGCTGCTCGCCGGCGACGATTCGTTCGAAGGCACGACGCTGCGCGCCGATCTGTTCTGGCGCACCGGCGAATGGAAGCAGGCGGCGATGACGTTCGCGCCGCTGCTCGGCCGCATCGACCCCAAGGCGCTGTCCGTGGCCGACGCGCGCCTCGTCATGCGCCGGGTGATCGCGCTGGCGCTGGCCGGCGACGTGCGCGCGCTGGCGACCGAGAATGCGCGATTCGGCGCCGGCATGGCGGCCACCGCCTACAAGGATGCCTTCGCGATGCTCACCGACCCGCAGCAGATCAATCCGGTGAACGTGCGGGCGATCGCGAGCCAGGTCTCGACCGGCGATCGCTTCGGCGCCTTCCTCGAGAGCTACCGCACCAAGATGATCAAGGTGCCGCCCGCCGCGCCCGCGGCCGCGCCGCCATCCGCCGCGACGGGCGAGCAGAAGACCGCGGCGAAGTAGGCAATTGCGTCATCGACGGCACAGGCACGCTGCCGCCGAGGCGGCCGCCCACGCTCGCCCTGCATCCGGCAGCCATCGCCGCCGTGAGCAGGCGCGGCAACTCGTGGTGCTCCCAACTTTGCTCTTCCCGTCGGAATCGGGCGGGTGTAAGAGCCTGAACACAGGGGAAATGCAGACTCCCCATTAGACGGCTCCGGCTGTCCAAGCTCTGCGCTAATCTCGCCGACGCCGGTCGCTTGGCCGTCGATGAATCGAGAGGTGCGCGCGCGTGGATATGCCGAGCCGTTTTTCCGTTTCCGAAGCCGACCAATACGTCCCTCCCGTTCCATTCGCCGAGGCCGTGCGGACGTGGGTGAAGGTCGCCCTCCTCAGCTTCGGGGGGCCCGCGGCCCAGATCGCGGTGATGCACCGGATCCTCGTCGACGAGAAGAAGTGGATCGGCGAGAACCGTTTCCTCCACATCCTCAACTTCTGCATGCTGCTGCCGGGCCCCGAGGCGAAGCAGCTTGCCGTTTACATCGGCTGGCTCATGCATCGCACGTGGGGCGGGATCGTTGCCGGCTCCCTATTCGTGGTGCCCGGGCTCGTCGTGATCATGGCCCTGAGCTGGATCTACGCGCTCTACGGTGCGGTGCCGGCGATATCCGCGCTGTTCGTCGGCCTGAAGGCCGCCGTGCTCGCCATCGTCGTCGAGGCCGTAGTCCGCATTGGCAAGCGCGCGCTACGCAACAACGTCATGGTCGGCCTCGCCGCCGTCGCATTCGTCGCGCTCTTCGTGTTCGGCGTGCCGTTCCCCTGGGTGGTGCTGGTCGCGGGCGTGATCGGGTTCACGGGCAATCAGGCGGGCATAGCGGCGTTCGCCCCAGCCGGCGGCGGCCACGGCCCCGCCAAGAGCGGCGCGGTCGCGGACAAGGATTCCCTGCTCGGAGCGACGATCCCGCCGCATGCGCGACCGGCGCTCGCGCGCACCATCCAGGTCGCGGCACTGTGGATCGCGTTGTGGTTTGCGCCGGTGATTGCCGTCGCGCTGGCGGGCGCGCCGCCGGTGTTCGTCGACATCGGCGTGTTCTTCTCGAAGGCGGCCGTGGTCACGTTCGGTGGAGCGTATTCGGTCCTGGCCTACGTCGCGCAGGCCGCCGTCGACACCTATCAGTGGCTGAAGCCCGGCGAGATGCTCGATGGCCTCGGCATGGCCGAGACCACGCCCGGGCCGCTGATCATGGTGCTGCAGTTCGTCGGCTTCATGGCTGCGTTCCGGGCACCCGGCCCGCTCGACCCGCTCCTCGCGGGCACGCTCGGCGGGCTGCTCACCACCTGGGTGACGTTCGTGCCGTGCTTCCTGTGGATCTTCGCCGGCGCGCCCTACATCGAGGCGCTACGCGGCAACAAGGCACTCGGCGCCGCGCTGTCGGCGATCACCGCCGCCGTGGTCGGCGTGATCCTCAACCTCGCGGTGTGGTTCGCGCTGCACACCCTCTTCCACGAGGTGTGGAGGGTCCCGGGCCTCGCCCTCGATATCCCGATCTTGACGAGCATCGATCCTTGGGCGTTCGCGCTCTCGGCCGCGGCGATGATCGCCATCTTTCGCTTCAAGGTCGGAATGATCCCGACACTGCTTGCCTGCGCGGGCGTCGGGCTCGTTCTTTATTTCTCAGGACTCCTTTGATGCACACCATGGGAGGAGGTCATGAGGGGACTGGCACGGATTGCAGTCGCTGTGCTGCTCACCTCAGCGACGCCTGTCGCCATGGCTGAGCAACTGCGCTTCGAGGACGACCGGATTGGCTCGCCACCTGCCGGGTGGATGCTCACCGCGACGGGCGTGGGCACGCCGGTATGGACCGTCGAGGCCGACGATAGCGCTCCATCAAAGTCGAATGTCCTGAAACAATCCGGCAAGGCGACGTTCCCGGTGGCCCTGAAGCTCGGCACAGACATTCGGGACGGGTACGTCGAGGTGAAATTCCGGCCCCTCGCAGGATCGGAGGATCGCGCGGGGGGCATCGTTTGGCGAGCTGTGGACGCGAATAATTATTACGTCGTCCGTGCGAATGCCCTCGAGGACAACGTCGTGCTGTACAAGACCGTGGACGGCAAACGGAGCCCGCTGAATATCGTCGGCCGAACAGGTGGCTACGGCGTCAACGCGGCGGTGCCCTCGGGGCAGTGGCACACACTCCGCGTCGACTTCGCGGGTCCCCGCTTCACTGTGACCTTCGATGGCAAGCAGATGTTCGAGGTAGATGACACGACCTTCGCCGGTCCCGGCATGGTCGGGTTGTGGACGAAGGCAGACAGCGTGACGGTGTTCGACAGCTTCGGCTACGGCGAGCGCTAGCCGTGGCGCTTGGCATCGCCGCCGTCCCGGCGCCTGTTCGATCTCAGGCCCCAAGAGGAGGATGTGATGATCAAGCTTATGAACACACTTGCGACGGCGGCGTTTGTCGCCGCCGCCATGCCCGCCGCCGCCGCCGACGTCGACTGGTCGAAGGTCGATGAGGCGTTCGGGAAGAAGGGGGCGATGCAGGCGGGCGACGTGTACCGCGTCACGTTTCCGCGCAGCGATCTCCAGGTCACGCTCGACGGCGTCGCCCTGAAGCCGGGCTTCGCGTCGGGAAGCCATCTCGAGATGAAGGCGATGGGCGACCGCGCCATGCTCATGGGCGATCTCGTCCTCACCGAAAGCGAGGTGAATCCGGTGATGGAGCGTCTGCTCGACGGCGGCGTCGAGGTGACGGCGATCCACAATCACCTGCTGCGCACGTCACCGGAGCTGTTCTACATGCACGTCGGCGGCGCGGCCGATCCGGTGGCGATGGCGAAGACGATCCACGACGCGCTCACGGCGAGCAAGACACCGCTGACATCGGCTCCCGCGAGCCCGCCGCCGCAGCTCGACCTCGACACCGCGGCCATCGACGGCGTGCTGGGCGCCAAGGGCAACAACAACGGCGGCGTGTACCAGTTCAGCATTCCGCGCGGCGACGCGATCTCCGAAGCGGGCATGGCGGTCCCGCCGGCGATGGGAACGGCGATCGCCATCAACTTTCAGCCGACCGGCGGCGGCAAGGCGGCGATCACCGGGGATTTCGTCCTGCTCGGGAGCGAGGTTCAGCCGGTGCTCAAGGAGCTGCGCGGCAACGGCATCGACGTGACGGCGCTGCACAGTCACATGATCGACGACCAGCCGCACGCCTACTTCATGCATTTCTGGGCGAACGACGACGCGGGCAAGCTCGCCCGCGGACTGAAGGCGGCGCTCGGTCACGTCAACGTGGCGAAGGGGTGAGGAGAGGGGGGCCGAGGCGGTCGAGCCGGGTCCGCTTCGGCGTTTCTCCACAGTCTGCCGGTCGATGCCGGCAAACTTTCCACAGCCCCCTTGTGCCGCGTTTCTCCTGCGCGCATCGTCTCGGCATCGCGACAAGCGAGGGGAGCTATTGCGCATAGCGATCCCGAATGACGCGAAGAAGCCGCGAGAGGCCCCCGACAACCGGGACACCGGCGCGGCGGATGACGTTGAGAGGCAACGGCGCTTCCCCTTCGGGTCGCGACGCACTTCTTCTCAGGTACCGATAACAACAGCGTCGCGATCCGGCGACTGAGGCAGCATCGGTAGGCTTGGCTACGCTTTCAAGGCAGCGTGGCACCCTACTGACCCTTATGGGGAAG
>JBLNCI010000011.1:0-56943 GCA_050260515.1 Gemmatimonas sp.
GCGACGCGAAGTTCACCGTGTCGGTGGACGGCCAGCAGGTCGGCGGCACCTACACGGCGACGGCCTCGCACGCCGCCGGCCAGGTGCAGGACGTCGCCGTCGCCGGCACGTTCTCGTCGGGCCCGCACACCGTCGACGTCCACTTCGTCAACGACGCGTGGGGCGGCACCGCCGCGACCGACCGCAACCTCTACGTCCAGGGCATCGCCCTCAACGGAGAGGCCATGCTCGGCAGCGCCGGGACGAACAACGCCGCCAACGGCGCCCACACGACGGACGGCTCCGCGCCGATGGACATCAACGGCACGGTCAGCTTCCACACCACCGGCACCGCGACCGGCACGACGACCCCGACCACCGGCACCACGACCCCGACCACCGGCACCACCACGCCGCTGTCCACGATCGTGCTCCACGTCGCGGAGGACAAGTGGAACGGCGACGCGCAGTTCCATGTGCTGGTCGACGGCCAGCAGGTGGGTGGCACCTACACGGCGACCGCGTCGCACGCGGCGGGCCAGTGGCAGGATGTCACGGTGACGGGCGACTTCGGCAGCACCGGCCCGGGGCATGTCGACGTCCAGTTCGTCAACGACGCGTGGGGCGGCACGGCTTCGACCGACCGCAACCTCTACGTGCAGTCGATCGACGTCAACGGCCAGCACTTCGCCGCAAACACGGCGGCGAACACCGCGCTCAACGGCATGACGCCGCCGAGCGACGGCTCCGCGCTGCTGGCGATCAACGGGACGGTGGACTTCAACGTCAACCACACCGCGGCGCCGACCGACTGGCACCTGGCGTAAGTCAGTACGCGTAAGTCGTAGCGTAAGCACTCCGGGGGTGGAGTGTTGAGAGGGAAGCAGCCGTTCCGAAAGGGGCGGCTGCTTTCTCCTTTATGGGTTTATGGGCCTTCTGTTCGGGCCTGCATCAGCGGCGGCTCCGGGTTTGACTCGGGGTCGTCAGCCGTGTAGAACAAAACAAGAACAACCCCGTCCCGAAAGCCTTCAGGCCATATGGAAAAGCCGCTGAAAATCGCGGAATTGCGCCGTCGTCTCCGGGTCCTGGAAGGCCTCGGGGAGAGCCTTGGAGGGCGTGGCGACCGGGCAGCGGCCGGCTTCGGCGTCGCCGCCATCGACGGCGCCCTGCCGGGCGGCGGCCTCGCCTCGGGCTGCCTCCATGAGGTGACGGGATCGGGCCGCGACGGGGCGGCCGGCGGCTTCGCCGCGGCCCTGCTCGGTCGGATCGCCCACGGCGACGCTCCGCTTCTGTGGTGTCGCGTCGCCACGGCGGGGAATCCGGGCGCGCCCTATCCGCCGGGGCTCGAGCGCTTCGGCATCGCCGCGGCGCGGGTGGTGTTCGTCGAGGCGCGGCGCGGCGAGGACGCGCTGTGGGCGATGGAGGAAGGGCTGCGCGCGAGCGGCGTCGCGGCGGTCTACGGCGAAGGCGTCGCGCTCGATCTCACCACCAGCCGCCGCCTGCAGCTCGCCGCGGAATCGACCGGCAAGACCGCGCTCGCGCTGGTCCCGTCGCGGCGCGCCCCGCCGGTCACCGCGGCGACGACGCGATGGCGAGTCACCGCGCTGCCATCGCTGCCGTGCGACGGTGCGCCGCGGCCGCGCTGGCACGTCGAGCTGATCCGCTGCCGCGGCGGCAACCCGAATCGCTGGATTGTGGAGTGGAATGATGCGGCGCTTCATTTCGATCTGGCTGCCTCACTGGCCGACGGACTGCTGGCGACATCGACGGCATGACGGCGAGTCGGCGAGCGACCGCCCGCTCGCGCTGACGATCGCCGGCGCGGGCGGCGTGCTCCTGTTCGCGGTCGATTCCATCGCCGCGCTCGAGGGCCTCGGTCCCGGCCACACGCTCGCCGACGCCCGCGCGCTGGTGCCCGACCTGCGCACCGCGCCGGCCGATCCCGACGGCGACCGCGCGGCGCTGGCGGCGCTCGCCGACTGGTGCGTGCGCTGGAGTCCGTCGGTGTCGCTCGACGGCGACGACGGCGTGCTGCTCGACATCACCGGCTGCACGCACCTGTTCGGCGGCGAGGAGACACTCGTCGCCGACATCGTCCACCGTCTCGCCCGCGCCGGCATCGCCGCACGCGCGGCGGCGGCGTCGACGCCGGGAGCGGCATGGGCGATGGCGCGCTTCGGCACCGCCCCCGTCGTCGCGCCGGAGGCGGCGCGCGCGTCGCTCGGGCCCCTGCCGGTGGCGGCGCTGCGGCTGCCGACCCCGGTCGTCGAGACGCTGCATCGCCTCGGACTGCGGCGCATCGCCGACCTGCTGCCGCTGCCGCGGGCGCCGCTGGTCGCTCGGTTCGGCGACACCTTGGTCCGCCGCCTCGATCAGGTGATGGGATGCGCCGACGACCTGGTGACGCCGCGCCGACCCGCGTCGCCGTGGCGCAGCCGCATGGCGTTCGCCGAGCCGATCGCGCGGCGCGAGGACATCGACAGGGCGCTCCGCGCGCTGCTCGACGATCTCTGCCCGCGCCTCGCCGAGGCGTGCCGCGGCGCACGCACGCTGGAGCTCCTGTTGTGCCGCGTCGACGGCACCGCGCAGACCATCAGTGTCGGAACCGCGCGCGCGAGCCACGACGCCCAGCACCTCGCGCGTCTGTTCGCCGAGAAGCTCGATCGTGTCGATCCCGGCTTCGGCATCGAGACGGCGGTGCTCGACGCGGCGGCGACCGATCCGCTGGCGCCGGAGCAGACGGCGTTCGCCGGCGAGCGGCGCAGCGACGACGATCTCGCGCCGCTGATCGACCGCCTGCGCAACCGCCTCGGCGAGCGCTCGGTGTTCCGCGTCGCCGCCGTCGACAGCCACATCCCGGAGCGCGCGGTCACCATCGCTCCGGCGCTGGGCCACGCCGAGGCACGCACCTGGCCCGACGATCTCGCGCGCCCGATCCGTCTGCTGCCGTGCCCCGAGGCGATCGACGCCGATGTGTGCCGGTCGTCGGACGCCCTGCGGCAGTTCTCATGGCGCGGCACGCGTCATCTCGTGGCGAAGACCGAGGGCCCCGAGCGCATCGCCCCCGAATGGTGGCGCGCCGCCGCCAATGCCCGCACCCGCGACTACTACCGCATCGAGGACGACAGCGGACGCCGCTTCTGGATCTACCGCACCGTGCCGCGCGGCACCGGCGAGACGCCGCGCTGGTACCTCCACGGCCTGTTCGCGTGACCGGTCGCCAATGGATTACGTCGAGCTCCAGGTCACCACCAACTTCAGCTTCCTCCGGGGCGCGTCGCATCCCGAGGAGCTGGTCGCGGCCGCGTCCCACCTCGGCCAGCGGGCGATCGCGATCACCGACCGCAACACGCTGGCGGGCGTGGTCCGTGCGTATGGCATGGCCAAGAGCCTCGACATGCGGATCATCGTCGGCACGCGCATCGAGCTCACCGACGGCCGCAGCGTCCTGGCGCTGCCGACCGACCGCGCCGCATACGGCCGGCTGTCGCAGCTCCTGACGGTGGGCAAGCGGCGCGCGCCGAAGGGCGAATGCCACCTTGCCCTCGCCGATCTTCTCGACCACGGCGAGGGCCAGATCCTCGTCGCACTGCCGTCGCTCGCGCCGTCGGAAGCCGACGTCCACCTTCTCCACACGCTGAAAGCGCGCTTCGGCGACGCGGTGTACCTCGCCGCCCAGCACCGCCATCGCGGCGACGACCGCCGCCGCATCGACCACCTCGCCCGGATCGCGTCGTGGAGCGGCGTGCCGCTGGTCGCCACCAACGACGTGCTCTATCACCACCCCGATCGCCGCATGCTCCAGGACGTCGTCACCTGCATCCGCGATGGGGTGACGATCCACGAGGCGGGCCGCAGGCTGGAGGCGAACGCCGAGCGTCACCTCAAGTCCGCCGACGAGATGGCGGCGCTGTTCGTGGATCATGGCGATGCGATCGCCCGCACGATCGACATCGCCGAGCGCTGCCGGTTCACGCTCGACGAGATCAGGTACGAGTACCCGGTCGAGATCGTCCCCGAGGGGACGACGCCCCAGCGGCACCTGGAACGCCTCGCCTGGGACGCGGCCGCGGAGCGGTACCCCAGCGGAATCCCCGACAGGGTCCGCGATGCGGTGAATTACGAGCTCGCGCTGATCGAGAAGCTCGCGTACGCGCCCTACTTCCTCACCGTGCACGACATCGTCCGCTACGCGCGGTCGCAGGGCATCCTGTGCCAGGGCCGCGGCTCGGCGGCCAACTCGGTGGTCTGTTACGTGCTCGGCATCACCTCGGTGGATCCCGAGCAGATCGACGTGCTGTTCGAGCGCTTCATCTCCGCCGAGCGCAACGAGCCGCCCGACATCGACGTCGACTTCGAGCACGAGCGCCGCGAGGAGGTCATCCAGTACATCTACCGGAAGTACGGCCGCGACCGCGCCGCATTGGCCGCGACCGTGATCTCGTACCGGTCGCGCAGCGCGATCCGCGACGTCGGCAAGGCGATGGGCCTGTCGCTCGACGCCATCGGCGCGCTCTCGCGCACGGTGTGGGGCTCGAGCGACGACGGCCTCGGCGACGGCCACATCCGCGCGACCGGCCTCGACCCGGAGGAGCGGACGCTGGCGACGGCGCTCGCGCTCGCCAAGGAGCTGCGCGGCTTCCCACGCCATCTCTCGCAGCACGTCGGCGGCTTCGTCATCAGCCGCGGGCCGCTCGCCTCGCTGGTGCCGATCGAGAACGCGGCGATGGAGGACCGCACCGTCATCGAGTGGGACAAGGACGATCTCGACACGCTGGGCCTGCTCAAGATCGACGTGCTGGCGCTCGGCATGCTGACGTGCATCCGCAAGTCGCTCGCGCTGATCGAGCGGCACTGGGGCCGGCGCTACGACCTGCACTCGATCCCGCAGGAGGACAAGGGCGTCTACGAGATGCTGTCGCGCGCCGATTCGATCGGCGTGTTCCAGGTCGAGTCGCGGGCGCAGATGTCGATGCTGCCGCGCCTCAAGCCGGCGACGTTCTACGACCTCGTGGTCGAGGTGGCGATCGTGCGCCCGGGGCCGATCCAGGGCGACATGGTCCATCCCTATCTCCGCCGCCGCGACGGCAAGGAGAAGGTCACCTATCCGTCGACGGAGCTGCGCGCCGTGCTCGAGAAGACCATGGGCGTGCCGCTGTTCCAGGAGCAGGCGATGAAGATCGCCATCGTCGCCGCCGGATTCACGCCGGCGCAGGCCGACCAGCTCCGCCGCGCGATGGCGACCTTCCGCCACGTCGGCACCATCACGAAGTTCGAGCGCGAGATGATCGACGGCATGGTGAGGAACGGCTACGACCGCGGCTTCGCCGAGCGCTGCTTCCATCAGATCCGCGGCTTCGGCGAGTACGGCTTCCCCGAGTCCCATGCCGCGAGCTTCGCGCTGCTGGTCTACGTCTCGGCGTGGATCAAGCACCATTATCCGGCGGCATTCGCGGCGGGGCTCCTCAACTCCCAGCCGATGGGGTTCTACGCCCCGGCCCAGATCGTCCGCGATGCCCGCGAGCACGGCGTCGAGACACGTCCCGTCGACGTCAACGCCAGCGACTGGGACTGCACGCTCGAACAGGCGACCGGCGGACGCATCGCGCTGCGCCTCGGCTTGCGGCAGATCCGCGGCTTCAGCCAGACGGTCGCCGAGCGGCTCGTCGCGCGCCGCGGCAGCGGCTACCGGACGCTCCGCGAGCTGTGGCAGCGCGGCCGCCTCGCCCCGAGCGAGCTCAGGACGTTGGCCGACGGCGACGCGTTCGGGTCGCTCGGCCTCGACCGCCGCCGCGCGCTGTGGGAGATCCACGCGCTCGGCGAAACCCCGCTGCCGTTGTTCGCCCATGCCGAGAAGGCGCTGTCCGCCGGCCACAACGCGCCGCCCCCGGACCAGCCGCGCGAGCCCGAGGTCGTGCTGCCGGAGATGCGCGTCGGCGAGCACGTCGTGGCCGACTACCGCCACCTGTCGCTGACGCTGAGGCGCCATCCGGTCGGGCTGCTGCGCGACCGCCTCGCGCCCCGCGGCGTCGTGCCGTGCGCGAGCCTGGCCACGGCCGAGAACGGCAGCCGGACGGGCGTCACCGGCCTCGTGCTGGTGCGCCAGCGCCCCGGCACCTCCAAAGGCGTCATCTTCGCCACCGTCGAGGACGAGAGCGGAATCGCCAACATCGTCATCTGGGCGCGAACCTTCGAACGCTTCCGCCGCACCGTCATGGAGAGCCGGCTGATGGCGGCCTACGGCACCGTCCAGCGCGAGGGAATGGTCACACACCTCGTCGCCGAGGAGTTGCAGGACCTCTCGGGCGAGTTGCGATGGCTCAGCGACGAAGCGGGCGCGACGGCGCCGTCACGTGCCGACGCCGCCGCGGCGATCCCGGAGGGGCGCAACTTCCACTGAACGATGCGCGATGCCGCCTACGCGGCCCGCGTGTGGCCGAGCAGAGTCGCGCACGCGTGCCCCGCCCAGACCGCGAGCAGACACACGACGAGCGACAGCACGATGTTCGCCGCCGCCTTTCCCACGTGTCCCGCCTGGAGCATCGTCATGGTCTGCAGGCTGAACGACGAGAACGTCGTGTAGCCGCCGCAGATGCCGACCATCAGGAACTGACGCATCAGCGCGCTTCCAAACTCGCGACCGTCGGGCCCGGTGAGACCGGCAACGAAGCCGATGACAAACGACCCGGTGACGTTGGCGATGACGGTTCCCCATGGGAACTCCGCCCCGAATGCGGCGACCGCCGCCTCGGCTAGCCAGAACCTGAGCACGCTGCCGACGGCGCCGCCGACGGCGATCCAGAGCGAGGCAATCCACATCTTTATTGTCTTATGCCGCTGATCCGAGCGGCACTTAAACACCGCCGCGCCCTACGGGCAACAGCGGCGAGGCCGGGGAAACGCGTCAGTGTGCCGCGGACCTCAGGGTCCGCACCGCCTTCAATGTCAGCGGGTCGAGGCCCGCCCCGCCCTTGTCGAAATGGGCGAAGATCGCCGCGCGCATGCGCGGCTCCCAGAATTTCTGGATGTGATCGGCGATGCCCGCCACCGCCTTGTCCTCCGGCTGGTGGGCGAAGAACTTGCCGATCTGGTTCGCCATATAAACGAGCTTCTCAGGCTCCATCGCACCTACTCATCCTGTCTTGATCCGCAGTGTAAGCCGTCGCGCCGGCGGGCGCAGCGGTCATGGAAGGGCCGGCTGGGTCGCCCCGGCCGGCCCTCCATCACACCGTCCGCCCTACTCGAAGAGCTTCAGCGAGTTCACCAGCGTCTGCAGCACCCCGAGGGTGAGCGGGATGCCGACGAAGCCCCAGGCGAGGACCAGATGCCACGTCTTCGTGCCTTCGTTCTGCGCGTTCATGTCGCTCCTCCTCACTCGGCCGCCGCGGCGGCAGTTTGCGTGTTCTTCATGTGGAAGCGCGCGTGGACGGCCTTCACGCCGAGATTGCAGAAGAAGCCGATCACGAGCAGCACCGCCATGACGTACATGGTCATGTTGTAGGCCTGCGCCTTCTCCACGCCGTGGGTCACGTTGTACTCACGGATGTAGTTGACGAGCACCGGCCCGAAGATGCCGGCCATCGACCACGCGGTGAGCAAGAGCCCGTGGATCGCGCCGACATAGCGCGTCCCGAACATATCGCGCAGGTACGCCGGCACGGTCGCGAACCCGCCGCCGTACATGCTGATGATGATCAGGAAGCTGACGACGAACATCGGCACGCTGCCGATCGCGCCCCAGTGCGGCACGGTCGTATACAGGATCGTGCCGAGCACGAAGAACACGAAGTAAGTGTTCTTGCGGCCGATGTAGTCCGACGTCGACGCCCAGAAGAACCGGCCGCCCATGTTGAACAGGCTCATCAGGCCGACGAAGCCCGCCGCAGCGACCGGGGTGATGTGTCCGGGGAACATCTCCTGGCTCATCGCGGAAGCCTGCCCCAGCACGCCGATGCCGGCGGTCACGTTGAGGCACAGCACCCACCAGATCAGCCAGAACTGCGGCGTCTTCAGCGCGTCGTAGACGTAGACGTTCTCGGTCGTGATCAGCTTCGTCGACTCGACCGGCGGCACGTAGCCCTCCGGCTTCCAGCCGGGCGCGGGAAGCCGCACGATGGCCGACCCGACCATCATGAAGAAGAAATAGACGACGGCCAGGACGACGAAGGTTTCCATCACGCCGACGTGGGTCGCCGTGGAGAATTTCGACATCAGCCACACCGACAGCGGCGAGGCGATGAACGCGCCACCGCCGAAGCCCATGATGGCCATGCCCGTCGCCATGCCCGGGCGATCCGGGAACCATTTGATCAGCGTCGATACCGGCGAGATGTAGCCGATTCCGAGGCCGATCCCGCCGAGCACGCCGTAGCCGAGATAGATCAGCCACAGGTTGTGCAGGGAGACGCCAAGCGCCGACAGCAAGAAGCCGCCCGACCAGCACAGGGCGGCGGTGAACATCGCCCGACGCGGGCCGCCCTCTTCCACCCAGCGGCCGAACACCGCCGCCGAGAAGCCGAGGAAGAAGATGGCGATGCTGAAGATCCAGCCGAGCTCGGTGAGCTTCCAGTCGCCGGGCGCCGATTGGGTGATGCCGAGCAGCTTCGTCATCGGCAGGTTGAAGACGCTGAACGCGTACGCCTGTCCGATGCAGAGATGCACGCACAGCGCCGCCGGCGGGACCATCCACCGGCTGAAGTTGGGACCGGCAACTGTGCGTTCCCGGTTGAGGAAAGAGAACAGACTCATTCAAACCCCCTGCATTTTGCAGTGCCCGTCGCCGGTCTCGTTTCGCGGACCGGTCGCCGCGCTTTTTCGGCTCGTTTACCTCCGTGGACGGGTGGAGCCGGGCCCCGTCCGGGTCTGCATCCGGGTGTCAGCGCACCCGTAAAAATGAATCTCGACGCGCGTGTCGCACCGCTCGATGACGCCTCGCCTCACGCCACATGCTCGGCCTCGCCGGTCGCGACGCGCCGCGGGTGGGTGAAGATCTCGAACCCATCGTCGCGTGCGATGGCGACGAGGGTGATTCCGGCAGCGTCGGCCATGCGCACGGCGAGCGCGGTCGGCGCCGAAACCGCGACCACGATCTGCGCGCCCATGGTCGCCGCCTTCTGCACCATCTCGATCGACACCCGGCTGGTGAGCAGCACGACGCCGCGCGACACCGGCATCGCGGCGCGGGCGAGCGCACCGGCGAGCTTGTCGAGCGCGTTGTGGCGGCCGACGTCCTCGCGGACGGCGACGACGCCGCGGCCCGGCTCCCAGAACGCCGCCGCGTGTACGGCCCGCGTCTCCCGGTTGAGCGCCTGGGTTCCAGGTAGCGCTGAGATTGCGCGCGCAATCGATTGCGGGGGCAGGCGCAGGTCGCCCGTCACCGGGGCGGGGGGCTTCATCGCCTGCTCCAGGCTCTCCATGCCGCAGAGACCGCACCCGGTGACGCCGGCGAGATAGCGGCGGCGGCTGATAAACGCCTCGTTGCGGTCGTCGGGCAGCGTGATCCGCAGCTCGACCCCATTCGCCCCTGCAATGACGTCGAGCCCCCGGATCTCATCGGGCGACGCGATGATGCCTTCGTACAGGCTGAACCCGACCGCGAAATCCTCAAGATCGGCCGGCGTCGCCATCATCACCGCGTGGGTGTGACGGTTGTAGGTGAAGGCGATCGCCGTCTCCTCGGGGATGCTCCGCACCGACGGCGCGGCGCTCCCGTTCCGCCACGCCGTGCACGGGACCCGGACGATCGGCGATGGCGGGTTTTGCGTCATTCGGCGGCGGTGACCTTCGGCTTGGGCCCCGCCGCTTTCACGTCGGTCGGCGCGATCCGACGCGCGTGGCCGGTGAGCTCGCGATAGGTTTCCTGCCACTCGGTCGGTCCGTTGGCCGGAGAGACCTGCACCGCGGTGACCTTGTACTCGGGGCAGCTCGTCGCCCAGTCGGCGTACTCGGTCGTGACGACGTTCGCCTGAGTGTCCGGGTGATGGAAGGTTGTGTAGACGACGCCCGGAGCGACACGGTCGGTGATCACCGCGCGAAGACTGGTCGCTCCGGCACGACTTTCGAGCTTCACCCAGTCTCCGTCGCGGACGCCCCTCTGCTCGGCGTCGTGCGGATGGATCTCCAGCACGTCCTCGTTGTGCCAGACGACGTTGCCGGTGCGGCGGGTCTGCGCGCCGACGTTGTACTGGGTGAGGATGCGCCCGGTGGTGAGCAGCAGCGGGAAACGCGGGCCGGTCTTCTCGTCTGTCGGCACGTATTCGGTGACCATGAACTTGCCGCGGCCGCGGACGAAGCCGTTCATATGCATGATCGGCGTGCCCTCGGGAGCCTTGTCGTTGCACGGCCACTGCACCGAACCCATGCGGTCGATCTTGTCGTAGGAGACGCCGGCGAAGGTCGGCGTCGTCCGCGCGATCTCGTCCATGATCTCCGACGGATGGCCGTAGTTCATCGGGTAGCCGAGAGCGTTGGAGATCAGCATGGTGATCTGCCAATCCTCGTAGCCGTTGCGCGGCGCGATCACCTTGCGCACGCGGTTGATGCGGCGCTCGGCGTTGGTGAACGTTCCGTCCTTCTCGAGGAAGGTCGAGCCCGGCAGGAACACGTGGGCGAAGTTCGCCGTCTCGTTCAGAAACAGGTCCTGGACGACCACGCACTCCATCGCGGACAGCGCGGCGACGACGTGACGGCTGTTGGGATCGGACTGGGCGATGTCCTCGCCCTGGACGTAGAGCCCCCTGAACGAGCCGTCGAGCGCGGCGTCGAACATGTTCGGGATGCGCAGGCCCGGCTCCTTGTCGAGCGGCACGCCCCACAGCTTCTCGAAGATGTCGCGGGTCGCGTCGTCGGAGACGTGGCGGTAGCCGGAGAACTCGTGCGGGAACGAGCCCATGTCGCACGAGCCCTGGACGTTGTTCTGGCCGCGCAGCGGATTCACGCCGACGCCGCGGCGGCCGATGTTGCCGGTCACCATGGCAAGGTTGGCGAGCGCCATCACGGCGGTCGTCCCCTGGCTGTGCTCGGTCACGCCGAGGCCGTAGTAGATCGCCCCGTTGCCGCCGGTGGCATAAAGCCGCGCGGCGGCACGGATGGTGGCGGCCGGAACGCCGGAAACCTTCTCGACCGCCTCGGGGCTGTTGCGTTCCTCGGCCACGAACTTGGCCCATTCGGCGAAATCGTCGAGCTCGCAGCGCTCGCGCACGAACGCCTCGTTGACGAGCCCCTCGGTGACGATGACGTGGGCCAGCGACGTCAGCACGGCGACGTTCGTGCCAGGCTTCAGCGGCAGATGGTAGTCGGCCTCGACGTGCGGCGTGCGGACGAGGTCGATCCGCCGCGGATCGACGACGATCAGCTTCGCGCCCTCGCGCAGCCGTTTCTTCATCCGCGACGCGAACACCGGATGGCCGTCGGTCGGGTTGGCGCCGATCACCATGATGACGTCGGAGTCCTCGACCGAATCGAAGTCCTGGGTGCCGGCGGACGTGCCGAAGGTCGTCTTGAGGCCGTAGCCGGTGGGCGAGTGGCAGACGCGGGCGCACGTGTCGACGTTGTTGTTGCCGAAGCCGGCGCGCACCAGCTTCTGGACGAGGAACGTCTCCTCGTTGGTGCAGCGCGACGACGTGATGCCGCCCACCGCGCCGACGCCGTACTGCTTCTGGATGCGCTTGAACTGCGAGGCGACGTGGGCGATCGCCTCCTCCCACGTCACTTCGCGCCACGGATCGGTGATGTTCGCGCGCACCATCGGCTTTAGGATGCGGTCGCGGTGGGTCGCGTACCCCCACGCGAAGCGTCCCTTGACGCACGAGTGACCGTGGTTCGCCTGGCCATCCTTGTAGGGGACCATGCGCACCAGCTCGCTGCCGCGCATCTCCGCCTTGAAGCTGCAGCCGACGCCGCAGTAGCCGCAGGTGGTGACGACCGAGTGCTCGGGCTGGCCGATCTCGATGACGCTCTTCTCGATCAGCGTCGCGGTCGGGCAGGCCTGGACGCAGGCGCCGCACGACACGCACTCGGAATCGAGGAACGGCTCGTTCTGGCTCGGCGATATCTTCGAGTCGAAGCCGCGGCCGTCGACGGTCAGCGCGAAGGTACCCTGGGTCTCCTCGCAAGCGCGGACGCAGCGATAGCAGACGATGCACTTCGCGGGATCGAAGGCGAAGTACGGGTTCGACGTGTCCATCTCGGCGTCGAAATGATTGGCGCCCTCGTAGCCGTAGCGGACTTCGCGCAGGCCGACGGCGCCGGCCATGTCCTGCAACTCGCAGTCGCCGTTCGCGGCGCAGGTCAGGCAGTCGAGCGGATGGTCGGAGATATAGAGCTCCATGACCCCGCGGCGGAGCTGCTTCAACTGCTCGGTCTGTGTCGATACGACCATGCCGTCGGCGACCGGCGTGGTGCACGAGGCGGGAGTGCCGGGTCGGCCGGCGATCTCGACGAGGCACAGACGGCAGGAGCCGAAGGCGTTGAGCGAATCCGTCGCGCACAGCTTCGGTACCTTGATACCGGCGTCCATGGCCGCGCGCATCACCGACGTGCCCTCGGGCACCGTTACCGGAAAGCCGTCGATCGTCAGCGTGACCGTCTTGTCGCTCGGCGACGGCGGCGTGCCGTAATCGGTTTCCTTGATCAGCGACATCTTCGCTGCAGGTTTGTCGAGCGGCATGTGCCTCTCCTACTCCGCGGCGGCGAGCCGGGGGCCCGCGCCGAAATCCTCGGGGAAATGGGTCAATGCGCTCATCACCGGGTAGGGCGTGAAGCCCCCCAGAGCACATAACGAACCGAACTTCAGAGTGTTGCAGAGGTCCTTGACCAAGGCGATGTTGGCCTCGCGGCTCTCGCCCCGGACGATGCGGTCGATGACCTCGACGCCGCGAGTCGAGCCGATGCGGCACGGCGTGCACTTGCCGCAGGATTCGATCGCGCAGAACTCCATCGCGAACCGCGCCTGCTTGGCCATATCGACGGTGTCGTCGAACACCACGACGCCGCCGTGGCCGATCAGGCCGTTCCGGGCGGCGAACGCTTCGTAGTCGAACGGCGTATCGAACAGGGCGCGGGGGAAATAGGCGCCGAGCGGCCCGCCGACCTGGACCGCGCGCACCGGACGCCCGGTCGCGGTGCCCCCGGCGATGTCATCGACCAGTTCGCCCAGGGTGAGGCCGAAGGCCGCCTCGAACAGGCCGCCATGCTTGACGTTGCCCGCGAGCTGGATCGGCATCGTGCCGCGGGAACGACCCAGGCCGAGATCGCGGTAATGCGCCGCGCCGTCGGCGAGGATCGCCGGGACCGACGCCAGCGATATGACGTTGTTGATCACCGTCGGCTTGCCGAACAGTCCTGCGTGCGCCGGCAGCGGCGGCTTGGCGCGCACGAGCCCGCGCTTGCCCTCGAGACTCTCGAGGAGCGACGTCTCCTCGCCGCAGACGTAGGCCCCGGCGCCGACGCGCACCTCGATATCGAAGGCGTGGTTCGAGCCGGCGACGCGCGCGCCGAGATAGCCGGCGCGGCGGGCGATCTCGATCGCGGCGGTCATCGTCTCGACGGCGTGCGGATACTCGGAGCGGATATAGACGTAGCCCTTCGTCGCGCCGGTCGCGATGGCGGCGATCGCCATGCCCTCGATCAGCACGAACGGATCGCCTTCCATGATCATGCGATCGGCGAAGGTGCCGGAGTCGCCTTCGTCGGCGTTGCAGACGATGTACTTGGGCGCGCCCGCAGCCTGCAGGACAGTCCGCCACTTGATTCCGGTCGGGAACCCGGCGCCGCCGCGGCCGCGAAGCCCGGATTGCACGACCTCCTCGACGACGGCTTCGGGCGCGAGCGCCAATGCCCTGTCGAGACCGCGGAATCCGCCGTGGGCCTTGTAATCGTCGAGCGACAGCGGATCGACGATGCCGCACCGCGCGAACGTGAGGCGCGTCTGGCGTTTGAGGAACGGGATCTCCTCGGGCTTGCCGAGGCGCTTGGCATGCGCTCCCCCGGACGGCAGCACGCTCACGAGCGTGTCGACGTCCTCGATGGTCACCGGACCGTAGGCGATGCGGCCGGCCGGAGTGGCCACTTCCACCATCGGCTCGAGCCAGTAGAGCCCGCGCGATCCGGTGCGGACGATGTCGATCGCGACGTTCGCGCGCCTTGCGGCCGCGGCGAGTGCGCGCGCGACCTCGTCGGCGCCGACGGCGAGCGCGCCCGAATCCTTCGGGACGTAGACGCGGACGCTCATCGCGCGGCCCCCTCGAGCAGCGCATCGAGGCGCTTCTCGTCGAGGCGCCCGACGACGCGGCCGTCGATCATGGCGCTCGGCGCGCAGGCACACAGGCCGAGGCAGAACACCGGCTCGAGAGTGACGCTGCCGTCCTTTGTCGTTTCGCCCCACTTGGCTCCGAGCTTCGCCTGCGCGCGGTCGGCGAGGCGATCGGCGCCCATCGACTGGCATGCCTCGGCGCGGCAGAGCTTCAGCACATGACGGCCGGCCGGCTCGCTGCGGAAGTCATGATAGAAGGTGACGATGCCGTGAACCTCGGCGCGGGAGAGGTTGAGCTCCTCGGCGACCAGCGGCACGGCCTCTTCATGGATGAACCCGAACGTCTCCTGGAGGGCGCGGAGAATCGGCAACGCGGCGCCGTCCATCGTCCGGTGCTTTCGGACGATCTCCCGGGCGGAATCGCTGGACCACGGCGCATACGTCGGCATCACCCTCGGCCTTCCCTTTTTTGGTTACCGCTTCCTTGACTGCGGTTTCATATAGTGTGCGCCCATTCCTTGAGGCTTCAAGGCCAAGGCTCCATGCATCGATAGATTTTTTCTATCGACGGCTTCTATATGTAGTAGGTCGTGGCGCGCGAACGCCTATAGCGTGGCAGCACGCCGCGCTTCCGCGACCAACGCTCCCGTCAGCGGCGTCATCGGCTCGCGATAGGGAACGATCAGACCGACGGTCGGGTAAGTCTCGGTGGGGACGATCGGAATCGTCCGGATCGTTTCGGTGAGGCCGAGCGCCTCGGCGAGCTTCTCGGGCATCACGGTCGCCCACTGCCCGGTGCGGACGTGAGAGAAGAGGACGATCACGGAATTCGATTCCAGCGTCGGCTGCACCTCGGATCCCGCGGCGCGTAGGTAACGGTCGATGATGCGACGGTTCTGCATGTCCGGCGTGAGCAGGCACAGCGGGATGCGCGCGACCTCCTCCCATGTGACCTGATCGCGGTTGCCGAGCGGCGAGTCCGCCGATGTGATCAGGCGGTACTCCTCACGATAGAGCGGCACGGTGCGGACCCGGCCGAGCGGCTCGTTGTCGACGTAGGAAATACCGGCGTCGATCTCGAGGTTGTCGAGCAGGCTCAGGATCTCGATCGAGGTGCGCGAGTAGACCGTGAACGACACGTCGGGATGCCGCGCGCGGTACGGGGTGGTGAGCTCGGCGACCATGGCGAGCGCCGTCGGGATCGCGGCGATACGCAGATGCCCGGCCAGTCCCTCCTTAAGCGCGCGAATCTCCTGACGCATTGCCCGGGAGTCGCCGACGATGCGCCGCGCCCAGTCGAGCGTGCGCTGGCCCTCTGGCGTGAAGCCCAGGAACCGCGAGCCGCGCTGCACCAGGAGCACGCCGAGCATCTCCTCGAGCTGCTTGATGCCGGCCGACAACGTGGGCTGCGTGACGCCGCACGCCTCGGCGGCGCGACCGAAGTGCTGCTCACGTGCGAGAGCGATCAGGAATTCGAGCTTGTCGATCATAATTGCGCCGTATTGCCCGCATCATATCACGTGCGATGGTTCCCCACGCGTCCCCATCGAGTGGCCCCGGACTGCTCGACCGATTGCGGCCGGAGCGCGAACCGATCGCTCCCGGCGCGATCCTCCTCCGCGGCTTTGCGGCGAGCGAGATCGCGCGGGCCGTCCGCGAGATCGAGAGCATCAGCGCGATCTCGCCGTTCCGGCACATGGTCACGCCGGGCGGCGGCCGGATGTCGGTTGCGATGACGAGTTGCGGGCTGGGTTGGGTGACCGACCGCTGCGGATATCGCTACGACGCGACCGATCCGGAGACCGGAGCGCCGTGGCCGCCGATTCCGGCGTGGTTCGCGGCGCTCGCCGCAGGCGCCGCCGCCGCCGGCGGCTATGACGGGTTCGCCCCCGACGCGTGCCTGATCAATCGCTACGCGCCGGGCGCAAAGATGGGCCTGCATCAGGACCGGGACGAGCGCGATCTCGCCCAGCCGATCGTCTCGGTGTCGTTGGGACTGCCGGCGACGTTCCTGTGGGGCGGCGCTCGGCGAGGCGATCGGCCGCGGCG
This sequence comes from Gemmatimonas sp., assembly GCA_050260515.1. Lineage (GTDB taxonomy): Bacteria > Pseudomonadota > Alphaproteobacteria > SMXQ01 > SMXQ01 > DATJIG01. Next base: position 16,280 of record JBLNCI010000011.1, read on the forward strand.
CATCCACTTGGAGAGCGGCGACGTCGTCGTGTGGGGCGGCGCCTCGCGGCTCATCTTCCATGGCATCGCCACCCTGCTCGACGGTGTCGACGGCCTCACGGAGCGCGCACGCTACAACCTGACGTTCCGGCGCGCCCGCTAGCCATCGCGTCGGCGCGATCCGCGCGTTGCGATGGCTTCGACGTTTTTGTGACGCAGCGTTCACAAATGCCGTGGATGAACACGGCTAAACGCCTGGTCGACATACAAAAGTTTTGCACAGGGGCGGATTTGCCGCGCGCCTGACGAATGGCCGTCGACGAGACTGAGTGAGCTCTGGATCTTTGGTCTACGGCCAAGCTCCGCTCAGCGCGTTTTTCTTTCGGGAACCTCCTGGCGAAGACGCGGTTAACCCAATGTCCGAAGACCAGAGAGCAGGCAAGGAGACACCTCGGATGGCTCAGGAACGCGAGACCACAAGGACCTCGAACCGGGGGTTCGCCTCGATGGATCCCGCGAAGCAGCGAGAGATCGCGTCGAAAGGCGGCGCGAGCGTCCCTGACGAGAAGCGCAGCTTCTCGCAGGACCGCGAGCTCGCTGCGGCGGCGGGCCGCAAGGGCGGCCAGGCGAGCGGAGGCAACTTCGCTCACAACCCGCAACGCGCGGCCGAAGCCGGTCGCAAGGGCGGGCAGGCCAGTGGCGGTAACTTCGCCAACAACCCGGAACGGGCATCGGAAGCGGGTCGCAAAGGCGGTCAGCACAGCAGCGGCGGCGCTCGGTGAGACCAGGGGCGCCTTCGGGCGCCCCTGACTTGCCGACTGGCGATCACCCATCGAGGTGGTGCTTTGTCCCTGAGGCGCTGGAGCGCCTCTTTTTTTGCGCCCGTTCGTCAGGCCTGGTCGCTGCTCGCGCGATCACTCCTCGAGCAGGACCCGCGACGGTTCCTCGTTCAACGCCTGCTCGATCTCCCGTCGACCGCGCGTCCCCTGCTTGAGCGCGTGCTCGAGATTCTTCACGTACTGTTCCTTGCGCTTCGGCGGCAGGAACGGCTCGTTCGGATCGACCACCGCTTCGATGAGAGCCGCACCGGGCTCCGCGAGCGCCCTGTCGAGCACGGACGCGCACTCGTTCGGGTCGTCGGCCCGGTAGCCGGAAATCCCCATCGCCTCCGCGACTTTCACGAAGTCGATCGGCTGCAGGTCGCATTGATATTCAGGGTTGCCGAGGAACATCATCTGCTCCCATTTGATCTGGCCGAGCGTGTTGTTCTTCAGCACCACGATCTTGATCGGCAGCTTGTAGCGGCTAACGGTGGCCAGCTCGCCGAGCAGCATCGACAGCCCGCCATCGCCGACGAAGGCGACGACCTGCCGCCCGGGATGCGCGAGCGACGCCGCGATCGCGTACGGAATCCCGCACGCCATGGACGCCATCCCGCCGGACACCGAGAACATCTGGTTCGCCTTCATATCCACGAATCGGGCGAGCAGGCCGGTGTTGTGTCCGGAATCCGCGGCGATGATGGCGTCGTCGGCGAGACGCTGGCCGAGCAGCCGGGCGACGCGCTGCGGCTTCATCGGAATATCGGTGCGGTCGGCCGCCCGATCGAGAAGATCCCGCCAGTCCTGCATCCGCGCCTTCGCCAGCTCGATGAAGCTGCGATCGGTCTTGGCCTTGAGCCGCTTGTTGAGCGCCTCGAGCGTCAGCCGCGCGTCGGCCGCGATCCCGACCTCGACGGGAAACCGAAGACCGATGCGCGACGGATCGCGGTCGATCTGGACGCCACGCGCATGACCGGGCTTCGGGTAGTACTCGATGTACGGGAACGTGCTGCCGACGATCAGCAACGTATCGCATTCCTCCATCGCCTCCTGCGACGGCCGCGTGCCGAGCAGGCCGATCCCGCCGGTGGTCAGCGGATGATCGTCGGGCACGACCGCCTTCCCGAGCAGCGCCTTCACGATCGGCGCGCCGAGGCGCAACGCGGTCTCGATCAGCGCGTCGCGCGCGCCGAGCGCGCCCTGCCCCGCCAGAATCGCCACCTTGCGGCCGGCGTTCAGGACCTCGGCGGCACGTGCGATCGACTCCTCGCTCGGTTGCAAAACGGGCTCGGCGCGGGCGAACGAGACGTGATGGGCGACGTTGCGCGGCGACGGATGTGTCGTCGACATCGGCTCTTCCTGGACATCGATCGGCATCGCGAGGTGCGCGACGCCGCGGCGGCTCAAGGCCATCCGGCAGGCAAGTCCGACCGTGTTCTCGACGTGCGCCGGTCCCATGATCCGCGCGCTGTACACGGCGACGTCCATGAACACCTTGGTGTGGTCGATGTCCTGCTGCGTGAAGGTATCGATGAGGTCATGATACGGGAGCCCGGTGATGGCCAGCACGGGAACGCGATCGGCCTTTCCGTCGTAGAGCCCGTTCAGCAGATGCACGCCGCCGGGCCCCGTGGTTGCCAGACAGCAGCCGAGTCGCCCCGTCCATTTGCCGTAGGCGACCGCCATGAACGCGGCCGACTCTTCGTGGCGCACCTGGATGAAGCGGATCTTGCGCTCGCGCTGGCGAATCGCCTCGACGATGCCGTTGATCCCGTCGCCGGGCAGCCCGAACACCGTATCGATTCCCCATGCGATCAGGCTGTCGACGAGGACCTCGGCACCCTTGGACGACATCGGCATCCCCTTCGCATGAGCGGTATTCGAGCCAAAACGCGGGCTCACCGCGACGGTTCCCCCCGCGGTCCACTGCCAAGCTCCGCTCCGGAACCCCGCTCCGAGCACCTGCGTTCGTAAGACGCCTTCGGAAATCGGAGTCGATCATGGCCAACAGCATCGCCGAGCACGCCAAATCCCTGTTCATCGTCGGCCTGCGCGACGCGCACGCCATGGAGCGGCAGGCACAGGAGTTGCTCGAACGGCAGATCGGCCGGTTGCGCCATTATCCGCGCGTCGAGGAACGGATGCGCGCGCACCTCCACGAGACCCACGAGCAGCTCCGGCGCCTCGACGAGGCGCTCAATGCCGTCGGCGAGAGCCGATCGACGCTGAAGGACGCGGCCATGTCGGTTGCCGGCAATACGCTCGCCCTGGTGCACTCGTTCGCCGGAGACGAAGTCATCAAGAACACGCTGGCGAACTACGCCTTCGAGCACTTCGAGATCGCGTCCTACGAATCGCTGCTGGCGATGGCGGAACCCGCCAAGCTGACGAGCTGCATCGGCCTGCTGCGGCCATCGCTCCACGAAGAGCGCGCGATGGCCGATTGGCTCGCCGACAACATCCGCGACGTGACGTTGCGCCACCTCGAGCTCTCCGCCGAGAACATCGAGGCGTCGCGCTGACCGCTTGCGATCAGTGATAGCCGATGTCGCCGCGAACCTTGCCGCGGAAGATCCAGTACGACCACGCCACGTAGACGAGGATGATCGGGAGCAGGAACAGCGTTCCGACCAGCAGGAACGCCTGCGTACTCGGCGGCGACGCCGCATCCCACAGCGTGTACTTGTGCGGCACGATCATCGGCCACAGGCTGATCGCGATGCCGATGTAGGACATGGTGAACAGCGCGACGGCGGCGGCGAACGGCGACGCCTCGGACCGAGGATTCCCCAGCGCATGCCATTCCCAGAACGCCACGGCGAGGGTGATCAGCGGCACCGGCGACAGATAGGCGATGTCGGGCCACGCGAACCACCGATGCGCGATGTTGGCGTCCATCATCGGTGTCCAGACGCTGACGATGCCGATCGCGATCAGCACGGCGACGAGGCAGCGGCGCCCCTGCCTCCGCGCCCATTGCTGCAGCTCGCCTTCCGTCTTGAGCACCAGCCATCCGGCGCCGAGCAGGCCGTAGCCGAACAGCAGCGCGATTCCCGTGAAGATCGAGAACGGCGACAGGAAATCGAAGGACCCGCCGCTGTAGACGCGCCCGTCGACCTCGAAGCCCTGCACGAAGGCGCCGAGGACCACGCCCTGCGCAAAGGTGGCGACGCCGGACCCGTAGCAGAAGCCGTAGTCCCAGAACGTCATGTGTCGTGCGTGGCGGTAGTGGAACTCGAACGCGACGCCGCGAAAGACGAGGGCCAGCAGCATGACGAGGATCGGGAAGTACACGGCAGGGATGATGATGGAGAAGGCGAGCGGGAATGCCGCCAGAAGCCCCACTCCCCCCAGCACGAGCCAGGTCTCGTTGCCGTCCCACACCGGCGCGATGGAGTTCATGACGACGGTGCGCGACGGTCGGTCGGGCGCAAATCCATACAGGATGCCGACGCCGAGATCGAAGCCGTCGAGCAGGACGTACAGGAAGACGCCGAGCCCGAGCACGCCCGTCCACAGCGGCACGAAGTCGAGCGTCTGGCTCACGACGGCGACTCCGATCCGGGCAGCGCGGTGACGGGGCGGCTCGGGTGCCCGCTCTCGATCACCTCCTGCTGGACTCCGGGCTGTTGCGGGCCGGCGCGGACGATGCGCGCCATGAACGCGACGCCGGTCGGGAACATGATCAGGTACACGACGATGTATCCCGACAACGACAGCAGCACGTCGCCGGTCGTCAGTGAGGGCGTGACGGAATCGGCGGTCCGCATCACGCCATACACCGTCCATGGCTGGCGGCCGACCTCGGTTGTCGTCCATCCGGCGAGCACGGCGAGGAATCCCGACGGCCCCATGATCTCGCAGGCGCGCAGGAACGCGGGCGACTGGTACAGGCGGTCGCGCCTACGCAGGAACCAGCTCCACACCACGAGCGCCAACATCAGAAGTCCGATGCCGACCATGGCGCGGAACGCGAAGAAGGTGATCGCCACCGGCGGACGCTCGTCGCGCGGCCACTCCTTGAGCCCACGGACGGTTCCCTCCATCTCGTGGGTCAGGATCAGGCTTCCGAGCTTCGGCACGTCGATGGCAAATCGGTTCGTCTCGGCCTTCTCGTCGGGAATGGCGAACAGCGTCAGCGGCACGCCACTCGCGGTATTCCATCTGGCCTCGATCGCCGCCAGCTTACCGGGCTGATACTCGCGGGTGTTGAGGCCGTGGAAGTCGCCGGCGGTCATCTGCACCGGCACCATGATCGTCAGGAACCAGAGCGCCATCGACAGCATCGTCCGGCTGTCCTCGACGGCGCGCCGTCGCAACAGCAGATACGCGGCGACCCCGGCGACGACGAACGCGGTGGTGACGTAGAATCCCGACACCGTATGGACCAGCCGGTACGGGAACGACGGATTGAAGACGATCGCCATCCAGTCGCGCGGATAGAACCGCCCGTCGACCAGCTCGTAGCCGACCGGGGTCTGCATCCAACTGTTCGTCGACAGGATCCAGAACGACGAGAACAACGTGCCGGCGGCGACCATCAGAGCCGCGAAGAAATGCACTCCGCGCGGCACGCGGGTCCGGCCGAACAGCAGCACGCCGAGGAAGGATGCCTCGAGGAAGAAGGCGGTCAGCCCCTCATAGGCGAGCAGCGGCGAGATGACGTTCGCGGTCGCGTCGCTGAACCGGCTCCAGTTGGTGCCGAACTGGAACGGCATGATGATCCCGGACACCACGCCCATCCCGAACGAGATCGCGAAGATCCGGATCCAGAAGTGCGAGATGCGGAGAAATACGGGCCTGCCCGTGAAGAGATGCAGGCCCTCGAGAAACGCGATGTAGGACGCGAGCCCGACCGTGAACGCCGGCAGCAGGATGTGCCACGCGACGACCCACACGAACTGAAGGCGGGACAGAAGCAGCGCGTCGAGGTCCATGCCGGCGGAATCCAGCGGTCGTCCGGGGCCGCCCGTGGGCGGCGGATCCGGCGACGATTCTCCGGCGGGAAAGAGGCCGGCCCGGTGTCAACGCACGGCCCGCCGGTGGCGTTCCCCTGCGCAAGCGCCCGCGCTCGACCGGGCTACGTGAGCTGGGGCGCGACGCCTTCGGGGAGCTGCGCGTCGAAGGCGGCCAGCAGAAGGGCGGTCGCCGCGTAATTCCCCATCAGCGACACCATGTCGACCAGCCCGCGACGGCCGAACGCCTTCAGCGCTCGGGCGAAAACCTCCGAATCGACGCGCCGACGGCCGATGAGTTGACGGCCGAGTTCGATGATCGTGGCCTCGGGCTCCGGGACTCCCGCGAGAGGCTTGCGCTGCTTGACGACGTCGACGATATCCTGGGGAACGCCCTCTTTCAGCGCCTCCTGCTCATGCTGGAACCACTCGAATTCGCTGTCCATCTCCCGCGCGGTGACGAGGATGACGAGCTCGCGAATGCGTCCGCTGAAGCCCGACTCGAACCGAAGATAGCGGCTTGCCGGCGCCTGCAAGGCCGACAGCTTCGGACTATGGAGACGGATGCCGCCGGGACCGTGGAGCCCCGCCAGCGAGCCGCCCTTCGGATCCTTGTGATGGTCGAAGATCTTCCGGCCCGCCTCGTCGAGGTCCTCGCGCTTGGGCAGCGGCACACGGCACCGCGAGTCTTCGTAGATGTCGGGCGGAAGCGAATTCTTGGTCATCGGGATCTCTCATCCAGAGTGCGGGATTTGCGAAAGTCAGAAAGACCGACCGTCGGCGCGTCCATCATGGCGCAATCGTCGCACTTTTGAACACTGCACGGCCGCTCGCGGGCGGTTTTTTCTTGCCGTGCGCCGCGCACCTCCGAGAATACGCGCACCGGCCACCGCCGGATCCGCTTCAGGGAGAATTCCGTGTCGATCCAGTCTCGTCCGCGCACCGTCGTCGCCATCGCCCTCGCCGTCACCTCGCTTGTCGCCGCGCCTGCCTGGGCCGACGATTTTCTCGCCGGCAAGCAGCTCCGGATGATGGTGGCGACTCCGCCTGGCGGCGGCTACGACGCCTATGGCCGGCTATTGGCGCGCCACATCCGCGAGTACCTTCCCGGCAAGCCGGTGATCGTCGTCACCAACATGGCAGGGGCGTCGGGCATCACCGGGACGAACTGGCTGTCGGAGGTCGCTCCGAAGGACGGGACCGTCATCGGCACCTTCAACAAGTCGGAGCCGTTCTATCAGGCGATCGGCCAGAAGGGCGTGCGCTTCCGCACCCAGGACTTCGGCTGGATCGGCGCGATGAGCCAGGCGCCGGATACCGTCAACGTCTCCGATCGCGCCGGGGTCAAGACGATCGAGGACGTGAAGAAGAAAGAGGTGATCATCGGCGCCGACTCCGGCGGCACGATGACGCTGTTCCCCGCCCTGCTGAACTCGATGGTCGGCACCAAGTTCAAGATCATCACCGGATACGCGGGCAGCGCCGCGGTCTACCTCGCGATCGAGAAGGACGAGGTGCAGGGCGTCGGCTCCACGCCGTGGACGACGTGGAAAGCGACGCGCCCCGACTGGGTCCGCACCGGCCGCATCCTTGCCCTGGTCCAGGTCGGTCTCAAGAAGGATCCCGATCTGCCGGACGTTCCCCGGCTGATCGATCTCGCCCAGAACGAGGAGCAGCGCGTCCTGTTCACGTTCGTGAGCTCGGTCGCGGCCATCGAGCGCCCGTTCGCGGCGCCGCCGGGAGTCCCGGCCGAGGCTCTCGCAACATGGCGCAGCGCCTTCGATCAGGCGGTCAAGGACCCGGCGCTGATCGCCGAAGCCGAGAAGATGAATCTGGATCTCGATCCGCAGGACGGCGAGACGGTCGCCAAGATCGTCCAGAGCATCATCTCGACGCCGCCCGCAATCGTGGCGCAGGTCCGCACCTTCGTCGACCAGGGGCGTTAGAGCGCGGCCTTCTCGACCGTTCCGCCGTACGGCCGCCACGCGCCGTCGCCGAGGCGCAGGCGGTCGAGGATCACGCGCCACGCCTCGAAGTTGCGCGCCATCGTGGTGTGCGCGCCGGGAACCTCGACATTCTCACGGCGCGGGCCAGGCACTTCGAGCGAGCTTTCCCACGCGATGATGCCGTCGCTGCGCGTGTAGATGGCCGTGACCGGGACGCTTGCCGGCGGCGGCTCGTTCAGGCGCGCTTCGAACGCCACGGCGTCGTCGCTGTGGAAAATCGACAGGATATCGTAGAGCGGCACAAGCAGGCTCGCGGTCGGCTTGTGAATCGGCCCGGAGAGGACGATGACCTGCCGCACCGCGTCGGGGCGCAGCTTCGCGAGTTCGCGCGCCATCACACCGCCGAGGCTGTGACCGATCAACGTGACCTTGGCGCCGCGATTCTCGGCCCGCACTTCGTCGAGGCGCCGCGCCATTCCCTCGAGCGTCAGCGCGGTGGGTCCGATGTTGGCGCCAAGCCCCCAGCCGGACACTGCGTATCCCTTGCCCGCAAGGAAATCGCGGAGCGGCTCGGTCTCCCAGTCGCCGGCAAGAAAGGCGGGGAACACGAGCACCGGACGGCCGTCCCCGGGGCGCGCCTCACCGAGGTCGCGCGGTATCTCGCGGGTGCGGGGCGCGAGTGCCGCCTGCGCTTCTCCGAGCAGCGACATCCACGACGGAAGCTGCGGGTCCTCGGCTTTCGGCTCGGCCGATGCTGCCGCGGCGCCCCAGAGCACCGCGATGACGACCGTCGCAGCGACGAGTTTCATGGCTGGCGCCTCACCTCGGGAGTTCGCCCTCATTACAGAGCGCGGGCAACCGCTTGTCGAGAGCCGCGCGCGGCCGAGGCTCGTTACCCTTCCCCGGGATCTCCGTCGGCGCCGGACATGAGATCGGGGCCGACGCAGCGGGTACCCGCGCGCAGCACCCGCGCGCCGTAGGCGGGAAGCTCGAGCGCGCCGTCGCGCGCGACGTCGACGGACTCGCAGCCGATCTGGTCGGTGGCATGGCCGGCCAGGCGCCCGGCGATATCGGCGGGCAGATGCACCGTCGCCGGTTCGGCGCCGTAGTTCATCGCCACGACGACGTCGCCGTCCTTGGTCGCGCCCGGACGGACATAGGCCAAGGCGTTGCCGTCCACGCCGTCGATCCAGCGCATCCCTGCGGCGCGCAGCGCCGGAAGCTCGCGCCTCAACTCGAGCAGGCGCTGATACCACGGCCGCAGGCGATGCGGATCGTCCCGCGACAGCGGAATACGCTCGCGGTAGGGCTCGAACTCCGCTCCGACCTCGTCGCCCATGAACAGCGCCGGAACGCCCGGAAGCGTCAGCAGCATGGCGGCGGCAACACGGGTGCGCTCCAGGCCGTAGCGGGTGATGAAACGCGGCCCGGTGTCGTTGTTGGCGAGGAACCGCAGGACGCGGGATCCCGCCGGGGCGGCCGCGATCGCCTCGCGCAAACGCTCGGCGGTGTGTTGCGGATCGTCGAACGCGCCCTGCCACGCCCAATGTCCGAGCTGGTCGTTCCAGTCGTACGCCGTGTCGAAACCATTCTCGAAATAGTAGGAGTTCCGCGCCGTGGCCTCGGCGAGCAGGAACACATCGGGCTTAACCCGCTTCAGCTCCTCGCGCCACTTGCGCCAGAACTCGGGCGCGCGGCGCCGCGGGCCCCACGCGGCGTCGACGCGAAATCCATCGACACCGAAGTCGCGCACCCAGTGGACGCTCGCCGCGATCATCATCCGCTGCACTTCCGGATTGTCGAAGTTCAAATTTTTAAGGTTCGTCCAGTCGAAGTAGTTGGCCGCTCCATTCTCCGGCGTGCGCGCGAAGAAGTCGTAGTAAGGCGACGCGTGCCCCCGCGCCGCGGCATCGACGAAATACGGATGGCGGTCCGACAGGTGGTTGGTCACGAAATCGGCGATCACCCGCATGCCTCGGGCGTGCGCCTCGTCGACGAGCCGCCGGAAGTCGTCGGCGCTGCCGAAGCTGTCGCGCAGGTGGAAGTGATCCACCACCGCATAGCCGTAGTCGTCGCGCGCCGCGGCGGTGATCGGTGACAGCCACAGGGTGTTGACGCCGAGGTTCGCGAGGTCGTCGAGCCGGGCGGCGATGTCGGCGAAACGACCATCGCCGAAGAAGAAGGGCGCGATGCCATACACCACGGCATGGTCGACCCATTCCGGGTGACTGCGGGCGAGGTCGACCGCCGACGCCTTTCCGCCGCGCACGCGGAACGTCGCCGTGCTCTCGTCGGTGCGGCCGAGCGCATCGGTGACCCGCAGCGTGACGTAGTACTCGCCGGGCGTGGCGGGCGGCGTGAACGAGATCCGCTTCCCGGTCGCCGGGAAGCTCCCGAGCGGGGCCGGATTGCCCTCACGGGCGCGCCATTCGTACGAGACGATCGGGACCGTGCGGGAGGGCGCGCGGGTCGTCGCGCCACCGTCGAGGGTGACGGCGTTGCTGCGCACCACCGCGCGGACGTGCGCCACCGGCGTATCGGTCAGGCGCACGAACCAGCGCTGGTCGGCGGCGCGCCCGCTGACCGATCCGCCTCGGCGACATTCCGCCGAGACGGTATTGGCGCCCTCACGCAGCGGCACGCGCGCGATGAAGCGGTCGCCCTCGCGCTGGGCGGTGATCGCCGCGTCCGCGGTCGCGACCACGACGGAGTCGCAGCGCTCGCTCGCGGCCCCCTCGACGATCTTCTCGAAAGTCCAGGCATCGCCGCCATCGGTGTCGAACGCGATCGGCTGTCGATCGTCGCACGCGACCAGAAGCGCGAGAGCGCAGAACAGGGCCGCGCTGCCGGCGGCGGAGGCGACTCGGACGATCTTCGCGTACGACGACATGGCCGCCGTGATAGCGAACACCGCGCGCGCATCGAAGCGTCAATGCCCGCGCTAGCGGAGCGCGGCAGATCAACCTTTCGTGCGCGAGAAATCCGTCGGACGCTACCGTACCCAGCGGAAACGTTATGGAAGTTGTCGGTTGACCCGGCCCCGCCGCCGATGCTTAAGGTGGGCTGCGATGCGTTGGGGAGTCGTGTCCATTGACGGATGAAGAAGTCTTCACGTTTGTCCAGAGCGCCATCCCGTCCGTCTGGGCGCTCGAGCTCCTTCAGGTGATGTATCGCCGACGCGAGCGGACGTGGCGCACATCGGACCTGGTCGCCGAGTTGCGCAGCAGCCCGTCCGCGATCGAGCACGCGGCCGCGGCGCTCAACACGGCCGGCCTCATTGCGGTCGAAGGCAGCACTTACCGCTTTCACCCCGCGTCTGACGCCGTGGCGCAACTGGCAGCACGGACGCTCGAGCTTTACGCCGTGCGACCGGCGTGGGTGATCCGCGCGATCATGACCGCGCCCAACGACAAGCTGCGGATATTCGCGAACTCTTTCCGACTCAAGGACTAGACGATGCGGGACCTTGCCCCCACGGTCATTTATCTCCTGTGCCTCGCAACCAGCGCGGTGTGCGCCGGCCTCCTCATCCGCAGCTACCGGCGCAATCGCATCCGGCTGCTGCTGTGGAGCGCCGCGTGCTTCGTGTTCCTTGCGCTGAACAACCTCGCGGTTGTTCTCGACATCCTCGTCTTCCCGACCTCGATCGACCTGACGATGCTGCGCCTCGTCACCTCGCTCGCCGGGGTGGCGACATTGCTCTACGGCTTCATCTGGGAGGTCGACTGATGGAAGGCCCGATCTTTCTCGGCGGCCTGGTGACGATGGGATTCATCATCGCCGGGCTGTTCTTCTTCCGCTTCTGGCACCGCACCGGGGAAACGCTGTTCGTCGCGTTCGGCATCGCCTTTTGGCTCTTCGCCCTGAACCAGGCGCTGGTGGCGTTGTCCGGAGTGCCGCGCGAGAACCAGGCCTGGTTCTACGCGCTGAGGATCGCAGGATTCGGATTGCTGATCGCGGCGATCATCGCCAAGAGCTTCGGGCGCCGGCCGGCGAAATAGCCGCGCAAGCTCACTGCAGCGGCAGGTCGTATTTTTTCCGCAGCGCGGCAACGAACTCGAGATCCTCGTCGGTGGTCGCCACGAGCTGAGCGACGATGTCGCGGAGTTTCTCGCCGCTGATCGGCTGGAAGTCGTCGCCGAGCTCAGCCTCCGCGATGCGCAGGTACTCGGGATCCTTGATCGCCTCGGCATACGCGGTGCGCCATGCGGCCACCATCGCCGGCGGGGTCTTCGGCGGCAACGCGAACCACTTGTTGACGAGGAAGTCCGCCTGAATCCGCTCGAAGGCGTCGCGCGCCTTAGGATCGAGCCGCGGCAGCAGCAGGTCGGAGAGCAAGGGAACGCTCTCAAGCCCTTCGCGCGGCTCGAGCACGCCGGCGTCGTTGCGCACCCCGAGCTGGGCGACGCCGACGACCTTGCCGGTCGAGAGGATCGGCATGATCCGGAAGGCGTTCTGGTTGGCGGTCATGTCGATCTCGCCGCTCTGCAGCGCCATCAGCATCGCCGGAGTTCCGGAGTAGCCGACGACCCACCGGATGTTCCAGCCGAGATACTCACGCGCCCACATGCTGACCAGCAGTCCCGAGCGGGTACCGTCGATATCGCCGTAGACAAGCGGCTTGGCCTTGGTATCGGTGAGGCGCGGCAGGGCGTCGCGGCGCACCATCATCACAGTTCCGAGGTTCGCGTCGCCGCCGATGAACTCGTACTTCGAAGGGTCGTACTTGACTCCGATGGAGCGCAGCTTGGTCGGGCTGATCTGCGTCCGCGATCCCGCGATGGCGGTGAACCCGTCGGGCTTCACCTGGTTCATGAAGTAGTTGTTGGCCTGCAGCCCGCCGCCTCCGGCGATGTTGCGAAAGACGATCTGAGGGGTTCCGGGAAGATGCTTCGCCATCGCCTGGCCGGCCATGCGCGCGGCGGCGTCGGTCCCGCCGCCCGCCTTGGAGTTGATGATCAGGCTGATGGTCTTCCCCTGGAACGTGACCGGCTGCGCGTCAGCAGCAACGGCACCGGACAAGGTGAAGGCGGCGACCGCCGCCGTACGGAAAAGCGTACGCATGCTCTCGTTCCTCTGATTTGGCTCGCTGAACCGCCGGTTCACCGGCACTCGACCCGGGCAGCGTCGCCGCCGCTGTTCTCATAGGTGACGTCGCAGGCGAGGCCCGCCTTGAGGTCGCCACGCCCCGCCTCCTTGCCGTCGATGACGATGGCGGTGCGCCCGCTCGACACCTTCACGCTCTCGGTGCCGCCGCCGACAGGGAATGTCAGCACCCGGCCGCCCTCCTCCACGGTGGCGAGAGTGACGCGCGCGGTCCTTGGGCCTGCCGCGGTTGCCGCTTTCTCGGAGGTCTCGACCGTCCGCAGTTCGTCGGTCGGCAGTCCATGCTTCTTGCGGTAATCGACCATGAGCTGCAGCACGTCGCTCGGCGTCTCGGACAGCTCGGTGGCGATCGCCTGGATGACCTCGCCTTTCATCGGCTGCCAGTCGGTGTCGATCTGACGCTTCACCTCGGCGACGAAGTCGGGATCCTGCACCGCCTTCTGGTAGGCGGCGCGCCACGCGCGCACGACCGGCTCGGGGGTGTTCGGCGGCAGGGCGAACCACTTGTTGACCTGGAGCGCGTTCATCCAGGCGCGGAACGACGCCTGGGCCCGGTCGTCGAGCTTGCCCTCGATCATTTTCGGGAACAGCGGCACGTCGTCGAACGGCGGACGCGGCACGATCGCACCGCTTTCGTCGCGGTCGCCGAGCTGCGCGAAGGCGACGAACTGGCCGGTTTCGAGGAGCGGCTTGATCTGAAACAGGCTTCCGGTCGAGGCGAGATCGATCTCGTTCGAGCGCAGCGCCATCATCGTCGCCGTGGTGCCGGCATAGCCCACTACCCAGCGCAGGTTCCAGCCGAGGAACTCGGAGCCCCACACCATCATCTGGATGCCGCTCTTGCCCCCGTCGACCGAGCCCATCACCGCCGGCGGCTGGTTCTTGTCGGTGATGCGCGCGAGCGCCGCCTTGCGGGCGAGCACGATGGTGCCGTCGGCCGCGCTGCCGCCCACCATCAGGAAGCGCGCGGGATCGAGCTCGGGCTCGGTCTTGCGCACGTTGAGCGGATTGAGCCGCGAGTTGGAGGCGAACAGCACGGTGTAGCCGTCAGGCTTCACCTGCTTCACGAAGTAGGTGATCGCCTTGATGCCGTTGCCGCCCGGCAGATTGCGGTAGACGACCTGGGGCGCGCCCGGCAGGTACTTGGCGATGTGCTGACCGACAAGGCGGGCCTCGAGATCGGTGCCGCCGCCCGCCGCGGTGCCGAGCAGGATCTGCACCGGCCTGGTAAACGACGGATCCGCCGCAATCCCCGGCACGGCCCATGCCGCACCCGCCGCGACGGCCAAGGCTGCGCGCACACCGCGGCCGAAGATGCCGTTCATGGAAGTCTCCCGCTGAGCACGCCGCCGGTCCGGTCCGTGTCCCCCGTCCGGCGCGGTTCGACGCCGATGCCGCCACCCCTTTCCTAACGTGAGGGGTTTCCACGGTGAGTGATTGTACCCAAACGGCGATGGACAAAGCCATCGGAATAACCAAAATGCGACATCAGTTTTGATTTCTGTAAACGCCACGCGCCCGGGAGAGGCGTGGGCGATGGGAAGGCGAACGCCGTTCCGAAGCAGATGCATCCCTCACGGCACGCCGCGAGACCGCGGCGCCGACCGTCGCGGCCGTCTGCGCAACGACACAGGGTACACGGGGGCACAAGGCGGCAATGTTCGAAGGCGTGGTTGAAGGTCTGATCGGCGTCCTCTCTCTCAAGTCCCTGATGCTGATGACGTTCGGCGTCGTCATCGCCAGCTTCTTCGCGGCGGCCCCCGGCATCGGCGGGATCCTGCTGTTGTCGTTGCTGATGCCGTACGCGATCACGCTCAAACCCTACGAGTTCATCGCGCTGATCATCGGCGCTGCGACCGTGGGCAACACCGCGACGACGTTCACATCGGTGCTGGTCGGTGTGCCGGGCGGCGTCGGCTCGCAGGCCACCATCCTCGACGGTTATCCGATGGCGAAACGCGGCGAGGCCAACCGCGCCTTCGGAGCGGCGTTCCTCGGCTCGGCCGTCGGCGCGATCTTCGGCGCGCTGGTGTTCGTCGCGTCGCTCCCGGTGCTCGGTCCGCTGGTCCTGAGCCTCGGGTCGCCCGACTTCTTCGTCCTGGTGCTGTGGGGCCTCAGCGCCGTCGCCGTGCTCGGCGGCAAGGAGCCGGTGAAGGGCCTGGCCGCCGCGGCGTTCGGCCTCGCCATCGCGCTGATCGGCACCGACGCCCGGACCGGCATCGAGCGGTTCACGTTCGACGGTACCTATCTCTGGAACGGGCTCTCGATCGTCATCGTCTCGATGGGCGTGTTCGCGATTCCCGAGCTGTTCGAGCTCGCGGTGAAGCGCACCCGCATCACCGACACGCTCGAGCTCGGCAGCGGGCTGTGGGAGGGCTGCAAGGACGTCTTCCGCCACTGGTGGCTCGTGATCCGGTCGAGCACCGTCGGCGTCTGGGTCGGGATTCTGCCGGGCCTCGGCAGCGCGGTCGCCGACTGGTTCGCCTACGCGCACGCGGTGCAGACCGAGAAGAATCCCGAGACGTTCGGCAAGGGTGACGTGCGGGGCGTGCTCG
Organism: Gemmatimonas sp.; assembly: GCA_050260515.1. GTDB lineage: Bacteria > Pseudomonadota > Alphaproteobacteria > SMXQ01 > SMXQ01 > DATJIG01. Next base: position 31,642 of record JBLNCI010000011.1, read on the forward strand.
CGTCGGAGGTCTCCAACAATGCCAAGGAAGGCGGCGACCTCATTCCGACCCTGCTGTTCGGCATCCCGGGCTCGAGCTCGATGGCGATCATCCTCATCGGCCTCATCGCCGTCGGCGTGCAACCCGGCGCATCGATGCTGACCACCCAGCGCCCGCTGATGTTCTCGATGCTGTGGACGCTGGTGATCGCCAATCTGATGGCGACGGCATTGGCGATGGCGTTCGCCAAGCCGTTCTCGAAGGCGTGCCTCGTCCCCTACTACGACCTGATCCCGGCGGTACTGCTGTTCTGCATCGTCGGCGTGTTCAGCGTCACCTACGACATGGACGACCTGATCGCGTTCCTGATCTTCTCGGTGGTCGGCGTCTTCATGAAGCGGAACGGCTGGCCGCGCGCGCCGCTGATGGTCGCGGTCGTGCTCGGGCCGCAGGTCCAGCAATATCTATGGCTCTCGACCGATCGCTATGGCCTCGAATGGCTGGTCCATTGGGATGTGCTGCTGCTCGGAGGATTCCTGCTGGCCACGGTGCTGTGGCCGATCTACCGCAACCGCCGCGACAAGCGCGAAACGATGGACATGGACATCATGTCGGACGTGCGGCGTCCGACCGAGACCGGCAGCATGATCATGTGCGGCGTGCTGATCGCGATCTTCGGCTACATGATCGTCGCCGCGACGCAGTGGCCGCTGCGGGCTTCGATCTCGGTCTACTTCATCGCCTGCGTCGGCATCCTCGTGTCGCTGGTCCAGATCGGTCGCGACGTCCTGGCCAAGCGCCGGATCGCCGCGGGCGTCGTCGACGCCCCGGTGCCGTACACCCCGCTGGAGATCCGCCGCGAGCTGGAATTCGCCGCCTGGGTCGTGGGCATGGTGATCGTCATCGCCCTCGTCGGTTTCCATATTGCCTTCTTCCTGTTCCCACTGGCCTACACCCAGGTGTACGGCGGGAGCTGGAAGCGCGGCCTCGGCACTGCGGTCGGCGGCGAGGCGCTGCTCTGGTTCATCTTCGACTACATGCAGGGAGTGGTCTGGCCCGAGCCGCTGCTCCTGCCGTTTCTCTACAATTAGGGCGCCCGACGGCAACGAACGCCGCGACAGGAGGCGGACATGAACTCAGCTCTTGTGCGTATCTTCGCTGCGAGCGCGCTTCTCGCGACCGGGGTCGCCGTCCCGGCAGCCGCCGAGGTGAGCTTTGCCGGCAAGCAGGTGACGGTGATCATCGGTTCGCGCGCGGGCGGCGGCACCGACGGACAAGGGCGGCTTCTCGGCGCATTCCTCGCCGAGCACCTTCCCGGCAAGCCGCAGGTGATCTACGCCAACATCCCGGGCAGCTCCGGGATCAAGGCGATCAACCACTTCGCGTCGCGCACCAAGGCCGACGGCACCAGCGTGCTGTCGGCAAGCAGCGTCAGCCTCGAGCCGACGACGCTGAAGCGCACCGACGTCGTCAAGTACGACCCGCGCGAGTTCGCAATGATCGGCGGCGTGACCGCCGGCGGGACCGTGATGGTGATGAAACGTGAAGTCGAGCCGCGACTGCTGGACAAAAGCGCTCCGCCGGTCGTCGTCGGCGCGGTCGACGCGACCCGCACCGGCCTCTCCATGGCGGTGTGGGGCGCCGAGTACCTCGGCTGGAACGTGAAGTGGGTGATCGGCTACAACGGCACCTCGGCGCTGATGCTCGCCATCCAGCAGGGCGAGATCGACATGACCGGCACCAGCAGCATGCGCCAGATCCAGCGCCTGCTCGAGAACACGAAGCTCACGGGCTTCGTCCAGGCCGGCGACTACGAGGACGGCAAGTTCGTCGGCCGCACCTCGTTCCCCGACGTCCCGGTCTTCCCGGACATGGTGCTGCCCAAGGTGGACGGCATCGCCAAGGAGGCGTTCGAGAGCTGGCTTTACAGCAACCAGGTCGGCAAATGGTTCGCCCTGCCGCCGAAGACGCCCGACGACGTCGCCGAGACCTACCGCGCGACCTACCGCAAGATCATGGCCGACCCCAAGTTCCTCGAGCGCGCGAAACGCGAGTTCGGCGAGGACTTCGAGCCGATGTATGCCGAGAGTCTGACCCACGTGGTGAAGCAGCTGGCGTCGACCAGCGACGAGGCCATGAAGTTCACCACGGCGATGCGCGTGAAACACGGCCTGCCGGCGGAGTGATGGCGCCCGGCGGTTTCGCACGCGCCGCCCACAAAAAATAAGCCGCCCCGGGGGGACGGGGCGGCTTGTCCGAAGGCGTGGGACCCTTTTTGTTAGACGACTTCGCCTGCCTCAATATAAGGCGAGCCGTCGGGTGACCCGAGTTTCAGCCTTCGGAGCAGACCGGCAATCTCGAGGTGTACCTTCATGCGCTCGCCGTGCTCGAGACGGGCCATGAAGGTGATGGTGCGAGCCGCCGCTTCGAGGGTCTCGTCGCGGATCGTTTCGGCCGACCGGAAGGGGATGACGTTGCTCCGCATGGGCAACGTTTTAGCCAAGCTTGGCCGTTAACGGGTATGGGCTTGCGGTGACAAGCGCAGCGCGCATGGCCACGTTTACGTCACGGCCACGTCTCGCTTTGGTAAACGAGATATTGCCGGCCAAGCCGCGGTTCAGCGGACTTTGCTGATGCTTTTGATCGGCGCGCGCGGCTGGCCCGACAGTTCCGCGACCTTTCGGTCCTGCGCCTCGATCAGGGCGCGGATCTCCTTGTCCTCATCGAAGCCGGAGAGCTCGCTCCGCGGGACCCGGCGGTTCGAGGATTGCGTGCCGTCCTGATAGGTCACGTTGACGAGGACGTATTCGGCGGTCCCCGGCTGCTTCTTCTTGGCCATGGCTGCGACTCCAACGCGAACAAAGCGATGACGGCGACGCGCGTGCGCGGTCAGACCGTCTTCGGAAGGTCTTCCTCGAGGATCGATATCTGGAGGGCGTAGGAGACCTCGCCTTCCTCCTCGTCTCGATGAAGCACACCGACGAACTCGCCGGCGATCGATACCTCGACCGGCGCGTCCTTGCGCTTCGGCAGCGCGATGGTGATGCGCGGATTCGCGAACAACGTGCGGAGATAGGTCTGGACCCGGGCGATCTCGTTGGGCGTCATGGCGCGCTCCCCTCGTCTCTTCTCTCTTTGGTCTCAATACGCGGCAACGGCCCAGCCGTTTCCAGCTAAGCCGTCTCTTTGATCGCGGGAGCCCGCAATCCGTTCCTGCCAGTGTTCGGAAACTTGGCTGTGAAGTGTCTGCGGGGCCAATACTCTGTCATCGGCCCCGCAGTGTCAAACCGGACCACGGTCCGCCCCGATGCTCAGGCGGCGGGCATCACCTTCGCCGGGGCGACATCGCGCAGACCGAAGAAACGCTGGGCGTTCTCGAAGAAGATCTTCCGCTGGTCCGCGTCGGAAAGTCCGATCGCGTTGAACAGCTCGATGGCCTTGGCCGGATTCCAGCACGGATAGTCCGTGCCGTAGAGGATGTGATCGGCCCCGTAGTACTCGACCGCGAACTTCATGCCCGCCGTGTGCGGCGACACAGTGTCGGTCATCATCCGCTTCATATAGGTGCTGGTCGGGTGCGGAAGCTTCACGCCCTTGGAGAAGCTCTTGTCCATGCGACCTGACTGGTACGGGAGCGAACCGCCGGTGTGGGACATGTACACCTTCAGGTTCGGGTGGCGCTCCATCAGTCCGGAGTAGATCAGCCGGGCGGCGGCCACGCTCACGTCCGTGAGGCGGCCGAGGCCGAGGTACAGCGCACCGTCGTAGCCCTTGAAGAGGTCGGCGAGCAGCGCGTCCGTCGGATGCAGGAAGATCGGCACTCCAAGCTCCTCGACGCGGTCGTAGAACGGCGCGAGGTACGCGGCGTCGAGGTACACACCCTCGCCGAAGCTGCCCGGCACATTGACCCCGACTAGCCCGAGCTTCTGGACGGCATGATCGAGCACCTCGATGCCGACGTTGACGTCGGCCAGCGGCACCGCGGCGGTTCCCCAGAACCGTCCCGGATACTTGCGCTGCGCGCCCGCCATCTCCTCGTTCCACAGCATCGCGTGCTCGCGTCCGAGCTCTGGCGGCAGATCGGAGAAGTGGAGCGACATCGGGCCGATCGAGGAGATCACCGCCACCTCGTGGCCGAGCTCGTCCATCCGGGCAAGCTGCTTGTCGAGCTCGAACCAGACCGAGCTCACGTTGAAGGCGGGTTCCTCGGTGTCCTTGCGCCAGTACGTGTAACCGCCCTTTGCGTTTCGCTCGGCGCGGGGGAAGTCGCGCGCTGCGCACATGCGCTCGAACACCGAGCGCGGCCACCAGTGAAAATGGGAATCGATGATGCGCATGGTCGTCTCCCGCACGGACGGATCCGGCTAAGTGCTTGAAAACAGGCTAGGAGCGTGCCCCTCCCGAGTCAACGCTCCCCGGCGTGTCCGGCGGGGCATTCGCCCGACCCGCCGGACGCCGCCCGTCAGTCGCTTTCCTTGGCGCCTTCCTTTTTGACCACGTCCTTGCGGTTGTTCGGGTCCTGGGTGGCACGCATCCGCTCCAGCGTGGCGGGCGAGACCTTGTACATGCGATCGATCAGGGCGTTGATCTCCGCGCCCGGCATCGGGTCGTTGATCTCGATCTTGCTCTTGTCGGCGTCGGCCAGGAATTCGGCGTCGTGCACCATCCGGTCGAAGGCGTCGCGCAGCATCGCGACACGGTCCGCCGGCAGCCCCGGCGGCGCGGCGAACGGCCGGCCCATGTTCTGGCGCGACAGGACGATCTCCATGATCTTCTTGTCCTCGGGATCCTTCACGAGATCGAGCACCAGCGGGACGTTCGGGAGATCCGAGTGCTTGGCGAGCGCGAGCTGCGCCAGCAACTTGATTGTGCCGTCCTTCAGCCAGTCGGGCTTCGACGCCTTGAGATAGGCCCACGAGAAGTTGAGACGCCCGCCGATCTCGCCACGCTCCATGGCCAGGTCCTGGCCGGCGCTGCCCTGATAGCAGCAGATCATCTTGAGCTTCGTGCCCATGATGCCGTTCAGGGCGAAGCCGAATACGGCGGCATCGCCGGCCACGCCACCGATCGCCACCAGCAGTTCCTTGTCGTAGAGATCCTCGAACCTCTTGATGCCGGTGGTGTGCCACGCCACCGCCATGCTCACCTCGCTGTTCAGGCTGTACAGCCAGTTGAGGTCGCGGGGATCGAACTTCAGCTTCGACTCGCCACCCTTGAAGAGCGGCTCGGTGCCGGTGCCGCGATAGAGGCCGCCGATCGCCGTGCCGTCCTTCGGAGCCACCGCAGCGAGGTAGTTGGCGGCGATGACGCCGCCCGCGCCGGGCATCATCCGGATGATCATCTGCGGCTCGCCCGCGAGTTGCTTCGGCAGATGCCGCTGCACCAACTGGGCATAGCTCGTGTAGGAGCTGCCGGCGGTGTCGCCGACGATAATCGTCAGCTGCTTCCCCTTGTAGAAGCCATCCTGCGTCTGCGCGCTCGCGACCGCCGGCGTCATCGCCAGGCATGCGGCTGCGATCGCGGACGCGAAGCTCTTCGACACTGCCATGAAATTCTCCTCTCCCGTACGCCCGGCCTTCAGGCCGGCAATTCAACCAAGGACGATGACGCTCCCAGTGCGGTGCTTCCGCCGGAATCCACCACAACGGTTGCCGCCGCCGCAGCGCCTTGGCCACCGCGGTGCACGACCGCCCGCAACGCCAGCGTCGCGCAGCGCACGACGATCTCGCGGTCGGACTCGTCGATCGCCGGCCCCTCCTCCGCGTCCAAGCCGATTCCGTTCCCGAATCCATACATCGCGGCAGTCGCTGCCGCCGGGTCGTCGAGGGCGGCGTGGCCCGCCGCAGCGATCGCGCGACTGGCTGTTCCGGCCTTCGTCGCACGCTGCATGGCGGCAACCGCGCCGGCGGCCGCATCGTGGAGCTCGGCCAGCTCGCGCGACGCCTTGCCGAGCACGAACGTGCGCGCGGTCTCCGCCCAATAGCGCTGCGATTGGACCGCCATCGTCAGGACGACGGCGTCCCCGGCCGAGAGCAGCCGGTCGTCGACGGGACGGAGGCTCACGCCCGCCTGCGCGCCGATCGCCACCAGGTAGCGCGCGTCCTCCGCACCGGCCTCTCGAACGTGACGGTCGATCGCCGCGATCGCCTGGCGCATCGGAATACCGGGGCGCAGCACGGCTGGAGCGAGCGCGAGTGCCGCGTCCGCCATTCCGGCGGCGCGGCGGATCGCCGCGACTTCAGCCGGCTGCTTGGCCGCGCGCATCGCGCGCAGGCGCGGCCCGCGATCGCTCCAGCGGACGCTGGGGAGGTTCTTCTGGATCGCCGTCCAGTCCGCGACGGGCAGCGACTCTTCGAACCCGCAGACGCCGATCGCCGCCTGTGACAGGCCCTTCCCCTCGATGAGCGCGCTCAGGTCCTTCGGCAGCCGGCCGAACGGGCGGACATCATCGACCCAGGTGATGGTCTTGGCTGCAGGCACGTCGCGGAGACCGATGTTGGCGAGCAGCACCGGGGCGCCCGATTTCGGGACGAACGCGAGCGCAGAGCGGACGCGCGGCATGAAATTCGTCGCATAGACGACGTTGCCGTGGCGCTCGACATCGCCGTACAGGAGCCACGCCTCGTCGCCGCTCTCCGCGATCACCGCCTGCAGCGCTTTCAGCCGCTCCCGGTAGAGCGACTCCGGTAGTAGGTCGCGGTCCCAGTAGAGCGCGCCGTGCTTCAGCACCGAATGCATTGTGCGCATCTCAGACCGCCTTCCAGAACAACTGGCGCGGCGTCTGCGTGAGACAGCGCGGCCCTTGGGCTTCGATCAGCACCGTGTCGCCGAGCATCATGTAGCCGGTCTCGGGAATGTACTGGTTGGGGTGGATCACCATCGTCATGTCGGCTTCGAGCAGCGGGCTCGAGTCCTCCGTCACGTCGTAGGGAACCACCCCGCCGAGCCCGAGGCCGTGACCGCGCGTGCGCATATAGGGCTGGCGGCAGTATTCCGCATATCCCGCGCCGCCGATCACCTCGTTGACCGCCTTGGCGATTCCGCTCGACGGCAGCCCCGCCTTCGCGACCGCAAACCCGGCGCGCTGGGCGCGCAGGAGCAGATCGTACTTCTCGAGCTGCAGCGCCGTCGGCTCCCCCAGGATCAACGTCCGGCAGAGCTGGGCAAAGTAGCCGCGATAGCACGGCGTGATCTCGCCGACGATGACGTCGCCCGGCTCGAGCTTGCGATCGGACACGGCGCGAATCGCGACATTGTGGGGCCCCGTCGACATCAGGCCGAAATTGTCCTCGGACCCGAGCGCCTGCATCGTGGAGTCGAGCACCGCTGCCAGCTCGTATTCGCGCATGCCGACCCGCGCAGCCTCGACGAGCGCCCGAAAGCCCTCGTCCGCGATGGTCGCCGCCTTGGCGATCCGCTCGATCTCGACGTCGGTCCGCGTCGCCGCCGTCGCCTTCACGACGTCGCCGCCGTCAGGGGGTTCGCCACCGAGCGCTGCGTAGAGCGCGCGGGCAAAGCCGAGCGGCATGACCTCGCGGCCGACCAGCGCCAACGGTTGCGGCAGCGACCGTGCGCCGTCCGCGATCGCCGCCGCGAGGCCGGGTTCATCGACGGCGGTGACGTTCGCAAGGGTCACCTGCGCCCGCGCGCGGGCGAGATCCCATGGCGGCGAAAGAATCAGCGACGGCTCGCCGTGGTTCGGCACCAGCAACGCCGCGGGTCCGATGACACGAAAGTCGGCGAGCAACAGGATCGGGTCCATGCGCAGCATGTTGTGCTGCGCCCCGTAGAACACGATGAGCCCGCCGATCCCGGCCCGGCCCATCGCCTCCTGAACACGGCCGACTCGCCGCCGCAGATCGCTTGCGATATCCATCTAGCTCGCCTTGGCTTCCTTTCCGCCCCCGGCCCGCTTGACCGCGCGCAGCGCGGAGGTCGCCGATGCGTCGACAGTCTTCGTTTCCGGGTCTACGACGACGCCGTAGTTCTCGCGCGCCGACTCGATCGACACGAACTCATCGAGCACGTCGTTCAGCACCTTCTCGGGGTCGCGATCGAGCGGCGATCCCCAGCCGCCGCCGCCCGCGGTTTCGACGCGCACCGCGGCGCCCGGGCCGGACAGCACACGGGTCGGATCGAACGGCTTGAAGTCGTTCTCGCCCGAATTGCGCATGTAGTTCCGCGAGGTCGCGCCAGGCTTGCCGTCGGCGAGCCCCCACGGGGCGCACATGCGGCGGCCGGCGTTGGATGCGCTCCAGCGGCCCTCGATTAGGTTCGTCATCTGCGTGACGATGCCAAGGCCGCCACGGAACTTGCCGGGGCCACCCGAGTCGTTGCGCAGGCTGCGGCGATCGACGATGACCGGCGTCTTGAGCTCGATGGTCTCGATCGGCGCGTTGCGGACGTCGCCCTGGCACACCGAGACGACGGCAGACTCGCCGTCCTCCCAGGGACGCGCGCCCCAGCCGCCGCCCTCGATGGTCTGCAGCACGAACTCGCGGCCCTTCTTCGGATCGTGGCCGAAGAAGGTCATCGACCCCCCGAGGGTGCCGAGATGTGCCGCCGGAATGCGCTCGGGCAGCGCCGGCGCCAGCGCCTTCAGGATGGTGTCGACAACGGTCGGCAGCGCGCGGCTCCAGCTCGCCATCACCGCCGGGTAGCGGGCCATCATGAAGTTGCCTTCCTGGATCTCGACCTTGAGAGCCCGGAACGAGCCTTCGTTCACCGGCTCGAGCGCGCCCGTCAGGCCCTTGTAGGCGATGTAGGGACCCGCAAGCGTGCGGCCGTTCAGTCCGCTCTTACGCTGCGGCGAGCAGCCGGTGAGATCGATGGTCATTTCGTCGCCCTTGACGATGACCTTCACCCTGATCGGGACCGTCTGCGTCTTGTCGGCGCCGTCGGGATCGAGGAACGACTCGGCCTCGTACACGCCGTCGGGGATGTCGCGGACGACGTTGCGGCACTTGCGCTCGGTTTCGTCGAAGATGCGCTCGATCGCCGAGTAGATGGTGTCGCGGCCGTAGCGCTTGAACAGCTCGTCGAGCCGGCGCTCGGCGAGCTTGCACGCCGCGATCTGCGACCGGAGATCGCCCATCGCCGCTTCCGGGAACCGGATGTTGTCGCGGATGATGCGAAGCGCCTTCTCGTCGGGCTTGCCGCCCTCGTAGATCTTGATCTGGTCGAGCTGCAGACCTTCCATCCACGGATCGACCACCATCGATGCGGCGCTGAATCCCGTGGACAGCCCGCCGATATCGACCCAGTGGGCGCGGACGACGGCGAACGCCTGCAGCGCGCCGTCGGCGAAGACCGGCGAATAGATGCAGACGTTGTTCAGGTGCTGGCCGGCGACACGCTGGTGATTCGTGATCACCACGTCCCCGGGCGCGAATCCGTCCCTCCCGTAGCGGCTGAGGCCGTCCTTGATGACGACGCCGAGGTCGGCGACGAAATGCGAGACGCCGCCGATATTCTGCGAGATCAGGCGGCCATCCGCGTCGAGGAGCGCGCAGCAGAAGTCCTGCACCTCGTAGATCATCATGTTGTACGAGGTGCGCTGGAGATCGACGGCCATTTCGGCGGCGATCGCAGGCAGCGCGTTGCGGAGCACCTCGAGGGTGACGGGATCGACGGCTTTGTTCATGATTCACTGTCCTGATTGATGCGGATCACGAGTTCGCCCGTCGGTGCGACGGTCAGGGTGTCACCATGGAACAGAACGGTGGTCGAGGCATACTCGACGACGGCGCCGGGGCCCTGCACCACCTGCCCGGCCGCAAGCTGATCGCGATCGTAAATCCGGCAGCGGACCGGCTTCGCGGGATCGTTGAAGATGATGTCGCGCTCGCCGAGGCTGCCTCCGGCCGCGCCCTTCGCGACCTCGGGGAACTTCGATTGGCCACGCTTGCCCTTGGCGGTGAGACGGAGATTGACGATCTCAACCGGCTCGTCGGCGGCCTGGTGGCCGAAGCGGCGATCGTGCGTGCGGTCGAACGCGGCGCGCAAGGTCGGGATGTCGCGGCGCGCGAGCTCTTCAGCGCCGATCGGCGTCTGGATCGGGAACTCCTGACCGATGTAGCGCATGTCGAGGAACCGCTGGAAGGTCATGTCCTTCTCGGCCACGCCCTCAGCCTTGAGCAGCGCGCTGCCCTCGTCGATCAGCTCGGCGAAGATGCCCTCGACGGCGGTGAAGTCGCAGGCCTCGAGCGGCTTGTAATAGGTGCGCACGTAGTCGTGGCGCAGATCCGCAAGCAGCATGCCGAGCGCCGAGAAGTGGCCCGGCACGCGCGGGATGATCAGCGTCGGGATGTGCAGCTCGCGGGCGATCTCCGCAGTGTGGAGCGGCCCGGCGCCGCCGAACGCGACCATCGCGAAGTCGCGCGGGTCGTAGCCGCGGCCCACCGACACCGACCGGACAGCGAGCGACATTTCGGCGATGGCAATGCGGATGATGCCGAGCGCCGTTTCCTCGACGGTGAGGCCGAGCGGCTCGGCGAGCTTGGTGCGGATCGCCTCCCGCGCCGCCTTCACGTCGAGCGGCATCTCGCCGCCAAGGAAGCGGTCGGCCACGAGGCGTCCGAGGACCACGTTGGCGTCGGTCACCGTCGGCTCGGTACCACCCTGGCCGTAGCATACGGGTCCCGGGTGGCCGCCGGCGCTGCGCGGACCGACCTTGAGCGCTCCCACTTCGTCGATCCAGGCGATCGATCCGCCGCCGGCACCGACCTCGACGATGTCGACCACTGGATACATCACCGGATGGCCGCTTGCCTCACCACCGACGTAGTAGCCCTGGGCGATGGCCGGCTCGTTGTCCTGCACGAGACTGACCTTCGCCGTCGTGCCGCCCATATCGAAGGCGATGACGTTTTTGTAGCCGAGCGCCCGCGTCGATTCCGCCGCGGCAATGATGCCGCCGACCGGCCCCGATTCCATGGTCGCCACCGGGATGCGCTTCGCCGTCTCCGGCGACATGCTGCCGCCGTTCGATTGCATGATGAGCAGTTGACCCTTGAAGCCGAACGAGCGCAGCAGATCCTCGAGGTCCTGGAGATACTTGCTCACGCGCGGGCCGACGTAGGCATTCAGCACCGTAGTCGACATGCGTTCGTACTCGCGATACTCGCGCAGGATCTCGTGGCTGAGGGAATGGAACAGGCCCGGCGCGCGTTCCGCGAGAAGCTTCCCGATCTCGACTTCGTGCGACGGATTCGCCCATGAGTGAATGAAGCACACCGCGGTCGCCGCAGCACCAGCCTCCCTCACCCGGTCGATGGTCTGCGCGGCCGCATCGCGGTCGAGGACTGTGATCACCTCGCCCTCGGCATTCAGGCGCTCGACGATCTCGAAGGTGTTGCGGCGCGGCACGTACGGAGTCGGCCGCTTGAAAAAGAAATTGTACGATTCCGGCCGATTGCCGCGGCCGATCTGGTAAACGTCCCGCGTGCCGCTCGTCACCAGCAGCGCTGTCTTCGCGCCGTTGCGCTCGATGGCGGTGTTGATCGCAACCGTCGATCCGTGCACGAACGTGTCGATGCCGTCGATGGGCAAGCCGCTCTTCACGAGCGTCTTGCGAATCCCGACGGAGAGATCGTACGGCGTGGTGGAACTCTTGGCGTGACGAATGGAGCCGGTGGCGAGGTCGAACGCCACCAGGTCGGTGAATGTTCCGCCGATATCGAGGGCGACGACGAGCGACACGTAACACCTGGGTTGTGCTTAGAGGGCGTCAGGCCGCCGAACGGGCGGTCCCGAAGCGCCGCCGCAACGCGGCGGGGGTGCCAAAATCTATGTCAGGCCGACACGTGCCGGGTATCCGCTTTCTCGGCACAAGAGTTTTTCCCTGGCCCTTCGCAAACGTCATACCAGCAGCTTTTCCAAGGTGTTCCACGCCTCGTCGCTCCCGCCGCAGAGGGCCGCGGAGGCGGCGTCGAGCAACGCCCCCCGCCCGGCCGAGCCGGTTACGGGATCGAGGATCCGGGCGGCCTTGGTGGCCAGCTCATCGTCGCCGAACCGTGCGCCGGGGTCGCCTGCGGCATCGAGCACGGTCCGCTCCACCGTCCTGCCGCCCACGTCGGCGGCCACCTTTCCCGGCCAGCGGCGGGGATACTCCGGCGCGAGATCGTCGTCGCCTTCGATCGTCACCTTCGCCATGAAAGCTTTCATAGTGTCGTCGAGGGGCATCTGCTCGCGGGCCACATCGTAGAGCGATGCTGGACGGAACAGGGCAAGCGCCATCTGGTAGCGCACCGACGAGAAAGTCGTCGTCCGATTGTTCGGATCGACGGCGCCGCCGATCATGCTCACGTACGCTGGCGGGACGCGGACCCTCACCGAGCCGATCGAGTCCACCGGGACACCGCCGTCGACGATCACGCGCAGGGCTTCCACAGCGGCGATCGCCTGCTTGGCCGACGAGTATGGTTTGATGCTGAGGCCTTCGTAGGCCGACGGGGCGCGGCCAAGGCCCTCCATGAAGCTGGCGACGTCGAACGCGATCCCATGGCTCTCGTTCAGCCATTCGCGGTCGAGGAGTCCACTGTCGCCGGCAAAACCCTGCCGGGCGGCGATGGCAGCGACCATGCCGGCGCGAACCGCGCTCGCCTGAAGCAACCAGCGCGGCGAGAGTTCCTGGCGGAAGCGCCCCGACCCACCCGCCGTGAACGTCAGCGCGATGGACAGCGCATGCGACGTCTGCCGGCGCGTGAGGCCAAGCAGGCGCGCCGCTACCGCGGCCGCCGTCAGTGGCGCGCACAGATACGTGGGCCACACCTCGCGGTACAGGATATCGGGACCGCGCACCGCCGTGCCGAACCGCGTCATCACCTCGGTGCCGACCCAAAGGGCATCGGCAACCCCGGCTTGCCGTGCCGGGTCCTCGGCGACAAGGGCCATCGCCACAGGCACGACCACCGAGCTCGGAGTCGTGCACGACGGCATATGGATGTCGTCGATTTCCGTCATCCGGATCGCTGCCGAGAGCCGCGCGGCCCTGTCCTCCACGCGATCGCCGAACAGGGGAGCAAGCGCGAGAGTTTCACGGCACGGCCGCCCGGCTGCCGCAGCGACGACGGTATCGACGAAGTGGCGGCGCTGGATCGCGCGCGCCTCGTCGCCGAGAGCGGCAGCGGAAGCGTCGCAGACGAAAGCCGCAAGCGCGTCTAGGTTGGTCATGATCGCTGAACGCACTCCCGTTTTCCTATACAGTCACCGCGCGGATTCGCCATCGCGCTGAAGGCCATGCAAGACCTCAACAAGCTGAATACGTTCGTCCGCGTCGCCGAGCATAAGAGCTTCACCCGGGCCGCGCGCGACCTGCACATGACGCCGTCGGCGGTCAGCAAGCACATCCACGAGCTGGAAGCCGCCCTCGGTATCGCGCTGCTGAACCGCTCGACGCGCGGAGTCGCCTTGACCGAAGTCGGCGAGCAGTTCTTCGGGCAATGCATCGACATTCTGGGGCACGTCGACGCTGCCGTCACCACGGCGCAGAATCTCCAAGGCAAGCCGCAGGGCACTCTGCGCATTCACGTGGTCGCCGGCTACGCCCAGTGGGTGCTGGCTCCGCTGCTGCCGCGGTTCATGCGGCGCTACCCCGAGTTGCAAGTGGAAGTGACGACGGAAACGCCGGCGCTCAGCCTTGTCGAGGCGGGAGTCGACGTCGTCGTCTCCGGCAAGACTGCACCCGATCCCGGAGTCGTCCACCGCGAGCTCGGCATCGTCGAGTACGTGATCTGCGCCTCGCCGGAGTACTTCCGCACCAACGGGCTTCCCAAACGCCCACAAGACCTGGCGAACCACAACTGTCTCGTCCACACCCTGTTCGCGCCCAAGGAGTGGCCGTTCAAGGCCTCTCCTCGCGATGTCGTCGTGCGGGTGAAGGGGACCTTCCGGTCCAATAGCTCCGAGGTTTTGGCGCAGGCCGCCGTCGCCGGAGTCGGCATCGTGCGCCTGCCACGCTACACCGTCGCGGGCGAGGTCGCGGCCGGACGCCTTCAGACGATCTTCGACGGTCTCACCCGCTCGCGCCAGACGATGCGCGTCTACTTCCCGGCGACCAAGTATCTTCCGGCCAAGACGACCGCCTTCATCGACTTCCTCGCGGCGGCCGTCTCCGGGCGGGCGTGAGCGACCGCTCACCGTGCTGTCTCGCCCGAGGTGTCCAGGCGCCCGCCGTCGACGTGGTGGTAGTCGGTCGTGGCGACCGCGGTGGAGGTTGCGGCTCATCTCGGGCCGGCGCTATTCCCTCGCCAGCATCGCCTGAGCTTTCGTCATCATCTCCGGCGGCGCGCTCAGGATGTCGGCGACAAGCTCCTGGATCTCCTGGCCCCCGGTGGGATCGATCTCCAGGTTCTGGCGTGCAGCGTCGGCAAGGAAGTCGGGATCCTTCGCCGTCTTCACGAACGCGTCGCGCAATGCCGCAACGCGATCACCGGGAATACCGGGCGGCCCGAACACCGGCCGCCCGATCAGTTCGGGCCCGAGAATGATCTTAATGATCTGGCGCTGCTCGTCCGTCGTCGCGAACTCCGCCGCCGCGGGCACCTCGGGCAGCTCCGCGTTGCGGCGAACTCCGACAACCGCGAGCACGTTGACCGTCCCGTCCTTGATCCACGACGGATGGTTCGCCTTGATGGTCGAGTATGTCTGACAGATCGCCTGCACCTCGTTCCGCTCCAGCGCCAGCACCGCCTGCGAGGCATCCGGATAGCCGGTGACCATCTCGAACTTGGCGCCGAACATGTTCTTCAGCAGGGCCGGGAAAGTGTACGTGCTGGTGCCCGGAGCAGCCGTGCCGACGATCAGCTTCGTCTTCAGCACGTCATCCCAGGTCTTCACCGGGGCGGTGTGCCAGGATACGCAGACGCTATCCTCGCCCGTCAAATTGCCGATCCAGGAGAACTTCGCGGCGTCGAACTTCGCCGCGTCGACGCCGAGCACGGGAGCGGTGATCATCGCCCGGCTGACGGTTGCGATGACAGACCCGTCCTTGGGGGACACGCTGTAGAGCAGATTGGCGGCGCGAATCCCACCGCCCCCTACGACGTTCTTCACGATCAGCGTCGGCTTGCCGGGGATGTGCTCGCCCATCCGGCGCGCAAGCAGCCGCGCGTAGATGTCGTAGCCGCCGCCGGCGCCCGAGCCGACGACAAAGTCCATGGACTTCCCCTGGTAGAACTCCGCGACCGACTGCGCCGCCGCGGGCACCGTGGATGCAACCGTGAACGCAAGCGCGGCCGGAACGATCCACTTCACAAGCATTGCTTTTCTCAGCCGAGGGGATTCCCGAGCACATCCATCTTCGGCGTCAGCCCGCGCTTCGCGAGCTCCGCCGTGAAGATGCCGTGCACCCGCGGATCCTGATCCTTGTATTCGATCTGTCGCCCGCCGCTCTTCACGTCGACGTCGATGCCGAGATAGATATTCCGCATATAGTCGGTGAACGGATACCGCACGCTGCCGTGGCCGATGGCGAGATAGCGGACCGGTTCGCCGCCGGCGTTGAAGTGCTGGTGGTACATCATGTCGGCTGGCGTGAAGACCCACCCGTGACGCCAGTCGACACGCGTGAAGTCGTTGTCGCCCTCATACCAGAACAGTGAATAGCCTTCGCCCGACATGCAGAACACATGCACGTCGGGGCCGTGGCGGTGCGCCTTCTTGTAGGTGCCCACCGGCATCTCGGAGATGTGGGCGTGCAGCACCCCGTCGGCGAGGATCAACTGCACATGCTTTCCGCCGGCGCCACGCGCCGCCCACGTGTGGAGCTCGAGATTGCTGCCGTCGGGAATGAAGTTCGTCTCCCACATGTGCTTGCCCGGGCGCACGGGGACGAAATCGCCGTCGCCGGTGAAATGCTTGGTAGCGCCTTCACGCTCGGGGAACGAGCACGGGTTGTCGAAAACGAAGCTCTCGCTGTGGAAAAGGTTGAGCACGGCGGGCAGGTTGCAGGACACGGCGAGCCGCGCCGGCTTCTGCCCGGAGCCGTTGAAGAACTGATACTTGGAGTTGAGCGGCGGGGCGAAGATGCTGTTGACGCCCCACTCGAAGGTGTGGCTCGCACCCGACGCATCCTCCACCCGGGTGCTGCCGTGCCCCTCGAGCACGTACACGGCGGCCTCGTAGAGGTGCTTCATCGGGGCGCTTCGGCCCCCCGGCGGCAGCTCGAGCACCATCACCGTCATGAAGTCGCCGCGCCCCTTGAGGTGGGCGAGCGCGCCGCGCGCGCCAAAGCGGGCCCATGGCGCGGTCTCCAGCGCACAGAGGTCGAGCCCGAAGCCCTCGTGGATCGGAACGCCCTCCCCGCTCGCCCAATCGAGGTAGGGGTCGACCATGAACTTACCTGGAGGCGGTGCGACGTCGGGCATGGCGTGTGTCTCGCGTTGTGAAGCCTGATCCCGTTCCCGGAGCCTGCTGGCGCCGATCGGGTCGTGGAGACGAAAGGTAGGCCGCACCGCCCCGGGCCACCACCCTTGTCTCGGAAAGAGAGTTTTTCCGCCGCAAACCTAGGCAACCTGCGCTCCGGGCGCCATGATGCGGCCCCACGCGCCGGACGGGCCCCGCCCGGCCCCGCCGAACAGGAGTTTCCGATGCGTTCTCTCGCCGCCGCAGGCCTCGCCGCAGCCCTTGCCCTTTCCGCCGCCCTCGGTCCCGGCGTCGCGCGCGCCCAGAGCCCCGGGGAGTTCTACAAGGACAAGCGCATCGACCTGATCATCTCGTCGACGGTCGGCGGCGGCAACGATGTCTCGGCGCGGCTGCTGGCGCGCTACTTCAGCCCGAACATGCCCGGCAACCCGACGATGGTGCCGCGCAACATGCCCGGTGCGGGCGGCGTCACCGCCGCCAATCACGTCTACAACATCTCGGCGAAGGACGGGACGGCCATTGGCATGGTCCAGAACAGCGCCGTCTTCGACCCGCTCTACGGCAACGACAAGGCGCTCTACGACGGCTCGAAGTTCAACTGGCTCGGCAGCCCCGGCAAGGAGACCGCGGTGCTGATCGTCTGGCACACCGTGCCGGTGAAGGACTTCGCGGACGCGCGGCAGCGCGGCCTGACCCTCGGTGTCTCCGGCGGCCTCAACGCGACGCCCGCGTTCTACTCGCGCGTTCTCGCCCACGTCTTCCGCATGAACATCAAGATGATCGCGGGCTACCCCGGGCAGGCCGAGGCGTTCCTCGCGCTCGAGCGCGGCGAGAACGAGGGCTATCCCTCAGTGTTCTGGTCGTCGCTCAAGTCGGTGAAGCCCGACTGGATCGCGGACAAGAAGGTGAAGATGCTGCTGCAGATCGGCGACAAGCCGCATCCCGAGCTCGCCGGCGTGCCGTCCGCGCTCGACCTCCTCAAGGACGACAAGGAGATGCGGCCGCTGATGGAGCTCGCGGTGGCACCGCTCGCCGTGGGACGCCCGATGCTTGCGCCTCCGGGCGTTCCCGCGGATCGGGTGCAGGCGCTGCGCACGGCCATTATGGCGACGTTCAAGGACTCCGGTTATCTCGGCGAGTGCGAGCGGCTCAAGCTCGAATGCACGAATCCGACCTCGGGCGAGGAGTTGGCGAAGATCGTCGCCGACTCCTACAACGCGCCGGCGCCGCTGACCGCGAAGCTGCGCGAGCTCAACAATCCGCCGCGCTGAGCGCCCGAGGTCCCCGACGGCGAACGGCTCGCCCCGGTCGATCAGTTCTCCGCTCCGGCGAGCTGCTTGATCTTGGCGATGGTCTCGGGCGACAGCTCCATCGACTGCGCCACGACTTCGGTCAGGCGCTCGCCCGTCAGCGGATTGAGATCGAGCTTCTGCTTGGCCGCCTGCTCCACGACCTCGGGAGCCTTCACCATCGCGTCGAAGCCACGGCGAAGCGCTTCAAGGCGCTGGGCCGGCAGACCCGGGGGCGCGAGCACTGAGCGGCCCATCACGTCGCTGGACGACAGCGCACGAAAGATCTTCAGGTTTTCCTCGTTGGTGGCGAGGTCCGTGAGCAGCGGGACGTCCTTCATGTCGGGGTGCCGCTCGAGACCGACCTGCACGAGAAACTTCACCTTGTGCTCGGTGATCCAGTATGGGTACTGCGCCTGGATCCCCGACCATAGCAGGCTCGACGAGCCGTCGACTTCGCCGCGCTCCATCGCGAGATGCGCCTGGTTCGAGGTGTAACCGGAGATCGGCTTCATCTTCGTTCCCTCAAGCGCATTGAGGAACGATACATACAGCACTGAGCCCGAGAGCGCGCCACCGACCGCGATGGTGACCTGCTTCGACTTCGTCTCCTCGATCGACTGCGCCGGCGCCGTATGCCAGACGGCGATCAGGCTCACGACATCGGACACGCGGCCGACCCACCCGAACTTCGGCGCGTCGAACTGGATGCCCTTCTGGCCGAGCGTCTGCATGAACGCGATGCTCTGGCTGACGATACCGATGGTGGAGCCGTCCTTGGGAGCGATGTTGTAGATATAGTTCGCCGCCTTCAGGCTGCCCGCCCCCGGCATATTCTGCGGGATCACCCGAGGCTGGCCTGGCATGTGTCGTCCGAGATACTGCGCGACGAACCGGCCATACACGTCGTAGCCGCCGCCCTGCTCGTAGCCGATCACCATGTTGATCCGGCCCGGCTCGGCGCCTTGCGCCGCAGCCTCCGGAATCTCCGCGAACGAGGTGCCAAGGAGCGCCGCGAAAGCGCAGACACTTGTGAAATTCAGGTTCATTGGGTTTCCCTACTCTTTGGCGCGATCCTACTCCGCCGGTGCCGCAGATAGACGACGGCTCCGCCTCGCACCCACGCCTATGAACGTGGGCGCCGGCCGCACGACACCGGGCGGGCAGATTACACGTTCACCGGGCGCGGTTCACCCGTCCTGCTTGATGGTGCGGATGCCGGGGCGTTATACCTCGGCGGTCACTCCATCCCGCTTTTCCGACTGCCGGCATGCCGGTCGTCCCGGCGCGTCCGCAGAGTTCGATGACCGAGGTCCCTTCCCCCAAAGTCCCGCTATCCACACAGCTCGCGCTGTACGGAACGAGCATGTTCTCGGACGCCGCGAGCCAGGTCGTCATTCCGCTGTGGGTGCTGTCGCTGCATGCGTCGGCGATCGAGTTCGGAGCGGTGATCGGGGCGCGATCGCTGCTGCCGTTCCTGCTGTCGATTCACGGCGGCGTTCTGATGGATCGGCTCGGCGCCCGGACCGTCATGCTGTTTTTCGCGGCGGTCGGAGTTTTCCTTCCAATCCTGTTCCCGGTCCTGCCCTGGATCTGGGCGGCGCTCATGCTCCAGCTCCTGGTCGGGCTGGCGACGACGATGAGCTGGGTAGGCGCCCAGACCGTGGCGGGGCAGACGATGAAGGGCAACCGCGCGCTGGTCGGTCGTCTCAGCTTCAGCAACCGCTTCGGGGGCTTCTTCTGCCCGTTCGTGGCGGGCATCGCCTGGGATGCCTTCGGGCCGTGGGGCGGCTTCGGCATCATGTTCGCGTTCTCCGCGGTCCTGCTGGTCTGCGCGATGATGCTGCCGCGCGACCTCGTGCGCAGCTCATCCCAGACGTTCCGGCTGCGCGACGTGGTCCCCCGCATCGACGATTACATCAGCGCGCTTTCGCTCCTCGCGATTCCGGCCGTGGCTGTGGTCGCCGTCGGGTCGATCCTGAACATCGCGACGGGGGCGATCCAGGCGTCGTTCTTCATCGCCTACCTCGAGCACATCGGCCTGAGCGGCAGCCTGATCGGCTTCCTCGTCGCCGCGACGAACGTCACGGCACTGCTGGGGACCGTCGGCGTGACCTGGCTGATGCGGCGGATCGGCGGCGTGCGCCTGCTCAACACCGCCGTCATCGGCTCGATCCTCGCGGTGATGATCACGCCGTTCCTCGCGACCTTCCACACGCTGTTCGCCGTCTCGATCTTGCGCGGGTGGTCGCAGGGCATGGTCCAGCCGCTGATGATCTCGATTCCCGCCAAGGCGGTACCGATCGGTGCCCAAGGGATGTCGGTCGGGCTCAGGATATCGCTCAACCGCCTCGTACAGGCGGTGCTGCCGCTGGCGATGGGCGGCGTCGTCGACCTGATCGGTCTCGAGGACAGCTTCCTCGTCGTCGGCGGCGGCCTGCTGCTGATTGTCGCCGCGGTGATGGTCGCCCTGAGCCGGCGCGGGATGATGCCGCGGGGCCCGGACTGACCGACGAATCCCCCCGCGATTTTGCGTGCGCCGCCGGGCGCGCTAAGATCGGCCAAAAGCCGAAACGGCGCGTGGGAGGCGGAGCATGTCAGTAAATCAATGGGAGCCCGCAAAGCGCGGCCGCCGGCCCGCAGTGCTCGGTGAGCCGGTCGTCGATCCGGCGGCGTGGAGGCCGGGCGATTTCGCGGACAGGGAAACCTTCGCCTACCGCCTCTCCGATTCCGAGATCGCCGAAATCTTCGATGCCGTCGCCCGCGTTGAGCGCAGCGGGGTGGCGCTCAAGGATGTCGGCTGCGACGAGTTCCCACTGCCGCGATTCGGAAAGACGCTGGCCGCCTTCGACGACGAGCTGTACGAGGGGCGCGGCTTCGTGTTCGTGCGCGGACTGCCGGTCGAGGGCCGGACGATGGCGCAGAACGCCATCGCGTTCTGGGGGCTCGGCAACCACATGGGCGTGCCGGTGCCGCAGAACGCCAAGGGGCACCTGCTCGAGCACGTGAAGAATGCAGGCGGCGACATCAACGCGCCGACGGGGCGCGGCTACAATTCGCCCAACGCGCTCGGCTTCCACACCGACACCTGCGAGCTGTTCTCGCTGATGTGTCTGCGGACATCGAAGTCGGGCGGCGAGCACCGGCTGTGCAGCTCGGTAACGGTCTACAATGAGATGCTCGAGCGGCGACCCGACCTCGCCCACGAACTGACGTTCCGGTTCTACCGGACGCGCCGCGGCGAGGTTGCGCCCGGCGAGGACCCGTGGATGCGCCAGCCTGTGTTCAGCGTCCAGGACGGCTATTTCTCGGCGCGCGGCGCGAGCAGCACCATCGCGCGCGCCCAGAAGCTCCCCGGCGTGCCGAAGCTCACCGAGGCGCAGGTCGAGGCAATCGCGATGTACCAGGCGCTTTGCGGCGAGCTCGCCATGGCCGTCGATTTCGAGCCGGGCGACATCACCTACGTCCTCAACCATGTGGCGCTGCACGCGCGCTCGGCCTACGAGGACTGGCCGGAGCCCGAGCGCAGGCGCCACCTGATGCGGCTGTGGCTGAACAGCGCGTCGCCGAAGCGACCGCTGCACCCGGACATCGCCCGCGAGATGAAGGGCATCCACGTCACCGACGGCGTCCTCAAGACGCCGCTCGACGCAACGCCGGTCACGGCCTGAGCCGTGCCGCGATACCGGCACCGCTGAGGTGGTGCTGACGGCTCGGGACTAGTCCTTGCCCGGATCGGCGGTGAGCCCAGCGGCGGCAATGCCTGCTAGGGCCGCCGCTTCGTCGTTGTCCGAGACATCGCCCGAAATCCCGACCGCGCCGACGATAGCTCCGGCGCCGTTCTTCACCAGCACGCCGCCGGGAACCGGGACGAACGAGCCGCCGACGGCGTTCGTGACCGAGCCGATGAAGTAGGGCCGGTCCTTGGCCATCTTGTTGATGCTGCGGCTGCCGACGCCCAGCGCCAGCGCCGCGTTGGCCTTACCGATGGCGATCTCGCCGCGCTTGAGGCTCGTGCCTTCCTCGGCGGCGAAGCACTTCAGCGCGCCGCGCTCGTCCAGCACCGCGACGGCCAGCTTCATCAGGTTCTTCTCGCGCCCGTAGGCAATAGCGGCCGAAACGATCTTCTGTGCGATCGTGAGTGTCAGCTCGGTCATACGTGTCCTCTGTCTGCGGTTCGGGCCACCGCTCGTTGGCGGCAGGCACACCTCATACCGAAACTCCGGGTTCGATTAAACGACGAAGGTGATAAAGATGGCGCCGCCCACAGCCGGGCCTCCCCCACCTGCCCGAGCCATTCGGCTACGACGACCTGCTGCGGGAAATGATCGCGGCCGGCACGCGCTCATTGCCGGCGACGATCTCGTGCAGGGGTTCGCTCAGACCTGCGGCCGCGACCTGGATTTCGGCCAACGCTTTCGGCTGTGCCGGAGGCCGAGCCCCGCGAGCAGCGCCGCCATCCGGATCGGCGCGCCAATGCCCTCGACCACCGGAACTCCGAGCTCCTCCGTCAGCCAGTCGGGGCGGATGTGCACCGGGCACTGGGTGATGCCGTGGGCGATGATCACGTCGGCGCCGTCGTCCTCGATCAGCTCGCGCGCAGCGTTCACGAAGGAGGCGATCATCTCGTCCTTGTTCGCGGCGATGTCCTTGAGGTGGAAGCCGGACGCGCGGCGGCCGGCGACCCATGCCTCCATGCCGTAGGCTTTGGTCTGCGTGCGCTGCCGCGGGATGACCGACGGGTGGTAGCAGACGATCCCGAAGCGATCGCCGAGCTGGGCTGCGACGTGGAAGGCCGCCTCGCACGGCGCGATGACCGGGATGTCGACCAACGAGCGGCCGCCGTCGACGCCGAGATCGAGCATGCCGAGCGGCACGACGGCGTCGTAACCTTGGCGCTCGGCCTCGATGAATGCCGCGTGATAGTACGGCGCGACAAGCTGGATCTCGGCCGGGCCGAGGCCGTTGTAGGGGCTGACCCCGACCGACACGATGCCGACCTCGACGTCCGCGGAAGCATAGCTCTTCGCCACCTCCTCGCGGATGCGGCGCTCTTCGGGCGGATAGCCGCCGATCGCGAACGCGACGCGGATCATCGGGACTCCCTGATGCGCTTGTCCTTCCGGCGCGGTGCGCCGGGATGCCGAGGTTGCTCCTCGAGCGTGCCGCAATCTAGGACCTGTGCGCGGAATGGCGCAACCGCATGGAAGCGAGGATCCCAAATACCCATGCGCGCACTGGGTGATCCGCCACAGCCGCAGTTGCACGCGGCAACGGAATCGCGTTCCCCGGATGCCGTCGGTACACTCCCGCACCGCCCGCGACCAGGCTCCCGAGACGAGGAACGACCGTGGCGAAGCCCGAGGAACACACGTCCGATTCACCGAGCACGGTGCAAACCATCGCCCACTGGGCGCTCGGCATCCGAAGTTCCGATCTGCCGGCTCCCTGCATCGCCCAGGCGAAGTTGCTGCTGCTGGACTCGATCGGCTGCGCGATCGCCGGAGCCGAGGAATCGGTCTGCCAGGGCATTATCGCCGTCTGCGAGGACATCGGCGGCAGAGGCCCCTGCACGGTGATCGGCCGATCGCGCGCGGTGGACATGCCGCACGCGATCCTCGCCAACGGTGCGCTTGTGCGGGTGCTCGACCTCAGCGATTACGTCGTCGGATCGGGCAGGAACGGCCCCGAGATCGGCGGGCACCCGAGCGACAACATCCCGGTCGCGCTCGCCGCCGGCGAGGCGCGCCGGCGTTCAGGCCTCGACATCCTCGGCGCCATCGCCGTCGGGTACGAGCTCTACGGCCGCTTCAAGGGCCTCATGGACCGCAAAGGGCCGTGGGACGGGGTCAGCTTGTCGGGATTCGTCGCGCCGGTCATCGCCGGACGGCTGATGGGGCTCGACCAGGATCAGCTCGCCCATGCGCTCGCGCTGAGCGGCGCGCGATGCGCGACGCCGGCGGTCGTCCGCCGTGGCGGTATCTCCGCCGCGAAGTCGATCGCCAATGCGATGGTGGCGCAAAGCGCGGTGGAGGCGACGCTGCTCGCCGAGCGCGGAGTCACCGGACCGCTGGCGATCCTCGATCACGAGCGCGGGGTGCGCAGCGTGTTTCCCAACGGCGATCTCCAGGCGACGTTCGCAGCGCCATTCCCCACCGACAGCTACATCATGCGGTCGAACGTGAAGGCGTATCCGTGTCTCGCGACGGGCCAGGCCGCCGTCGCCGCCGCGCTCAAGCTCCACGGCGCTCTTGCCGGCCGCCTCGACGAGATTCGGCGGATCGAGGTCGTGATGGCCGAATACCCGTTCATCGGCGAGCAGCAGGAGGACCCCGGCCGCATCCACCCGCAATCGCGCGAATCGGCCGACCACAGCTTCCACTTCCTGGTCGCGGTCGCGCTCGCGGACGGAGCGTTCGGGACCGCGCAGTTCGAGGGCGCCCGCTGGCGCGATCCGGCGATCGTCGCGCTGATGGAGAGAATCACGATGCGACGCGACGCAACGCTGAACACGCGGGCGCCCGGCACGTATCCCTGCGCCGTGCGCGCGGTCGACGCCGCCGGCCAGGAGCATGTCGCCGAGGTCCTGTTCCCGCCCGGCTACTCGCGGGACGGGATCTCGGAGGCCGACGTCGTCGCGAAATTCCACTCCGTCGCGGAGGAGCTCCACCGCGGGCGTCGCGAGCGCATCGTCGAGGCCGTGCTCGGGCTCGATCGCGCCACGAACGTCGACGCCCTCGGCGCCGCGCTGCGGGGCTGAGGACCGGCGCGCCCGTCGTTTCGTGCGCCGACGCGCAGGCATGAAAAAACCCGATCTCCGAAGAGATCGGGTTGATTGGTTGCGGGGGCAGGATTTGAACCTGCGACCTTCAGGTTATGAGCCTGACGAGCTACCGGGCTGCTCCACCCCGCGGCAACCTGTTCCTCGTTCCGGCGGACCGGCGCACGGGTGAGAATCGACCGTCATCGTATCGAATGTTTCTTCGGTCGGTTGGTGAGGAATCCGGCGTTCGTCCCTGCGCTTGGAAGGCCTGGCAGCGACCTACTCTCCCGCGTCTTGAGACGCAGTACCATCGGCGCTGAGAGTTTTCACGGCCGAGTTCGGTATGGGATCGGGTGTAGACCTCTCGCTAAGACCACCAGGCCGTCCAAGCGCAGATCGCAGGACGACGGATCTTCTGACTTTGTCTGTGTTTCGTTCTGTAGGTTGCAACGTGCAGCGGGCTTATCGCTGCGCATGACGGCTGCGAATCAAGCCTATCGAGCGATTAGTACCAGTTAGCTTCATGCGTTACCGCACTTCCACACCTGGCCTATCGACGTGATGGTCTTTCACGGCTCTCAGGGAAACCTGGTTTTGAGGGGGGCTTCCCGCTTAGATGCTTTCAGCGGTTATCCCGTCCGTACTTAGCTACCCGGCGCTGCCGCTGGCGCGACAACCGGTACACCAGAGGTACGTCCACCTCGGTCCTCTCGTACTAGAGGCAGCTCCTCTCAAGTTTCCAACACCCATGGCAGATAGGGACCGAACTGTCTCACGACGTTCTGAACCCAGCTCACGTACCACTTTAATGGGCGAACAGCCCAACCCTTGGGACCTACTTCAGCCCCAGGATGTGATGAGCCGACATCGAGGTGCCAAACCTCCCCGTCGATATGGACTCTTGGG
>JBLNCI010000012.1:0-43301 GCA_050260515.1 Gemmatimonas sp.
ACGCCCTCGGCAACGACAGCCTCTCGGGCGGCGCCGGCAACGACACCCTCTACGGCCAGGGCGGCAACGACACCCTGGTCGGCGGCGCCGGCAACGACACCCTCACCGGCGGCAGCGGCGCTGATGTCTTCGTCTTCAACCCCGCCGACGGCCGCGACGTCATCGCCGACTTCGTTACCCAGCAGGACACCGTCCGGCTGGCAGGCATCTCCGGCATAGGCACCTTCGCCGACGTCCAGAGCCATGCGAGCCAAGTCGGCGCAAACCTCGTCATCCAGCTCACCGCGACCGACACCATCACCTTCAACGCCGTTACGCTTGCGAGCCTTCACCAAAGCGATTTTGCCTTTGTATAGGCGCGAAGCGCCCCTCCAATCCGCACACTCGTGAGACCGCACCCGTTATCGTCGAAGGATCGTCAGGGATCGGAGACGTCCGGTCGCGGTGGCCGACCTCGATCGTTTAGGCCGAAGCGTGACACGACCCCGCAGGCCAAAGCTCACCGTCAATTTGTGCAGCTTCACCCACCCAGTCCTTTCACGGTGACAGGCCGTCGAAACGACTTTTTTGCGGCGACGCCGTTGGTATTATCTCGACTGCGTCGGAGGCAGAAACTCGCAGGCAAGCTTGGCGTCGCTCAGACATTCCATCGTTCGCCGCTCCTCCGGGGTCACGGTCGCGTTCCTGCTTGGTCACGCGCTCAATTACGTGTTGATGCTGGGAGCCAACCGGATTCTCGGATCCGGTTTCGGCCTGTTCTATACAGCGGTTCTCGGTATCACCGTCCTGATGGCGCCCATCTCCGCGCTGATGCTCGCGCTAACCCGCTTTATGGCGGAAGTCGCGAGCCGGAGTGGCGCTCCAGCCGTAGCAAGTCTGACGACGCGCCTCCTGACAGATCTCGCCACCCGCGGAGCCATCGCTGCCGCGGTGATCGGCGTCCTCTTCGTGCCTGCAGGACTGCTGCTCCGGATCGAGGCCTGGCAGATTCTCTTGCTGATGCCAGCCACGGTCGTGGCGCTCATCGCGGCGGAGTCCATCCGCATCGCCTTTCAGAGCCTCCTTCTTTTCCGCTGGGCAAGCGCGGTATGGGTGGCAAGCCAGGGGGCCCAGTTCGCGTTCGCGATCATCGGTCTGCTGATCGGGGATGGCGTGTGGCCCGGGATCTTCGGCATCTTCCTCGGGGCTGCGTTGGTGGCCGCGCTCTTTTCAGTCTGGTTTCGGACGAGGGCGGGTTCGGAGACCACGGTTCCCGCCTGGCCGGCAAGCCTAACCCGCGGCCAGTGGCCTCTCGTCGCCGGCTACTCGCTGTTCGTCGCGCTCAACAATGCTGACATGGTCGTTGCGTACCTTCTTCTGCCGCGTGCAGCCCTCGATGTGTATGCGGCGTCCGCTCTGCTGCCCAAGGCTATCATTACGGCGACAACTCCCATTTCCCAGGTGACGCTTCCCGTCATCATCGAGCGCATTGCCGCCCAGAAGCCCATTCGGAGCTCCGTCGGAAAGGCCGTGTTGCTCGTCAGCCTCGCGAGTGCCGTCGCCGCAGCATGCCTGTGGGTCGCGATCCCATACATCCAGGGCACCGTCTTTGCGATCCGCGGCCTGGACGTCGGTCTTACCCGCATACTGTCGGGGGCCGCGGTGGCGCTGAGCATCCTCCGGGTCCTTTTGATCGTCGAGATCGCCGTGAGCCGTTGTGTGCTAGGGCTCGCTCAGTTGGCCGCTATCGTTCTCTTCGTCGCGCTGCTGGCTGGCGGCGCCGACGCGGGGACCATCGCCGTCGACTATGCGACGATCAGCTGCGCCTTCGTGCTGCTCGCAGGCACGGCCCAGTTCGGTTTTTTTGGTATGAAATATTCCCAAAGGTCCCGATAATCCACCGACTCAACGGTGCGAGATTGCGTCAAGTGGAACCGGCTCAGCAGCCTCTGAAGCTTTCAGTCATCGTCCCCGTCTACAACGAGGAACCGATACTGATGAGCATGGCGGAGCAGCTCGCTCCGCATCTCGATGACATTGCCGGGCCGCAGCTGTGGCAGTTCGTCCTCGTTGACAACGGCAGCCACGATTCATCCTCACAGATCTGCGACGAGATCGTTCGTCGGTGGCCGACGTCGATCAAGATGCAGCTGTCCCGCGCCGACTACGGTGAGGCCCTGTACCAGGGCCTCACTCACGCCGCGAGCGATTGGGCATTTGTCATCAACGTCGATTTCTGGGATGTCGCATTTATGCGCTGGTGCTATCGCACGCGCGGCGCCTATGACCTCGTAATGGGATCTAAGCGCGCCGACCACGCGCTGAACCAGCAGGATGGATACAGGCGACTCCTGAGCTGGGGTCTAAATACTATCCTGCAGACGATCTTCGGGTTCGTAGGGTCCGACACTCACGGGCAGAAGTTCCTGTACCTTCCGGCATTGCGGCCGATCTTCGAGCAATGCGTGATGCGCCGCGGCCAGTTCGATACCGAGTTCGCTCTGCGCGCCGCTCGGGCCCGGCTGTGGCTCGCCGAAGTGCCCGTCCCGATCGTCGAGCTGCGGAAGGCGCGCAACTTGATGCTGCACAAGATAATGCGGAACTTCGTCGATATCGCGCGCCTATACCGTGTGATGCGCGACATTCCGATCACATCCGCGATGCGTTACCATCGGTGGTCGCGCGAGGATGTCCTGCAGTTGGACGGCGCGCAAATGGCCCTACTCGTCGACATCGCGCGCCGCCATCGTGGGGCCATGGACGAGCAATTCAGTGCGCCGAATGTGGGCGTGCCCTCGTCCGCGAAACAGTCGGTCGCGGCCGCGGATTGACCTAGTGCCCGCCCGAACTCGCAGGGCGCGTCGCAACGCAGATCAAGGTATCTGCGAACAATGCGTTCCAAAAGCGAGAGCGATGGGAGAGATGCCAAAAGCTGCCCTTGGTCCGGAACCGTGTCTCCTTCTGAAAACCAAGTCCACGCAGCACGGCATCGAAAGGCGGCCGCATGTCGCAGACAATCACGTACATGTTCCGGCCGAAGCTCTCCTTTATGTCGAATCCGCCCTGACGGAGCACCGCTCGGAGACTTCGAAGCGAGAAGAATTGAACATGTTTGGGATGCTGCAGTTCGCTCACGGTATATCCAAGTACCGCGAGCAGCCGGTAAAGCCAGAACGCCGAGTTCGGCGTCGAGAGCACCAGTCGCCCACCTGGCTTTAATACCCGTGCCATCTCCGACGCCAATTTCTCCGGGAACATCATGTGCTCGATGACCTCGGAGCAGAACACAAGATCGAATCGACAATCGGGGAAATCGAGGCCGCGCTCGAGATCCATCGTGAAGCCGTCGAAGCCGCGCGCCCGGTAGCGACGGATGGCCTCCTCGGAGATATCGATGCCGACCGGCCGATGGCCCTTCGCCGCAAGCACGGCGGAGTTCTCGCCCGAGCCGCAGCCGACATCGAGAATGTCGAGCGCACCCACGTCCGGCACGCACTCGAGCGTAAACCGCTTGCTCGATCGGGCGATCTCCGTGCCTTCGGTATACTTCCGCTCGTAAAAGTCCTTGATGCTGTCGACCATGCTCTCGAACCTTACGCCGGCTGCTTGCGATCCGCATAGGAACGCAACGTCAGCCCGAACCTTCGCACATCGTCCCGAACGGTGGGGTCAGTCAGTATATCGTGCTCCTTCTGGCGAGCATCCGCGGCGATGAACGCGTTGTAGCCTCGGCGCGGATAATGCGCGCCGCCGGACACGGGGAATCCGGGATGAATGCCTATTTCCAGAGATCGCCCGGGAGGCGTCGTGCGCAACAGCGCCCGCAACGCAGCCTTATTGATCACGCCCGAGTAGAGCACACCGAAGAATCGCTCGGGTGTCTCCAGTGTGGGTCTGATCTGGCCTGCGCGCCAGCGCAGGATCGCCCATTTGAGAGGATTGAGTCTCGCCGCCAATCCGGGGAGATCGGTGCCCAGCGCGAAACTTGGAAAGTCTTCGCGACATAGTCGAATGCGATGGATTCCGAAGCGTGGCAGGAGCGATTCCGCGATCGCGAAAAGGGCCGGGTGCATATGGACATGTTGGTGGGAATCGGCATGCGTCGGGTGGAGACCATAGTCGCACGCGAGCGCAAGCTGCGCCTCCCACTCGGCACGGATCTGGGCGAGGAGTCGACGGCCGTAGTTACCGGAGAACGAGCTCAATAGTAGGCGGCCCGCTGACGCGGAGAGATTGCCGTCGCCATCGACAAGATCCGGCACCTTCCCCATTCCCGCGACGCTTTTGCCGAGGGTCAGCGAGAGGTGGATACCGATCGGCAGCACCGCGGGCCGGACGACGTCGCGTACCGTCTCCTCGACGTATGCGGTCGTCATCAGCATAGTACAAGACGTCAGCATTCCCCGGCGGTAGCTGTCGACGATACCCTCGTTGATGCGAGGGTGGATGCCAAGGTCATCGGCGTTGACGATGACGCCGGCGCTCAACGACGAGGTGATCGTCAAATGTCGTCGTCTCCGTCGACGTACCAAGTCCGCATGAGTCCGTCCTCGCCGACTTCGACACTGGGCGGCACCACCCAATTCGGAACCCAACGCCTGCGGTCAGCAAGGCGGAAACCCGACTGGAGCAGAAGCGCGTTGTCATCACTGCGATGAGCAAGGATGACGCCGTCGTAAATCACAATCTTGCCTATATCGCTTAGGACCGCGTACTTCGGCTTTGCGCGGCCGGAGAACTCCCCGCAACTACTGAGCTGAGCGACGAGGCGCGCCCCTCGGCGCAGCGAGGTGCGGTGATGGCTCATGCCGCGCAGCGGAATGGCGTGGAATATGTAGTGCGCCTCGATGTAGTTCTCGCGCAGTAGCCCATAGAGATCGACGAGTACGGAAAGGTCGTCGTTCACTCCCTTCAGGAGAGGGTGCTGATTGTAAAGCCGGATACCGCTGTCGCGTAGCTTATGCACGGCATCGGTCGCCTCCGGCCAGAACTCGACCGGATGGTTGACGTTGACGCCGATCTCAAACCGGAAATTCGGGTACCGCGAGAATATCGCCAGGAGGTCGGGATTAATCCGCCGAGGGTCCTGGAAGATGACGCGGCTACCGATGCGCACGGTCCGGACGTTCGGCGCATTGCGCTCAAGCTCGCTCAGCGTCAGCGCGAGGAGCGGCTGCGACATCAACGGGTCTCCGCCCGTGATAAGAACCTCGTCAACATCGTCGCGTAGCGCTTCCGACCCGATGTAGCGCGTCGCATGGACGATGTCGTCCTCTCTCATCGTCCGTACCGGGTACTGACCACGCAGGCACCACCGGCAATGGGCG
This sequence comes from Gemmatimonas sp., assembly GCA_050260515.1. Lineage (GTDB taxonomy): Bacteria > Pseudomonadota > Alphaproteobacteria > SMXQ01 > SMXQ01 > DATJIG01. The sequence goes on from JBLNCI010000012.1 coordinate 5,307, forward strand.
GCGCACACGGTCGTCGGCTCAATCAGGACAGTGCGACGATAAAGGCGTTCGACTCCTATGACCGGACGGTTTTCGAAATAAACGAGGACCTCCGATTCGTAATGCCGGCGCCGCTCGTTGTCCCGAATGTTCTTCTCGCGCGCATCGTAGAGGTATTGACGCGTAAGCGCCGAGAACTGCGGACTGCCGGCGCCGAATCGAGTCTCCGCCTCCGCGATCTTCTCGCGCAGGAATGGCGATACCAGTTCGACGAAGGTGTCGTTCTTCGATCCCGCCATCGCCGCCTCTTCAACCGTTCACCGAGGCGGCGACGTGGGTCTCCAGCCCGGGGACAGCAGAAATGGAATCGACGATGTAGCGCGATTTGTTGGCGTCCACGGGCAAGAACCCCTTCGGAACGAAATGCGCGCGGATGCGCACCTGAAACAGTGCGCTGGCGCGGCGCTCGACGACTTGCGCCAGCCTGGCGTACTCGGACGCCCCGAGTCCCGTTTCCAGGACTACATCGACGCTGTCGATCGAACCGGCCTGTGGCCGTATTACGCGGAAGTTCTGCCCGAGTTCCGGGAATTCGGCGACAAGAGACATCAGCGACTGTGGGAAGAAGTTAACACCCTTCACCACGAGCATTTGGTCCGTGCGGCCTCGGATGTGGAATTTGATCCGCATGAGGCCGTCATCACCGATGTCCGTGGCAGCGACTTCCGCGAGGTCGTTTGTCCGGTACCGGAATAGCGGTTGCGCCTCGCGGCGTAGGGTGCTGAAGACGAGTTCGCCGACGGCGCCGGGCACCAGCGGGATCGTGTTCCCTCCGGCGTCGACGATTTCCGTCGCCAGAATGCCATGGGTATGGCTGACGAGTCCGTCGCGTTCCGGCCCTTCTCCGGCAATTACGCTCTGGATTTCCGACATGCCGTAGTTGGCGTCCATGGCCACCATTCCGAAGGCTTCCTCAATCGTCTCGCGGACGCCTTCGACCTGGAGCAAACCTTCACCGCCGAAGTAGCCGCGCCGTAGCCCCAATTCGCGTGGGTCTATGCCGAGTTCCTCGCGGCAACGATCGCGGAGAGTTAGCATGTACGATGGCGTCGAGGAGATTGCGTTCACGCTCAGCCGGCGGATCAGGCTCAGAAGCAACGATGTGTTGCCGACCCCGAATGGGATCGCCGTCGCCTTGAGCCGCTCGATCGGCATGTAATCGGTGATCCCACCGGACCACATGTTGAAATTGAGACAGTGCACGACCCGATCCCCCGGCCCCATCCCAGCGAGGCGGAACGCGCGCACGGCGCTGACATACGTATCCTCGATGTCGCGGTCCGTCAGGGCGACAAATAGCGGCACCGCCGAGGTCCCCGACGTCCGGTGGATTCGCCGAACCGCGTCCGCGGGAACCGCCAGCAGACGACCGAACGGCGGTTTCTCCGCCTGGTCCGCGAGAAGATCTTCCTTCGAGACAAGCGGCAGTTCGTGATACGGAAAGCCGTGGGTAAGGTCACGCTCCGCCACGCCGAGCGTGTCCATCCGGCGACGCCAAAACTCGCTCTGACGCATCGCCCGGCTGAGCGCGCCGAATAGAAGCGACTTTTCCTCGGGATTCATCGGCTTTTACTCGCCTCGATGTACGTCGCGGACAGGAGTGGCCTGGCTCCGGTAATCTTGCACATTCAGGGCGCCGAGGACACCGTCCCGCGCGGCCTCCCGGCCCACGCACGAAGGAGCCGCGCTATCCCGTGCCAGACAAGAGCTACTGGCGCGGTCACGCCAAGCAGTAGCGCGATCATTAGGAAAAACACGATGGTCCCGACGATGAGGAGGCTCGGAACGATCATAGGCGTAACCAGCGAAAACGCGCCGACGAGGGTGACCGTCCGCAGCCCCAGTAGGAGTTCGCTCTTGGTCGGCAACGAGGCTCCCGCCATCAGGGTCAAGAGCGACGCGGCCGCCGCCAACGCGAGCGGAACGGCGTCGCCACCAAGACGGAAGACGCCCTTATTCTTCAGAAAGTCGATCTGATCGCGCGGCTTGTCGACCAGAAAGGATTTCAGCACCAACCAAGGGTGGTGTGCGACAACGCCGATGAAAACCCGCCGCATGACCTTGTCGTAGGCGCCCATGTTGCTCATGGGATTTATGTACAACTGGCCATCGGAGCCAGTGTACGCAATTGCCGATTTGACGTCGCGATGCTCGCGCAAGTAGGTCAGCGCGGCCATATAAGCGATGTTATCGCCGTACTCGTCCTGTCCCTGACCGTACAGCTTATCAAGCTCCGGACTGCTGCTGACCAACCCCGCGAAGGCCGTATGCCAGAACACGTGGGTCCGCGTGGCATTCCTATATTGCTTGTCCACCGCGACCCAGCCGTACGCCGTCATGAGAATCACGCCGGCAGCGCATAGCGTCGCCGGCCACACGTCCATGAGCGTCCGCCATGCTCCGGCACGTTGCGTGCGTGGATGGCGTAGTGCGCGCCATATCGGACGGAGTGACACCATCAGCCCCGCTGCAAATATGACGGCCATCGCCTGCCATGCCGCCTCGAGCCGGCAAAAGATGATGAACATCAGGAGCAATGTCTGGATGCCGGCCACCGTCGCTGTCAGCAATGTCGCGCGCTCCCGCCGAACCAACAGCAGCATCAAATGCATCGCCGGCAGGATCGACAGCACCGGAAAGAAGCGACTGTTGTGGACCGTGGTGAAATGTGGAAGCGCCGCGTACCCCACCATGTAGTAGTGGGCGGAGAGATAGAGCATGAGCAGCAGGATGCAGAATGGCGAACGACGAAACGTAAGAAAGAACAACCCCGCCGATACCGCCAGCAGGGAAAAGTAGAACAGCCACAATGCACGGAGATTGAGCCCGAACAGCTTGAACGACCAATAGTAATAGTCCGCGACACCGAGTTCGTTGCCCTGCACCATCACCGGCGGCAAGGTGTAATCGATCGGAGCGTCACGCGCCTCGCGGATCAGCTCCTCCATCCGATCGGGATCGAAGACGAGATCGTGCCGCTCTTGACCGCTGGGAAGCGGATCGGCTTCTCCACCCATCAGTCCAAGCCCGTGCTGAGCGAGGTAATCTCTGGTGGATCGGTAGGCCAGATACCCGTGTAGCGGCTTGTCCTGCATCCGCGACAACGCCACTGCCAACGACTCGCGCCAGCGGTAGATCGGATTGTCGTAGAGCGTGCGTTCCTGGCCGAGTTCCTGGCTATGGTGCACACTCGCGCCGAACAAAAAGACAACCGCGACGGCCAGAATGAAGGAGCGCGCGGCGCGGGGTGGAAAAGCGATCGTCATGTTGAACTCCAACAACGTTCGCGGAGCGTGGCACTGCATTAAACAGTGTCGTTGTTGCCCCAGGAATTCTGCCACGGTGCGGATTCTCTGAGCGCGGCGGGAAGGTCGTCCACGAGGGACCGACCGATGAGTGTGAATGACTGACCACTGTTGATGAAGCCGACCCTTGCGAGTGCGCGCTGGCTCGCATCGCCAGGGCTCACCAGCGCGGCGATGATCTGCGGCTTCGCACGCACGGCGTCGGCGACGAGGCGGGCGGCGAGCGGGGCAAGCACATCCTCGTGTCCAGGCAGGCAGATCAGATCGAGAATCCCGTAGCCGCTCAAGCCCCGGAGGTCCATGGGCCGGCCGACCGCGAAGCCCACCAAGGCTCCATTGCGGCGCGCCTCGAGGATATCGTAGGTAAACGGGTTGTATGGAGACAAATAGAGCCAGCTCAACGTCTTCCAGTCTTTGATGAACGTGAAGTTGGCTCCGTTCGTCAACGCCCCCGCAAAGCCGTCGAAATCAGACGAAAAGTCGGCCACCTTTTCGACCACGCAGTCAGCCGCACTCACGCGACCCGCAACTCTGCGCACTATGGCCCGAACCGCCGGGTTGCCGATCGCGGCGAGCGGCGCTACATGGCGCAGAAATGGAGCGGCCTTCGCCACGACCGCGGACAGGTCGAGCGGGAGCGCCATCACTGGGCACCGCACAATCGCCCGCCATCCCATGCGCAACTCCAGCGACAGCACGTATGGACGGTTCGTATATCCGAGTGCGATATCGAATCCGCCCCTGGCCGCCATGTCCCAGCCGGCCACGGCGAGTCGGCGATAGAGCCCGCGGCCTTGGAATTCGGGCAGTGTCATTGCCCCAAACGCAAGTGCTGCGCGCAATGTACGGCCCTGCCCGACGACTTCCCGCGCCATGAAGCCGAGGAAGCTCGCGAACGAGCCATCGACGTAAGCGGCTAGATAGATGCTCCCTGGTACGGGGTTCGACGTCAGCCAGGAGACATAGGAGCGCCGCTTGGCGGCGGAATCCGGACTGGGGAAATGGATCCCATGCGCTTGGTTGAGAATTGCTTCGCCCGCCTTGGGATCAAACAGGCGAATTTCGATCGTCTCGTTCACAGCTTTACACGCCGAGGCGAGCACGGTCCGCGAGGAACCAATCGACGGTCCGCCGCAGCCCTTCGTCCAGCGGCACCCGTGCTTGCCATTCCAGTCGGGCGCGCGCTTTGCTGGTGTCTGAGAAATTCCGCCTGACATCGCCGGTGCGGGTGGCGCCATGACGAACGGCAGGAACGGCGACACCGCGCTCTCTCAAGATGGACCTTAAGCGGTCGGAGAGCTCGAGGACGCTTGTTTCCGCATTGGTCGCGATCTGAAAGATCTGGCCACCGATACCAGCAACTGTCGCCGCACGAAGAATGGCGTCGACGATGTCGTCGACGTAAATAAAATCCCGCGTCTGGTGCCCATCGCCGTAGATTTCCCATGTCCGCTGCTGAAGCGCATCGCGGATGAACTTCGCCACGACGCTCCCCTTGTGGCTCGACAGCGGCCCGTAGCAATTGCCGAAGCGGAGCACCGTTGTGTCGATGCCGAAGCTCCGCTTATAGGCGGAGCAGTATCCCTCCCCGGCGAGCTTGCTGGCGCCGTATGGCGATTCCGGGTGGGGAGGCAGTTCCTCGTGGATGGGCGGATTGCACTCCCCGACCGGCGCGCCGCTCGAAGCGAATACGAAGCGCTTACATCCGGCGTGACGGCAAGCCTCGAGGTAGTTGAGCGTGCCGAGGACGTTGATAGAACAATCCCGGCGCGGGTTTGCGACTGAAGGGCCGACGCCGGTATTAGCGGCAAGGTGGACCACGGCGTCCACGCCGGTGACTGCCCGCTGCGCGAGTTCCGCATCGAGAACGTCGCCGACCAAGAGCTGCACCGGCGCGCCAGGCACCACCGGTGCAAGCGCTCCGACATCGACGTCCTGAACAGGGGAGATTTCACCGAGGTCGGCGCGCGTACCCACCGACAGATCATCGACGACCCGCACTCCGTGCCCGCTCTCGCCAAGGAGGCGGCGAATAAGATTACGTCCGATGAAACCGCAGCCGCCCGTGATCAGCCAGCGCATGGCGTTACCGCCACCGAACGCGGGGCAAGATGCGATCAGCCACGATGTTTTCGCGGTGACGCAAGACCTCTTCGAGCATGTCCGCAACCACCTCGTCCGTCATGTAATGAGGCTTGAGGCCCAAGGCGAGCAGACCGGAGTGCGCGGGATTGTAATAGTGCTCTTCGAGCTCCTTGCGCGGGTTGTCGAGGTTTTGAATCGTGACGGCAAGGCCAAGACGCTCCCCGACCCGCTTGACCCGTTCGGCAAGCTGATTCACCGAGAACGTCTCGGTGAATTGGTTGAGGATTCGGAGCTCGCCCTTTGCCGGCGGATGCGCGGCGGCGAGCGCCACGCACTGCAATGTGTCACGAAGGTTGAGATACCCTCGCGTCTGTCCGCCTTTTCCGTAGACCGTCAGCGGAATACCCGCGACGGCCTGCACCAGGAATCGGTTCACCACTGTGCCGAAGATGTCATCGTAATGAAAGTTCGGCAGCAACGCGGGATCAAGGTCGGACTCGTCGGTGGAGAGCCCATACACCGGCCCCTGCATCAGATCGGTCACCCTGAGGCCGTAGCTCCGGACGTAGAACCACAGAAGGTCGGTATCCAGCACCTTCGTCGTGTGATAGAGGCTGCCAGCTTGCCGCGGGAAGAGAAAGCGGTCCCGGCGGCCCTTGTGCTCGATGTCGATCCAGCCTTCTTCGATATCGATGTTGGGCGTGCCGTATTCACCCATCGTGCCCAACTTGACGATGTGGCAGTCGGGGGCGTGCTGCAGCACCATCCAGATCACGTTGAAGGTCGCCGTAAGATTGTTCCAGAACGTCGTACGGGCCTCGGCGTAGCCCATCATCGAATAAGGGGCCGAGGGCTGCTCCGCGTAGTGGACGATCGCATCGGGCGCGAACTTGCGCACGACATTGGCCAAAAATTCGATCTCGCAGCAATCCCCCTCTTCGACCGCAATGTCGAGATCGGTGAGGCGCCGGAACAGCGCGACGCGCTCAGGCAGACGCGGCGTAGGAATCAGTGGCTCCGAGTGCGTCTGGGCGGCAATGCGACGGCGCAGGTAGTTGTCGACGACACAGACCTCGTGTCCCGCACGCCGGAAACTCATGGCGGTCGGCCACCCGAGATACCCGTCGCCTCCGAGCACCAGAACGCGCATCGCCGTTCACGCGCCCGGAAGATCGGCGTCGCCGAGCAGACGATTGTCGTGGAGGAAGCGGGCCACTTCATCCGGACTCAACGGCGCGACATTGGTGGAGTTATAAGGGCACGTTACGCTGCCCGCGATTTGCCCTTCGTACGCGGCGACACCATCCATTTTCAGAGCTGGACGGACGACAAAGTAGCGCGACAGCTCGACAGAGCGCCGAGTCTCCTCCTCGTTCATAAGCTCTTCGTAGAACTTCTCACCCGGCTTCGGCCCGACGGTCCGGACGGCAATGTCGCGCGGGTTGCGCCCAACTCTCGGCGCGTATTCCCGGATCATCACATCGGCGAGGTCGCCGATCCTGATCGCAGGCATCTTCGTGATCAGTACATCACCCGAGCAGCCGAGCACTGCGGATTCGATTACGAGCCGGATCGCCTCCGCGAGCGACATGATGAAGCGGGTCATGTCGGGATCCGACACCGTGACAGGGCCGCCGGCGCGGATCTGGTCGCGGAAGATCGGGATAACGGATCCCCGCGATCCGAGCACGTTGCCAAAGCGCGTCGACAGAAAGACGGAGCGGCTCGAGAGATGGGGGTGAACGGCGGCGGCCGTGATCAGGCGCTCGCCCATCAGCTTGGACGTTCCCATCACATTTGTCGGATTGACCGCCTTGTCGGTGCTCGTGAAGACCAGGCGCTCGACGTCGTTCTCCACCGCAGCCTGAACGACATTCTGCACGCCAAGCACGTTGGTTTGGATCGCTTCCAGCGGCGACCGTTCGCACATCGAGACGTGCTTGTAGGCAGCAGCATGGAAAAGCACATCGATATGGCGGGTTTCCCGCATCAGCGCCGGCAGATCCCGAACGTCGCACAGCTGAAAGCGCGCGTGATCGTGGCGCGATTGCCGCGCCTCCAAAAACACCAGTTCGCTTTCGTTATGGTCGATACCGACCAGCGACCCGACCTCGAATCGATCGAGCAACTGGCGGACGAGTTCCTGGCCCACTGTGCCGCAGGCGCCGGTCACCATGATCGACTTCCCGCGCAGATAGTCCCGAACACGAGCGGAAAGCGGATCGTCCGAAGCAGGTGGCATCTGAGTTGTGCGTTGTGACGCGCGGGGTCCGGCACGCATACTACGGAGAACTGGATGACAACTCCAGCGCTTGTGCGGTCGTCTCATCGACTTCTAGGCGTCGGCGCGCGCGTCGCCTCGCCGAGCAGGCGTCTTCAACGCTAGCCGACAGCTGTAGTCGACCCTGGTCAGCAGTGGCTTTTCCCCTATGCCAGCCAGATAGTCGTCGACCGCCAGACGTTGCCCGCGGTACTGGCCGTAACCATCAATGATCAGAACGCCGCCGGGGACAATGTGCGGGTACATATGCTCAAGGGTGGCGCGCGTCGAGGTGTACCAGGCCGTGTCGAGACGAAGCAGCCCGATCGGTCCCGCGCGGTAACCAGCAGCCGTCTGTTCCACGATGCCCTTCACGAACACCACCCGGTCAGCCGGATAGCCGGTCGACCTTATGTTGGCCTCCACCTCGGCCAAAGGTGCCCGTCTCCGCTCGGACGTATCGTTCTCGGTCACCGCTTGCTGCCAGTGTCGCAGTGGCGGGCTACTCCACAATTCGGGCGTCGTATTCTCCTCGAAGCTGTCGAACAGCACGATCGAGCGGGTTTCGTCCCCGAAGTGTCGCAAGGCAAGTGCCGCCAACATGGCCCTTCCCCCCGCCTGAGCCCCGGTTTCGATGATCGCGCCCGGAATGCGGTTCACGACGAGGTACTCGATGCTCTTGAACAGCATGTACAGCCGCTCGACTGAGGCCGTCGTGAACGGCTTGCAACATTGGTAAGCCTCGGCGAACGCGCGCTCCAAATCCACCATGACTTGCGGCTCAGCCCCCGCAATCGGCATCCGTTCAAACGTGTCCGTCCGTACATAATCGTGCTGGACGAAATCTGCCGGAGAGGCGCGGTAACCCTTTGGGCTCAACTCTAGCGTCAAGCTCGACCAACGGCCGGAGTCGCGAAGGGTACGAACGATAGAGCTTGTGTTGTTTTCGGACCACGCGGAGGCGGCGGCGATCAGAAGCTTCGCGAACCCGAGCGCCATCCCGACTGGCGATCTCGTCTGCAGCTTCGCGATCGCCGTGTCGAAAAGCGCCATGGCGTTCAACGATTTCGTCGATCCCGCAAAATAAAGCGCACTCTCCATTTCCGACGCGAGTATGCCGTGGTCGATGAGGTCGCGAGCGAGAGTGGAATCACGGTGTGGGTCGCATTCGCAGTAAATGAAAATCCTTCCGTCGTCGGCGATCATCGGGAGGACCGTTGCGACTAGCCGCCGCGTTCTTTCCACCAAGTCATTGCGGTCGAGATCGAAAATGCAGAAATCGTAGGACGGGGAGCCGGTTGGATCCGCAGCTTCCTGCGGCCGGCTGAGTATCTGCTCGACGCCGAACACGGTGGATGCCACGCGGAAAAACGAAGGCGTTCGCACGTGCGCCGAGGTCACAACCAGTACCCTCGCCGCGGGCTTCGCCGCCAGCGCGCGCATGATCGGCTGAACGTCGGGCCAGCGCGGGTGCGTCCGCCGGAAGTACGGCGTAAAGCCAAGCGCGCGGCTGTAGAGCCAGGACGCCACCCGTTTCGGGACTTTTTTGAGCATCGCTATCACGGTCGCGGCTCGGGCGTCGGAAACAGCGGCGCTCCGTCGGCCGGTGCACCATGGGGAACGCAGCCCCACACCATCACCGTGCCACCCCCTGCTCCTTGTCGGCGAGATAGCGGCGCCGCCATTCGTGAAACGGCTTGTAGTGGTAATTCCAGATCGGGTGGTCGATGTGATCGAACGGTTCGCCGGGCATCTTGCGGATGACGTCGGCAACGAATTCCGACAGCTTCTCCTGGGCTTCGTCGCATCCGGCGGGCAAATCGCCGCTGTGGAGCACCAGCGGGTACTGCGACAGTTCGATAGGATCGCGGGTGGTGAACTTCTGAAGCCGCCCGGCAATTTCCTCAACAGTTGGCCAGCCGAGCATGATCTGGTCGCGAGCGGTCTTGCTCCCCCGAAGCTCGATCATCAGGAACTCGTCAGAATCGCCGAGCACGCATCGGGGTGCCGTCGGGCACGCCTCGGAGACAATGCCGTAATCCCAGAACGTCCGCATTTCGGTGAGCACGCGCTCCGGGCGCATCGACACCACCGCGATCGGCAACTGGCGTCCAAGCAGCGTGTTCTCGTCGACGAGCCAGTAGAACTGATCGATCCACTCCATGCTGAACATGCGTTGATTGACGGTCTTGCCGCGAATCGTGTTATGGCGGTTGCGAATCGCCAGCGACGCCATCTCACGGCATGAGATGCTCAGCATTGCGGTTTCCGCGTCGCGGCGTGCCCGCAGGATCGGCGCGACCTTCTCGCGGACCACACAATAGCTCGGCGCGAAGATCAGGCGCTCCCCGGCCGCGATCTTTCGGCCGACGCTGCGGAGGCAGCCGTCGGCCATAATGAAATCAGTGTTGAAGAAGATCAGCTGCGTATCGCACATCGCCGGTCCCAAGTCCTCGAACCCGCGGAACAGTGCGTAGGTCAATGCCATCCCGTAGGCATCCGGGCTGGTGATGAACTCGTCGAGCGAACGGAATTCGACAGAGCAGTAGCGTTCGATGGCTTGGATCACCGGACGTTTGCGGAGGGCGTCGAAATACGCCTCTTCCGTGACGATCACCATCTCACAACGGAACTGCTCCGCAAGGCACGGTAGGTTTCCGGGAGCCAGCAGCGCGGGAAGAGCAAAGTTAGCCAGCTCATCGATGTAGTGGCTTCCCCACGCCATTGTAATCAGGCGCACCGGAGGCGTCGCGGTCATAGCGAACTCCCGCCCACACGGGCCCCAGTGACCGACTGCGAATCCGCGGCAGCACGTCTCATCCGCTGAACCGTCTCACGCTCCAGGCGCCCAAGGCGCAGTCCTAATCTCGCGTGGCATGCCGGCACGCAGGGACGCCACCGACGTTCCGGGCCGGGCACGGCCTGTCGGCACTGACGCTTCACTTCCTGCCAATCCACCCAGCCCCCAGATCCGCGACGCGCGAAACCCTCCAGCCGCAGCACTCGCGGTGCAGCGCTCGAGTTCCCCTACCATTTCGGCCATGGAAACTCAATGCGCGGGCACAGATCGGGCGCTCTTGAAGCAGGCGTCTCGGCAGGCGACTATCGCCGCCAACGCTGCACCCCACGCTGGCATGAATCCCGTCGCTACAATCGAAGAATTCCCCCTGGAAGATGGCGGCGTCACGCTGGCGATGCCCTCCCGCGAGCGTCGGGACCTGTCGCCCACGGGGAGGCGCCGCGAGCGCGCCCGTATCATCACCTTCGCGTGGGGAGAGCGGTATGTCACCGATCTGCTGCGCCTCGCCCTGCCCGCCCTGCTCGCACCCGGCAACATTCCCGCCTTTGTCGAGTCTTTCGAGACCGAGCTTGTCGTCGTCACCGAAACGCGATTCTTCCCCCTGATCTCCTGCGCGCCGGCAATCGTTGCCGCTCTCCGTCATGTCGACGTGCGCCTCGTGCCGATCGATGACCTGCTCTCCCCTTGGTACGGCATCACTCTGACGCATGCGCTGATGCGTGGGTTCACCGACCTGGGCGCTGCGATGACCGAGACACATCTCGTTTTCCTGAACGCCGACTTCATCGTTGCCGACGGCTCGTACCGCAGGCTGGCCGAGACGATCCTCCGCGGCGAACGCGTCGTGGCGGCACCGAGCTACTGTGCGGTGCTGGAGACGCTCGTACCCGAGCTGACGGCGCGGCTCGACCGGTCCGGAATGTGCCTCGCCGTCGGCGCGCGCGACCTCGCGAGCCTGGTGATCGCCCATCGTCATTCCACCGTACGCGCCAAGACAATCAACGGCTCAGGGCTCTCGACCCACCGTTACGACCAGTTTTACTGGGTGGTCGACGAGTCGACGTTGCTTGCCCGCCAGCTGCCAATCGCGGTCGTTTACCTACGCCCGACGCGATGCGTCGCGCAGCTGCCGACGTTCTGGGATTACGGCGTCGTGTCCGAGCTCTGTCCTGGTACCAAACCGCACGTACTGGGAGACTCCGACGATTTCTTGATGGGCGAGCTGCGCGCCCGCGGCACGTTTCGCGAGGTAATGGGCGCGCAGCAGCCAACGATCGACGCAATTGCCCGCGATCTGTCGGGCTTTACCACACAGGACCAGCGCGACCAAGGTCGGCATACTCTCGTACTCCACAAAGGACCGTTGCCGGCGTGCTTCAACGCCGAGCGTCGGAAATTCGAGTCCTTTGTCGACTCCGTCTACAGGGCGCTTGGCCCTGCGCTCCCCCACCGCGACCATCCGTTCTGGAAGCTGGCGGCGCGCGAGTTTGCAGTTGCCCACGCAAGGGCCGTTGCGCGCTTTGCTGCCCAACGCGCAGCCCGGCAGGAAGTCTTGCGGTCCGAAGAAGGTCAGGCTCTTCAGCGCGACATCCGGACCCTCAGCGTGCATCTGCGAGACCTCGAGATGGCAGGGGCGGATGAAGCGCTCCAACGCCAGGCGCGGCACCGCCTGACCAACTGCGTAGAAAGTCTTGACCGCGCGGTGACGCGCCAAGTGACGGCGAATCCCGGCGGATCGAGCCGCGACGCGGTCTGCCCACCATCACCCTTACCGTGGTCCCTCCGGCTTTACCGTCGCGCGTTCGGCGAAATGCCCGAGCCGTCCGCCTGGCACCCGCTGAACGCCACCGTCCGCGCAGTCGTGGCGGCACTGAGGAATTCGCGGCGCGGCGATGCGCTCGTGATTTCTTCCGGTGGGCTGCTAGCCGCACCGCTGACGCGACTCTTTACCGGGCGGGTCCTGTCGCTAAGCCCTGGAATGGCAGTCGCACGTCTCTATCAGGATTCCCTGGTTGCACCCCATGCCTTCGATGCCTGCCTCCTCGACCTTGCCGCCGAAGACCTCGACGCGATCCCGGAAATCCTCGCCTCCGTGCGGTGTTCCCTTGCGCCGAACGCTGCTGTGGTGCTGTTCCATCAGGGTGATGCCGTGTCGGCCCGACACGCAGTATCCTGCATCGCCGCCGCACGTCCCGAGGGTCCGCAACGCGTGGTGTTTACTGGGTCTCGCCCCGGAGCGATCGCCGCACGTCTGTTCCTCAAAGCTATGAGCCGCTACGACCTAGGCACATGGCCCCGCCGGATCGCCTTCGCGCTGACGCTCGCATTGTCCGCCCCCCTTGCGCGCGTCGCCACATGGATCGAAGAGCGCCGCGACGGCTCACTACCGCGGGGGTGCACCAGCGTGACCGTCGAACTGACGATTAACTGAGCCATGGTGCGCCGATTGCGATGAAACGCCGCAAGCGGTAGATTCGCGTCAAAAATCACGGGAGGTCGACTGCTTTACACAGTCACCTTCATTCCATCGCGCCCGCGGACGGGTGGCGAGCACGCTTGTTGCTCCGCGTAATCGTTCATCGCCAAACACACGATGCCTGAACCCGGCCCTACCGCAGACGCACCGGCGACATTCTACCTCCTGCTGACATTCTGGGGCGATCGCTTCCGCGATTATACGTGCCGGTATGCGCTGTCATCACTGCTCGCACACGGTAACCTGCCCGCATTGCGGGACCGCCGCGCCCGATTCTTGATCGCCACGACTGCTGAAGACTGGTCCGCGCTGCAGCATGAGCCCGTCTTCCAGAAGGTGCGCGACCTGATCCCGGTCGAGTTCGTCAACCGCGAGGAGGCTCCCGGGGATTTCCACAAGTACGTGTTCATGTCTCGGGGCCACGCGCTGCTGGCGGAGCGCTGCTTCCGTGATCGCGCATTCGCGATCAACATCAATCCCGACTCGATCTACCCCGAGAACTCGATCGCCGAGGCGCTCCGGCTCGCGGATGCGGGTCAGGACGTCGTGTTGTGCGCGGCTGTTCGCTTCGACATGGAGGGTGTGCAGCGAGAGCTCGCTTCCGTAGGTATCCCGGCCCCCGGACAACCACTGGCGATCCCGGTGCGCGACGCTGTAAAGATCGGGCTCAGAAACCTGCATCCCGAGACATGCGCCGCCGTTTGGACCGCGCGCAACTTCGGGCGCCTTCATCCTTCGCACCAGCGTACCCATTTTCTGACCTGCTGCCTGTGGCGGGTGCCGGAGGCGGACGGCGCCCTCATCGTGACCCACAACTGGTCGCCGTTCCTCGTCAACTATGGTGCCCTGCCTGAACACGACGTCAGCGCGCTGGACGGGCGCGCGCTCGACGGCACCTACATCTTCGACAATTTCCCCGAACATACCGACGCCATTCATGTCGTGCGGGATTCCGATAGCCTGTTTCTGCTCGGGCTCACCCCGCACGACGAGATGGTCCCGCCGGAGGACGTGAAGTGGTGGAAGAATGTCCAGCCTCTCGGTGAGTGGGTGCGTGGGTACATCCTCAACCGCACGGTGTTCGACTCGGGTGTCGACGAGTACCGCCAACGCCTCTACCAACTGCCCGTACGCTGGCATGCGCAGGACCTCAACGAGGGATGGGGAGCGGTGGAAGCGTTCGCCCATCGCATTCTCGTCAGCTATGCCAAAGAGGATCTTGATCGCACACACTCCAACCCGACGGCGAACCCAGCGTTCTGGATCGCAGTCGCACTATTGCGGTCCCGTATCGTTTCAGGCCACGGACATCTCTGGACATTGTTGAAGCCGGTCGGCTGGGCCGCCCACCGCTTGAGCGAGGCGCTGCGGCACGTGATCATCGGCACGCCGCCGCGCACGACGCCACTGCATCGGCTGCATGCAGATTGCGCGGCCATACTGGCGGCAGTCGAGCCCATACTCGCCCGCGGTAACCCGCGTGCCGTCGTCATCGGGCTCAGCCATTCGATCCTCGAAGAATTGATTACTTCGCGTATCGATTGTGGCGCCTTGTCCCACGAAGGCCGCGTTCCTCCGGTACGTCAACGCAGCCTCCATCTCTGCGTCATTGAGGCCACCGCGAGCCAGACATCAGGCGTGCGCCTAGCGTACGAACGGGCGGTTCCATTGGTGCGCAACGGAGGGCTGATTCTCCTGATCGTTCGCAACGAACGGTTCGAGATATACGATGAAGAACGATTGGCGCGGCTGATCGCAGCGCTGCCGAAGGCGGAGACGCGCGAAATCACCTTCGTCGGAGGAATCAGTCACCTCGCCGTCAATCGTCGCGCGCACACCCCCTCTTCGCTCGGACGTTTCGCGCGGATGCTGCGCGCACTCGCGCTGTTGCCCGTGGTGTGGCAGGGGAATCGATCCGCGATGCGCGCTTCACCAACCGAGGCGCGACGGAATTGGACGACTATGCTCGTGGCCTACCGCGTACACCGCCAGCTCGGGCGACGCGACGCACACGTGGCTGCGGGGCCGCAGCAGGCCGCCCGGCCGCTGACCACTCACGGATGACAATGCCGTCGGATGTCGCGCTGATCGAACCCAGAGTCATTGCCCACCACGTCGGTGGGCGGGGACTTGGAGTCAGCTTGGTTCCCCCCATTGGCTTCCGCGACGACGTCATTCATATCGTCTACGAGGCGGACGCTGCCTGCGCAGAGGCGATGGCGCAACAGGCCCCGCCCGGCGTTCACGTCGTGCCGTTCTGCCTTGGCGGCGAGGACGGAGCGGCCACTCTGCACGTCACCGCCAATCCATTCTTTAGCTCGCTGCTGGAGCCGGATCCCGCGTTTGGAATGGTGACGTGCGAGGTCAGCCTCAGCGGCGCACTCGATGGTGTGCCGGTCCAGGGTGCTCGGTACGACGCCCGTTATGCCGAGGAGATGACGGTCGTGAACCGGGTACCGGTCGCGGTACACGCACTGGACGGCCTGATCGCCAAGCGCGTCCTGCCCGTGGCGGCGGGCCCCGATTTCCTGTCGCTCGACACTCAGGGCACGGAGCACGACATTCTCCGCGGGGCCGAACGAGCGATAACCGACAGCGTGGTGGCGATCGCAACCGAAATCGAGTTTCGGCCGATGTACCGAGGACAAGCCTTGTTCTCGGCGATCCTCGACTTCACCCGCGAGCACGGCTTCGACTTCGTCGGCTTTACACATCTCGACGCCGTCGCTCCCGCGCGACTTCCGGTCGGCGCGCGGGCGCGCGACGAGGTCGCGTTCGGGGACGCGCTTTTTTTCCGCCGCCTCGAGTCCCTACCCGCCGACGAATCAACCGCTCACCTGATGGCGACCAAGCTGGCTTTCGTCGCCGCCTGCTTCGGTTATATCGGCACGGCCGTGGCCGCGCTCGATCGAGTGGCGCATGCCACTCCCACGTCGGAGCTTCGGGCAGCGCTTGCCCAACGCCCATACGTTCGCTTCCTCGATGCACTCTACCGCACCTGCAGCGGGCCTCAGCTTCATGACGACCGAGCGGCGTTGGTCGCCGAGATCGACTCGTTCAGCCGCCGCTCGTGGCCTGCGCGCCTTGCGGCTTTCTGCAAGCCAGCCGATCACACCGCTGATTTGGCACCGCTTCTCCGTGCTCACGGTTTTGCCGAGGCCGCCGATCTGGTGCGCCGGCGCCGTCGGGCCGCGGCCCCGTACCTCGCCGGCTCGGTGCGGCATATCGAGCTTTCCCGCCACCTCAGGCCCCTCGCGCTAGGGCTGTACAGACTGCCGGCCGTCCGGTCGACCTATCGCTTCCTGCGCGACCTGCTCGCCCGCTAGGGATTGCTCCAGAGATGAAACGACACCTGCGAATTATCACGTACGCTTGGGGGCGGTCGTACGTCACCAACCTCCTCGATGTCACGCTTGCCGCCGTGCTCGCGCCAGGCAATCTGCCTGCTTTGGCGGAAACGTTCGACTGCGAGTTCGTTCTGCTGACCGAACAGGGGCTGTTCGAAGACATCGAGGCTCACCCCGTCTATCGACGGCTCGCATCTATCGCTCGGGCGCGGCTCGTCGCGATCGACGACCTGCTCGTTGCGCCATTGTACGGAATGACCCTGACATGGGCGACGTATCGCGGGATGGCGGATCTCGGCGAGGCGGTCACCGACACCGATTTCCTGTTCTTCACCGCCGACTGGATTCCGGCGGATGGCTCCTACCGCGCCTTGATCCCTCATCTGCTTAACCGCGAACGCCTGATCGTGGCGCCGAGCTATTGCGTCGTCAGCGAGAAGGTGCTTCCCGAACTGCACCGCCGCATCGATCCTGAAACGGGCGTTCTGGCCATGGCCAAACGCGATATGGCGGCACTTGCCATTCCAAACCGGCACAACACGATCCGTGGCAAGACGATCAACACCCACCTCTTCCATATGGACGTCGTCGAACAGTTCTATTGGCTCGTAGACCGGTACACATTGCTCGCGCACCAGATGCCGATTGCTATTGTCTGCATGCGGCCGGAGCGCTGGAAACCCGAGCCTGACACGTTCTGGGATTACGGCACGGTATCGGAGCTGTGCCCCAACGTGACGCCCTGCGTGCTGAGCGACTCCGACGACTTTCTCATGATCGAGCTGAGAAGCGAATCCACCTACGACGACGGTCTCCGGCTTGGCTGGCCCGATGTCGACGCCATCGGAAGGAAGCTCGCTGGATTCGTCACCCGGGACCACACCGTTTACGGGCGTCACTCGCTCACACTCCATGCTCGCGACCTCCCGCCCGGCACCGACGACGCCCGGGCAAAACTCAAGGCGTTTGTCGACCGCGTCTTCACGCACTTCGAGGGCAAGGAAGTTTCGCACGTCGGCCATCCTTACTGGGCGTTCCAGTCGTCGCTGTTCGATCTCGCGCGCCGCCACGTTGCAACGGGTGTTGGCGCTGGCGGTCGGCCGTTGTGGAGCTTTTTTTCGAAAGCGCTGACGGGCGTCGTCAACCACAGCCTCGCCGACTACCGACGCACCTCCGACGGCGGCTCGGCAGCCGCCGCCCTCGCGCATCTCGACCGGCTCGACGATGCCGTCAGAGTCGAGGAGGCGATCCACCAGCGCGACGTCGCTCTGACACGTAAAGAGATCGCCGAGCTGCGGCACGAAGCGAAGGAACGGGTGCGCGCAGCGGCTTATGCGACCGAGCGCGCCACGGCCACGGCCCCTGCCCTGTCGGAGATCGCCCCAGCAAACGTTGCGCTTCCGAATGGCCTTTCGGAACGCATACGGCAGGCAATTGCGCGTCCCGGCGCGCACGACCCAATGTGGGCGGCCACGCGCCACGCGCGGCGGCTGCTCGACGATGCACTCGCCGCAGGCGCTGCGGATATCCTCTGGATCGCAAGCGACGGTTCAGACCGCCTGTCTCGCTTCAGCTCATTGGGAACCCGCCCCCGCACAGCGCTTCCGGCAGCGCATGCGGCCTACATGGCGCCCGACGATCTGGCTCGGCGCGGATCGTTCGACATGTGCGTCATCGAGGTCGAGGGAGATGACCTGCAACGGCTAAAGGCAATCGTCGAAAACGTCGCATCCACTGTCCGCGGCGGCGGCAAAATCATCGCCTTCTACGTTCATCCCGCTCCGCGGCGTCTGCCTGCCGATCCAAGCACCATCCGGCGGGTGTTCCCGTCGTGCGATTACGGGCTCGTCCACTATGGGGGCTCATGGCCGTCGATGGTGGCCATACGGGGCACCGCCGCCGTCGAGCGGTGGCTCGGGCGGCTTTTGCCGCGCAGCATAAGTGCGGCTTTCGCCAGGCTGCTCTTTGCCGTGCCGTCCATGATCGCGAACCACTTCGAGAAGACTTCACCCGAGTCGCCCCTCATGCCACCCCGCACTTGCACGACGATGACGATCGAGATCGAAATCCCCTCCGAAGAGACTACCGCCTGAAGTGACGCTCCACCTTCGAGATCGCGGCGACCACGTCGTCGGCTTCGCGCCGCCCGTAGCGTTCGTTGAGATAGAGATTGAATGACGAATCGCGGATGGCGCGAGCGTTTTCGGTGCGGAAATCATCGACCAAATACGGCCGGATCCACGGCCACTCGTCGACGACGTAGGCGTAGTGCGGGTTGAGATCGATGCCTTCGCTTGCGATTGCCTGGGCGAATTCGACTTTGCTGCACGCGATCCGCGCGGTGTCGACGACGACCGGATAGAAGAACGGCGAGTCGGCCGGGCTCCAGGAATAGGGGCTGCAGACGTCAGACCGGTCGAGCAAGCCGGCGACGACGTCGGCGACGAACGAAAGTCGGTGCGTGATCGTCTTCTGGAGTCGGCCGAGGGAGGCAACACCGATTGCGCACGATATCTCGTCGGTGTTGTGATTGAGGGCCGGGAACAGATAGCCCGAGGGGTCGCGGTCGCTGAACTCCGCCGACCAAATCGGCTTGCCGCGGTCGGCGTGGGCGAGCGCTTTGCGGAACAGCGCGAGATCGCGGCTGTAGACGACACCGCCCGATGGCCCGGTCATGTGGGCCTTTCGGTACATGGTCGAGAATGCGGCGATGTCGCCGAAGGCGCCGACCGGACGGCCCATAATCGTGGCGCCATGAGCCTGGCTGCAATCCTCGAGCAGCTTGATGCCACGGCTTTTCATCGCCGGCGCGATGCGATCGACTTCGGCCGCCTGTCCCGCCGCGTGGACGAGCACGAGGGCCGAAACATTCGGGCCGATTCGCGCTTCGATCTGCTCGAGGCCGATGTTGTAGCTGCCGGGCTTGCTGTCGACGAGCTTCGGCCTGAGGCCGTTGAGAATGATGGCGCTGAGCGTGCCGGGATCGGTGATGGGCGACACCATGACCTCGCTGCCCTTCGGCAGGTCCAGCGCGGCGATCGCGACGTACAGGGAGGCCGTGCCGGTCGCCACGGCATCGGCATAACCGCCCCCCATCATCGCGACGAATGCGTCGGTATAGAGCTTCTCGAACGCGCCCTGATAGCCGGGATCGACCTGGCGCTCGCGATAGTACGCGAGGCACTGCTCGATCATCTTGATTTCGTCCTCGCCAAGGGCGAGGCGCGGCGGCATGCGTTCCTTGCGTACCGGCGTGCCGCCGTGGATCGCGAGCTTCTCCGCGTTGGCCGGGCCGCCCGCCATCAGGCGAGACCCGAGGCCTTGACGATCTGCGGCACGCTGAGGCCGTGCGCCGCCAGCAGGTCGTCGTGGCTGCCGTAGTTGTGAATGAACGAGTCCTGAAGCGTGAACACGTCGAGGCGGCAGTCGGCGCGCACGTCCCAGGCGATCTGCTTCGTCTGCGGGCCGAGGCCGCCCTGGGGCACGTTCTCCTCGACGACGATGACGTGTTTATGGGCCTTGAGCGCGGTGATGATGCCCTCGCGATCAAGCGGCTTCACCGTGTGGCACGAGACCACCGATACCGACTTGCCCTTGGCCGCCAAGGCGTCGGCAAGCTCGACCGCCATCTTCGTGATGACGCCATAGGACAGGATGCAGACGTCGCTGCCGCGGCGGAGGTAACGAAGCTTGCCAAACACCCACGGCTCGGCGTTTTTGGTGAGATCGGGCTCGCCGGCCTTGCCGAGGCGCAGGTACACCGGGCCGTTCTTCTGGCGCGCGCACCAGCGCGTCGCTTCGGTGCACTCAGCGGGATCGCATGGGGCGACGATCTGCATATTGGGGATCGCACCGGCGATGGCGATGTCCTCCATCGTGTGATGGGTGCCGCCGAGCGTCGAATAAATGACGCCGGCACCCATGCCGACGACGGTCACCGGCAGGTTCTGATAGCAGAGATCGTCCCGCACCATCTCGAACGGACGGTAGAGCGAGAACGTGGCGATCGTATAGGCGAACGGCTGGCAGCCCTTGAGCGCGAGTCCCGCGCAGATGCCGATCATGCTCTGCTCGGCGACCCCGACGTTGATGAAACGTTCGGGGTACTGGGTGCTGAACTTCGCCATCGACCCCGCCGGCGAGATGTCGGCGACGACGATGTAGACGTCGGGATTCTGGGTCGCTTCCTGGTAGAGCGCCTCGGAGAAAGTGTTCCTCACCGCGCCGCCTCCAGCTCCGCGACCGCCTGCTTGTACTCGTCCTTGTTGGGCGACCGGTAATGCCAGATCGGCACGTTCTCCATGTAGCTGACGCCCTTGCCCTTGGTGGTGCGGGCGATGAGCATGAAGGGCTTCTTGCCCGAACGGCCGCTGATCGCCTCGAAGATGGCGCGGGAATCATGGCCATCGACCTGCACCGATTCCCACCCGAACGCCTCGTACTTCTCGACCAGCGGATAGAAGCTCGGATGCGTCTCCGATGTGCGGCCCAAACTCTGGAAATCGTTGTTATCGACGACCGCCACGACGTTGTTGAGCCCGAGGGACGAGGCCATCATCGTCGCCTCCCAGGTCGAGCCCTCCTGGACCTCGCCGTCGCTCAGCACGGTGTAGATCACGCCACCTGTCTTGCGCGCCTTCTCGGCAAGCGCCATGCCGCACACCATCGACAGGCCGTGGCCAAGGGAGCCCGTCGCCGCGACGATCCCGGGATTGCCGTAATCGGGATGGACGCCCAGGCGCCCGTGCGGCGTGCAGTAGGCGTCGAGCTCGGCGCGCGAGAGCACTCCAAGGTCCTCGAGGATCACGTACTGGATCATGCAGCCGTGGCCCTTGGACATCAGGAACGTGTCGGACGAGCTGTTGTCCGCTTCGCGCCGCATCAGGCCGTAATAGATGGCGTCGACGACCTCGGTGCAGGAGTACGCCGAGCCGATGTGAAGCGCCGAGACCTGCTGGGAGATGTCGAGGATGCGCCGGCGGAACCGGCGGCAGCGCTCCTTGGCGGTTTTGACGTCGAAGGTATTTTCGCGCGGAGACATGCTCGATTTCTACTCGATGATCGTCCAATAGTAATCGCCGGTGTAACCGGCTTCGGCGTAGAGCTTTCTCCAGCCGTCGGGATCATAGTGGGTCTTGGCGGTCAGCACCCAGCTCAGGAAAATCTCGCGCTCCTGGGGCGTGCGGTAGGAGTCGTTCTGGATGTAGGCCCGCCCCGGCGAAAGTCGCTCGATCTCGCGAACGGCCGTGAGGCACTCGTCGCGATCGAGGTTGTGCACGACGTTGATCGCCAGCACCGCGGCGAAGCTCTTGTCCGGAAACGGCAGCTTGGTGCAGTTGCCGAGGTGCAGGCGCCCGACGACTTCGGGCTCGCAGTTCATCAACGCGTATTCCGAAATGTCGAGGCCGAACACCTCAAGCCCTGGGCAGACCTTCATCAGGTCCTTCACCAGGAACCCCTTTCCGCAACCAACGTCGAGGACGCGGTCGCCTGCCTTAAGGCCGAAATGGGCGACGATGTCCTCGGCGATCGGCACCCAGCGTCCGTCGTAGCGATAGCCGCCATAGCCGGTGTCACGACTACCGTCGAAGTACTCGCGCCCGTACTCGCGCGCGATGCGGATGTTATCGGCGCTCTGGGCGGTGCTGCGTTTTTCGATGTTGCGTTTCGACCGCGGATAGCGGCGCAGAAGATTGATCTCGGCCATGGCTTCCTGAGGTGTGGGCGCCGTTACCCGCGCCACGAGTACCGCCGCCGGGCGGCAACGAAAATGCGCAGCAACAGCGCGGGTGTCAATCGGTTTAGGCCGGTACTCCGGCCATATCTTCCGTCTTTCGGCTCTTCACGCCGGGCACGCAAGATGGGAGAATCGGCCCAGCTCGCGGCAAGCCCCCGGGGTGGAATTGAAGTACGACGAAATAGTTATTGATCGGCTGGAGAACACCGGCTCGGGGCCCCTCACCGCCCACGGCATCGTCCGCCTCAACCCCGGCGCCCGCATCATCCAGTCGCGGCTGCTCGGCCCGGTTTACCTCAACCGAAACACCCAGGTCGGTCCGGACGTCATCGTCGGCAAGTACTTCGGCATGAACGAGAGCTGCTTCGTCGCCCGGGCGACGGTCGGCGCCTACTGCGCGATCGGCGCGCGCACCTCGATCAATCCCTTCAATCACCCGACCGACTGGCTCAGCATCAACGAGTTCCAGTACCACCCGAACTCGTTCGACTGGGTACCCGAATACAACGATTTCGAGCGGCTTTCGCGGACGCCCGACATGTTCCAGCACGCCGCCATCGGCAACGACGTCTGGACCGGCCATAACGTCAACATCTTGGCCGGGGTCAGCGTCGGCGATGGCGCGATCATCGGCGCGGGGTCGGTGGTGACCAAGGACGTGCCTGCCTACGCGATCGTCGCGGGCGTCCCGGCGCAGATCCGCAAGTTCCGGTTCCCCGAGAAGACGATTGAGCGCCTGTTACGGCTGAAGTGGTGGGAGCTCGAGCTGTCGGACCTCAGCGGGCTGCCGTTCCGCGATGTCGACCGCTGCCTCGACCGGGTCGAGGAAATCCGTGGCCGCAAGGGCCTGCCGGCATGACGAGTCGCGAGGCAGGAGTCGTCGCGCAACTACTGCGCGACGCCCTCGTGCCGTCCGACGGCGTGCTGTTCGTCCACAGTGCGTTTCGAAAACTTGGAGAGGCGGGCTTCCGGGTCGAGCCGTTCATCGAGGCGCTTCTCGACGGCATGCACGGTGGCACACTCGGGATGCCGACGATGACGTGGCGCATCGTTACGCCGGAGAGCCCGGTGTTCGATGAGCTTTCGACGCCGTCCCATGTCGGCGTCATGCCGGAGACGTTCCGAACGGCTTACGCGACGCACCGCAGCCTTCATCCGACCCACTCGGTCGCCATGGCCGGACCACTGGCGGGGGTGCTCACTGCGCGGCACCACGTCGATGACACCCCGGTCTCGGCCAACAGCCCATACGGGCTCGCGCGGGCCCATGACGCCCATGTGCTGCTGATCGGCGTCGGACTCGAGCGCTGCACGGCAATCCACCACGCCGAGGAGCTGGTCGCGCCCGACGTTTACCTGAAGCCCGCAAACGAGGCCGAGCCGTACCAGTGCCGCAGCCGCGACGGCACCGTGCATTTGGTGAAACTGCGGCGGCACCTGCGCCTCAACCGCGATTTCCCGCAGTTCGAGCCGGTGCTCGCCGGGAGGGGCAAACTTCACCGCGGCGAGATCGCCGGAGTGCCGTGGATCGCGGCTCCGCTCGAAGACCTGCTGCGGGAAGTCATCGATGCGCTCGGGCGCAATCCGCGGGCGATCATCGCACCCGAAGGTGCCCCCGTCATTCCGTAAGCGTCCGGAGGATTTTGCGTGCCCGGCCCACTCGATACGTTCGTCTCCAGCACCGCGCCGCTCGCGCTCAGCGATGCCGTCGCCGCGATCATCCTCGTCGACGGAAAGTACCTTCTGCAGAAGCGCGACGACCGTCCGGACATCTGGTATCCGAACCACTGGGGCCTGTTCGGCGGCGCGGTCGAACGGAGTGAGGAGCCGGTCGAGGCGCTCGCGCGCGAGCTTCGCGAGGAGCTCGAAATGATACTGCCGCGCGATAACGTTACATATTTCTGCCAGTTCGACTTCGAGGTCGGCGGTGCCGGACTCGGCAAATACTTCCGAAAATTCTACACGGCCACGATTGCGCCCGGCGTCCATGACAGGCTGCGCCTGCACGAGGGCGCGGAAATGCGCCTCTTCACCGGGGCGGAGATGCTCTCGGGCATCCCGCTGAGCCCGTACGACAGTTTCGCCCTATTCCTCCACCACGCGCGCGCCCGCCTCGCCCACCCAGCTTAGACGCGAGAAACCTTGCCCGCCCAGAATACCCGGCCTAAATTGCCGAAGTTTTCAGGGGTATTCGATGCGCGATTGGTCCAAAGCCGACTGGGTCGACCCGGCTCTCAACTGGCGCCCTCTTCCGGTTCCCGACCTTCCCGACCGGCTTCTCGTCGATTTCGCAACCCGCTGCAATCTGCGCTGTCCGATGTGCCCGGTGTGGGGCCTCGACGACCAGTCGAAGATCGAGCCGCTCGAGGGCGTCATGGCTCTCGAGAATGCGCGCAAGATGCTGGACGAGTTCACCACCAAGAAGCCGATGGTGGCGCCGAGCATCTACGGCGAGCCGCTCCTCATTCCGAACCTCCGCGAGGTGCTGGGCGATGTGAAATCGCGCGGCATGGCTCTCGCGCTCAACACGAACGGGCTGACGCTCACCGAATCCATCGCCGAGTTTTTCTGCGAGATCGAGGTGGACTCCGTAATGTTCAGCATCGACGCAGTGACTCCGGAGACCCTCAAGAAGGTCCGCAGCGTCGACAAGCTCGCCAAGGTGGAGAGCGCGGTGTTCCGCCTCATGAAGGTTCGGGGCGACCGCGAGTATCCGCGCGTCGGCGTCTCCTTCACCTCGCAGGATGACAACCGCCATGAGGCCGACGCGTTCGT
The DNA here is from genome assembly GCA_050260515.1 of Gemmatimonas sp. Classification (GTDB taxonomy): domain Bacteria; phylum Pseudomonadota; class Alphaproteobacteria; order SMXQ01; family SMXQ01; genus DATJIG01. The sequence goes on from JBLNCI010000012.1 coordinate 30,131, forward strand.
CCGCCGCTGGGTTGGCGTGGTCGACGTCGTCCGCATGGGCATCGTGTTCGAGGACGGCCGCTTCCCGGATATGGTCGAACCGCCGCAGCGCGTCCCCTGTCCCGTGATCTACAAGACGATGCCGGTGCATCATGATGGCAGCGTGCGCCTGTGCTGCCTCGATGGCCTACGCGACACGGATATGGGCAACATCTTCAAGGACGGCGTGCGCGGTGTCTGGCACGGCGAGGCGTTCGCCAAGGCGCGCTACTATCATGAGACCGGCCAGTGGGACAAAGTCTCGTTCTGCAAGGGGTGCAACGGCTGGGCCCAGTACGAATACACCGAAGAGGTCGTCGACGGGATCCTGATCCGCCGTTCGCCGGAGTACGCCTACTACAACACGGTCAACCGGCTGAAGAACTGGAAAGGCAGCCTGCTTGGCGGGCACAAGCCCCCGCCCGCCAATCTGCAGGCGACGGCGGCGGAATAGACATGCGAACGGCGCACGTCCGCTGTCGGTGATGGCACCGAACCCCGTTAAACGACTGTGGCTCTTGACACGGCAGCTTTCCCGTCTGGGGTTGCCGTGGGTAGCGGACCGCATCCGCCGAGAGATAGCCATGCCGACCACTGCGCCAGGCCAATTCGTGTATCGGGCCATCCATCCGTCCCGAGCGCGCGCGGCGGGGACCAAGCCGCTCGACAACCAGCAGACGCTCACCGCCTTCTATGACCTCGCGGTCTCACCGATCACTTTCGACTTTGTCTGGTTCCTTGTCGGCGCGGATATCGAGCGCCGGCGACGTGGTCTGGCAAACGTCGATATTGTCATTGTCCCGGGCCCCGAGAATGGGCTGAGGCGCGAACAACCGGACTACGAGGCAGTCATCGATCCGGCATCTCGTCGCGCTCGGATCTTCAACATTCTCCTGCCCGCTTGCGCGCTCCTGCCGTTCACGCGTGGCATCACGCTTGCCCATTCCCGTGCGCACGCGGATTGGATCGCCTCTTCGGCAGGCGAGTCGGTATTCCCGCCACGCTATGAGCCGAAACTACCCCGGTACCTTGGTCCCGCACCCGCGCTCGACGCATCGCGTGGCGGGGAGCAAAACATTGCCGTTCTCAGAGCCGCGGACAGCAACCTGGATCTCGTCCGCCGCTGGCTCGAGCAACGTACAGCGGGGCGCCGCGTCGTCACCATCACGCTGCGCGACTATGCCTACATGCCGGCGCGCAATAGTGACCTGCAGGCATGGACCGCCTTCGCCCATAGCTTAGATCGCGATCGTTTTATTCCGATCTTCATACCGGATACTGACCAGTGCCTGCGCGCGCTGCCCGCTGCCCTTTCGCCGTTCGCAGTTTGCGTTGAGGCGGCATGGAACCTCGGTTTTCGCATGGCGCTGTATGAGCAGGCGTTTGTCAATCTCGGCGTCAACAACGGCCCGATGGGCTTATGCTGGCTCAACGAGCGGACCCGCTACATCACATTCAAGATCCTGTCGGAAACGGTGCCGCAGACGACCCGCGACTACATGGCCCTGCTCGGCTTCGACGTGGGCAAGTCGCTGCCGTTCGCCACGCCGTACCAGAAGTGGGTGTGGGAGGTCGATTCGCTCGCGGTGATCCAGCGCGAGTTCGACGGCTTCCTTCGGCGCGTCAGCGCCTAGGCACCTACCGCTTCGCCGCGCTTTCCCACTTCGTTTCCTGGATCTGCAGCTTGGGGTGCGATACCAGGCAGTGCCACACCACGGCGTGGAACGCCTCGGTATGCGGCGTGATCAGCGCCGAGTCGACCGTGGGCACCACCACCACGTCATCGCCGATCTTCTTGGTATGGCCGCCGTTTCGTCCGACGACGCCGAACACCTTGAGGCCGCGCTTCTTGGCCTCGTCGAGGGCGTAGACGAGATTGGCGCTTATGTTCCTCTCGGCATCGCCGCCGCCGACCGAGAACACGAAGATCGCGTCCTTGTCGTTGGCGCGGCTGGTCCGAAGCCAGGCCGCGAATACCGTCTCCCAGCCCTCGTCGTTGGTGCGCGCCGTGAGTTCCGAGACGTTGTCGGTGGGCGCATACGCCTCGATGCCGCACAGTTTTCGGAAGTCGTTGACGGAATGGCTCGCGTTGCCGGCGCTGCCGCCGACCCCGAGCACGAACAGGCGGCCGCCCCCCTCGCGCACCTTCGCGAGCCCTTCGGCAATGCGGTCGATTGCGGCGAGGTCCAGCGTGCGCGCAATTTCGCCGACTTGCTGGAAGTAGGTCTCGACGTGGCCCATGGCGTATCCCCGCGGCGGCGGCCGCTAGGCTCCTTTTTCGGCGAGTTCGAGCCCCTTGGAAAGGGGCGTGTAATGGAAGGTCGGAAACGCCTTCAGCGTCTCCGTGATGTCGAAGTGGCGGTGCGTGATCGGGTTCTGGCGCGGCGTGCCCTTGATCTCGCCCCGTCCGGCACGCGCAACGACAGCCTCGGCGATTTTCCGGAACGAGGTCGACACCCCGGTCGCGATGTTCAGCACTCCGGTGCTGCGGTGAGCGAGCGCCAACGCCGCGATCTCGGCGGCGTCATCAATGAGCACGTGATCGCGCATCTCCTCTCCGTCGCCGAACAGCGTGATCGCTTCGCCCTTTGCGGCAAGGCGGCGGAAGCGGTTCGGGCCGTATCCGTTATGCGGATCGGCCGCACCGTAGAGCAGGCTCGGGCGCAGAATCGCGAGCGGCACCTTGGCTTCGGCGCGCAGCATCAGTTCGCGCGCCGCATGCATCATGCCGTGCAGGCTCGATGGCTGAACCGGGGATCGCTCGGTCACCGGGTTAGCATCGTCGGCATAGACGGCATCCGAGCTGATGTAGACGAGGTGCGCGACCGGTTGAGCGGCAACGGCCTTTACGACGGCTTCCGCCATTCTCAGATTGAGGATGAGCTGGGCGGATGACCGAGCGGGCGCCTGCGCAGAAACGAACACCACGGAATCATCCGCGTGGAGCATTTTTGCGAGTGATACCGCCGCGTTGTCCGCGAGGAGATCGAGAGCGCCGCGTTTCAGGGCGAGCACCGGCACCCCCCGCTTTTGCACGGCCGTGGCGATCGAATTCCCGACGAATCCGGCACCAATCACCACCACCCGCGCGGGCAAAATCGACTCTGCGTGGGCGTGGGTCAGCATGATGGCCCGGCCCCCAGCGAATGATGGCGGAGCCCGGCAGCACGAACCTGCGCCGGGTCGAGAAGGCGGTACGGGTCGATCACGACTTGCCCCGCCATCGCATTCGCGAGATCGGCCGGCTGGAGCTTGCGGAACTCAGGCCATGGCGTCATCAGCAGAAGTGCATCGACACCCCGAGCCGCATCAAGCGCGGCATTCGCATCGACCGCCTTGGGATGGCCTGCCGCGGACGATGGCACGACGGGGTCGAACAACCGGACCGGGAGATGCCGGACGTGTGAGATCAACTCGAGCGACGGCGAATTCTTCGTCGAGTGGGTGTTTTCCTTGTAGGCAAGCCCGAGCACCCCGAGCGTCGCATCGGGTTTCGCGGCAAGCACCTCGCGGTGCAGCGTACGCAACGCCCAGTCACGGCGATGTCGGCTGTTCGCGAGGAAGGAGGAGATTACCGACGCCTCGCTGCCGACCTCTTCGGACAGCCGCAGCACTGTCGCCAGATCGCGCTCCAGGTTCCCGCCGGCGATGCCGAGGCCGGGCACCAGATAGCTGTAACGCCCGATGCGGCGGTCGAGGCGCAGCGCCGGCACTATCTCGTGCCAGTCGGCACCGACGCCCTCCGACAGCTCGGCGAGCGTGTTGGCGACGCTGACGGAGGCGACCAGACAGCAGTTGATGGCGATCTTGGCGAGTTCGGCGCTCTCATAGCGCATCGGCAGGATCGGGCAGCCGAAGGCGCCGAGCAGCGCCGCATAACCGGTCGGCAGGGGCTGCGCCGGATCGGCGCAGCCGACGATGAAGCGCTCGGGACTCGTCGCCCGCTCGACCGCGCGGCCGAACACCAGTGTCTCGACCTGGTAGTAAAGGCGCTCAGGGGCGAGCGGCACTTTCCGGGTGAAGCCCGGCGGAACCTGGCACAACACGACCAGAACGGCGCTCGGCTTGAGCGTCGGAATCACGCTGTCGATCAGCGCGGCAATCCCGGAGAGATCGCTGCGGCCGCGGTCATCTGTCGGGACATCGGTCGCGATGTAGACGATATCGCAACGGCCAAGGTCCTCGGCCCGATCGGACCACTTCAGGCGCGGCGCATTCGCGGCCGCCATCGCCTCGAGATCCGGCTCGACAACAGGCAGCTTGCCGGCCCGGATATCCGCGACCCGATCCGGATCGGCGTCATAGCCGAGAACATCGAAGCCCTTCGATGCCGTGCCGACTGCGGACACCAAGCCAAGATGAGTCAGCCCCGCAAATCCCACGGCGATCATGAGCGCGCCATCCGCACAGCGTCCTCGCCGAGCCGGCGCAGGGTCCGGTTGAGCCACAGATCGTTCGACAGATCGGCTCGGTCGGGGCGAGCACACAGCGCCTTGAAATGCGCGTACTCCAGCTCCCAAGTGGGATCGTCCTGGACCAGCTCGATCGTCTCCTCGGGCGGACGTCCGCTCGGCAGGATGCGAGTGCGCAGCGTGAAGGCGGAGGGGCCCCACTTGCAGAGCGAACTGATGTGCGCCGAGCCGTTCTCGGCGAATATGTCGCAGGTGAAATGGTTGCGCCACGAGAGCAGGGTCATTTCGAACTCAAGCTGCGGCTCGCCTTTGGGGCGCGCCAGCACGACGTGGTCGGGGGCGCGGTTCTCGAAGCAGCGGCTGGAAACGACCCCGAGATCGTCGCCGATGTCGCCGAACCAGAATTTCGCTGTGTCGAGCAGGTGCGAGCCGAGATCCGGGACGACGCCGGCTCCGGTGTCGCGCCATTGGGATTCGCGCACCAGGCGTGCCGTGCCGTTGCCGTAGAACATCCGGCAGCGGTAGATACGCCCGAGCACACCCGAGCGGATCACGTCGCGCATGCGCACGAAGTGCGGCTCGAAACGGTGATTGTAGGCGGTGTAGCAGACGACCCCGTTTTTCCGCGCAAGATCCTGCAGCCGCTCGATGGCGCGGTCGTCCTCGGACCACAGCGGCTTCTCGACCAGCACATGCTTGCCGCCGCCGAGCAAGTACTCGAGCATGGCGATCTTGGGCTCGTCGGGAATGCAGGCCAGCACGGCGTCGTAGTCGCCGCGCGGAACGTCCTCAATGTTGCGGTATTGGGCCTCGGTGTTGACGGGATCGACGGCGGCAACGAAGTCGGCGCCCGCCACGCGGCGCCGCTTATGCCCCTGCACGCCGAGACCGGCAACCACGACCCGCATCGATTACCCCGCTATTGGAACCGCGCGCGCTTCTCGACGGCGCCGATCTTGCGCAGCACGTCCTCCGGCTTTACCGGGATATTGCCCTCGGCCTCGCATTCCAGCGCAGCCGCCATCGACCCCAGGATGGTGGCGGCCACTTCTGACTTGTCGACCAGCATAGACAGTGTCGCGTAGGCAAGCAGGGCGTCCCCCGCACCGACCGCATCGACCAGCCGGTCGACGAACGAATCGACGATGAAGAATCCGCGGGGGTCGCCGGGCTTTTCCGTGTCCCGACACGTCATGACGCCGCGATCGCCGAGCTTGAGAATCAACGTCTTGCAGCCGGCCTCGCTCTTGAGCTTGGCGGCGAGCGGACGCACGCCGGTGTCCTGGTCGGCCAGCGCGAAGCGCGCTTCGCGCTCGTTCGGCGTGACGAGGTCGAACCCCTTGAAGTCGAGGATATTGCCCCAGCGGCTCGCCACTTGGCTGTCGGCGACCCGGAACGCGCCGTCGGGGATGGCGGCGATGAGCCTCGGGATCGTGCGGGAATTGAAAATGCCGTGGCGGAAATCGCTGAACACCACCGCCGCGCCTCGGTTCTCCGCCATTTGCCTGGCGATCTGCTGCGCCTGGGGGTCGGAGATGCTGCGGTTATCGAGCGTATCGACCTTGAGCAGCCGGTAGTCGTCGCAGACGAACGCGTTTTTGTGAGTCGTCGGCCGCGTGTTGTCGATGATCGGCAGGACGTTGACGCCCGATCTCGCCAAGCCCTCAAGCACAAAGTCCTTGAGCGCATCGTTACCGAGGATTGTCGAGAACGTGACCTTGGCGCCGGCGGCCCGGAGATGCTCCGCCACCACGCCCGCTCCGCCGATGAAGTCGACGCGCTCCTGGAAATGGACGCTCGGCGTCGGCGTCTTGGTCATCCCGCCGATCATCGTCGTGTAGGTCAGACTGTCGACGATCGTGTCGCCGACGACGTGGACCGGCACGCCCGCGAACTTGCCGACGATCTTGCGCAGGTGGTCGAACGTCAGCCCCTCCGCCTCCATCAGCACGAGCAGCTTGTCGACGGCGATGTCGGGCGGGTCGGTCTCGATCAGGTGCGAGGATGAGTAGACCACGTCGCCCGGCGTGAACAGGATCTCTCCGCCGTACGTGCGGAGGACGTCGATCTCCTCCTGCGTCTTGGGATTGATCCCGCCATTGTTGCCGTACTCGTAGCCTTTCGCGAAGAAGTCCGGCTGCAGATAGGCGATGTGGTCGAGCGGCGTCGGGTTGGGATCGACGATCACGTAGTCGACCATCTCGAGCGCCGCAAGGTTGATCGCCCGCAGATCCTGAGGCACGAACGGCCGGTAGTGCGCCTTGGTGATGTACGCGTCGGCGGTGAGGCTCGCGACGAGGATATCGGCCTTTTCCTTGGCATACACCAGATGGCGGATGTGACCCGGATGCACGAGGTCGAACACACCGTGGCACATGACGACGGTGCGCTTGCGCGGCCGCTCGCCGATGGCCACCTTCAGCTCCTCGACCGTCTTGATCTTACGGCGGTACTGGTGTGCGTCACGACCGGCCATCAGTGCCGCTGCTCCCCGCCGAGCGCGTCAAACCACGTCTTCGTCGCGCGCTTGATCGACTCCGGGTCCCACAGCGGTGCGTCGCGCCACTGCTCGATCTCAGCCATCATGCGCGCAACGCCCTCCTCGAACGCCACTTTCTGCCTCCACCCTAGGTCCCGGGTGATCTTGGTGATATCAGCCCACGTCGCGTCGGGCTCGCCCGGCCGCTTCGGAATGTAGGTGACCGACCCGCCGATCAGTTCGACCAGTCGATTGACGGTCTGCGGATTGCCCGCGCCCAGATTCCACACCTGTCCCACGAGCTTCGACTCGGCGGCGAGCAGGAATGCCTCGGCGACGTCGCTCGCGTAGACGAAGTCGCGGCGCTGGGTGCCATCGCCGACGACCGTGAACGGCTTGCCCGCGAGCTTCTGTTTTAGGAAGACGCCAAAGACCGCGCCATAGGCGCCGGTGGTGCGAACCCGCGTCCCGTAGGCGTTGAAGATGCGGATTGAATTCACCGGCAGACGGTAGACATGGTGCCAGTGGAATACCGCCTGCTCGCCCTGGTATTTCGAGAGCGCATAGGGATACTGCGGCGCGATCGGATGATCCTCGCGCGTCGGCGTCGCGGCGAGCCCGTAGCACGAGGATGAGGCAGCGTAGACCAGCTTGGCGACCCGGGCATGGCGCGCGCATTCCAGCACACGCACAGTGCCCTGAACGTTGGTGTCCATGTAATCGATCGGCCGCTCGATCGACGGAACGATGTCGCCGATCCCCGCGAAGTGGAACACGTAGCGCGCGTCCGCGAAAAGCGGCGATGCGGGGTCGAGTCCACGGATGTCGGCGATGTCGAGGCTGAGATCGGCGTTGCCGTGGTGATGCGCGAGATTGCTCTCCCGGCCGCCGGTCAGGTTGTCGATCACCCGGACCCGGAAGCCGCGCGACAGAAGAACGTCGACCATGTGGCTGCCGATGAAGCCGGCGCCACCGGTGACCACCGCTACGGCGCCGTCGCCGCTCATTTCGCGCCGAGCTTCTTCATCGTCCGGACGTTGTAGTACCAGTCCTCGTCGAAGCTGTTGTCGAGCAGGTGGTTGCGGAACGCGCGCACCAGATCGCGCACCGCGTCCTCGATCGTGTGCCTGGCGGTGTAGCCAAGCACGCGGCGGATCTTGTCGGAGTTGACGTGGTACGAACGATTATCGTTCGAGGGAGTCGTGACAATGTCGACCTTGCCCTTCTCGGGCATCTCCTCGAGCACGACTTTCTGCACCATCCTGGCGAGATCGGCAATCGAGTGGTTCTCGAAGCCAATGTTGAACACCTCGCCGTGGATCTTCTCGTGCGGCGCCTTGAGCATCAGGAGGTAGGCGTCGACCATGTCCTCGATGTGCAGGTTCGGGCGCATCTGAGCGCCGCCGAAAACGGTGATCGCGTTCTTGTTCACCGCGTGGTTGGTGAGGATGTTGACCGAGAGATCGAGGCGCGTGCGCGGGCTGTAGCCGCACACCGTCGCCGGCCGGATCGCCACGGTCGTGAAATCGTCCCCCTTGTGCTTCCACAGCAGCGGCTCGCACAGCCCTTTGAACTTGTTGTAGAGCGTGAGCGGGACCAGAGGATGCTCTTCGGTGACCTGCGGCGAGTCGCTGACGCCGTAGACCGAGCTCGACGAGCAGTAGACGAAGCGCTTTACCCCAGCGGCCTTGGCCGCAACAACCATGGGCTCGAAGCAGTCGTAGTTGATGGTCTTCGACAGGTTCTCGTCGAGCTCGAAGCTGGCGTCATTGGAGATGCACGCGAGGTGCAGAACGGCGTCCTGGCCCTTCAGCGCCTCGGCAAGCCTGGACGTCTCGCGGATGTCACCCTGGATCACCCGCAGGTTGCGGTTGTTCGGGAGGCGGCAGCCGAAGAACAATTTGTCGTAGACAGTAACTTCATAGCCCTCGTCGAGGAGCCGCGGCGTGAGCACGTGACCGACATAGCCGGCACCGCCGGTAACCAGGACCTTCTTCATAGCGGGAACTATACTCCAGGAGGGCCGCCGCAGTCCCGCTAGGCGCGGGTGCGGCGCTTTTCGGGCGCCTGCTGGATCGAGAACCCGGCGGCGACCGCGTCGTTGCGGAACATTTTCACGGTTTCGAGAGAATAGCCGTCGAGGTCCTTTCCGACCATCGCGAGCTTCGCGAGCAGGTCGGTGGTGACGGTGATGATGTGACAACCGACCGCGTCGGCGTGGAAGATGTTGAGGAGTTCGCGCGGGCTGGCCCACAGCAGCTCGGCCTTCGGCCGGCTCGCCAGCATGCGCACCGCCTCGGCCATCAGCGGCATGGGATCGACGCCGGTGTCGGCAATGCGGCCGGCGAATACCGACACGATGGCCGGCGTGTTCGGCGACAGGCAATCGGCGACGCGCCGGATCTGGTCGAGGGTGAGGATCGCGGTGACGTTGACCGCCACTCCGTCCGCCGAGAGTTCGCGAATCAGATCGCCGCAGAACTCGCCGCGGGTGTTGGTGACCGGGATCTTGACGTTCACATTCGGCCCCCAGGAGGCGATCGTGCGCGCCTGCCAGGCCATCTCGTCGAACTCGTCGGCAAAGACCTCGAGCGACACCGGCCGGTCCGGAACCGCCGCCAGAACCGCGCGGCCGAACGCCTCGTAGTCCGTCACCCCCGCTTTGCGCGCGAGCGTGGGATTCGTGGTGAATCCCTTGATGAGCGGGTTCCGCTTGAGGTTGATGATTGCGTCGAGATCGGCGCCATCGGCGAAAATCTTGATATGCAGGTCGCTCGTGCTCGGCATGTGCCCCCTATTCCGATCCGTTCACCGCCAGAGGGAACTCGCAAGAATATGTCTGCTCGCCTCAGGTAACGACCGCACCGTTTTATTTGGCTTTACTTCAACGCAACGTTCGAGCCGACGGTCGACGAAGATTGTATAACAGCCGGCTTTTGCCCCGGCAACCACGTCCGATGGCCGATCACCGACCATAATGCTCCGGTGTAAATCGATGCCGGATCGGCGCGCCGCCGCACGCAGCATCCCGGCCTTCGGTTTGCGGCATGAGCAGCCATCGGTCTGACGGTGGGGACATATCTCGATTGCGTCGATGGGCATCGCTCGCCGCAACCGCTCGTGCATCGCCTCCACGACGGCACGGTCGATGATGCCGTTACCAATATCCGGCTGATTGGTGACGATGACGACCCTGAAGCCGCGTCGATGCAGTTTCCGCACTGCCCCGGCGGCGCCCGGAAGGAGGCGGAATTCAGCAAGACACCGCGGTGCGTAGGATTTGCCGCCGCGGATCAGCCCGCGGACCACCACTCCGTCGCGGTCGAGGAACACAGCTGGGCGGCCGCGTGCCATTGCCGAACTACCCGTTTGACGTGTGGTAGCGGTGAAGTATGTCGTCGACCGGACCAATCGCAAGTAACCTGCCGTTCTCCATAAGCGCTGCCTTGTTGCAGCAGTCCTTGATCATGCCATCGGAGTGGCTGGCGAGAACGAGAATGCTTGAACGTTTGATGAGCTCGTTCATTCGCTGCTCGGCGCGCGCGGTAAAACGTGCGTCTCCGGCTCCCAATCCCTCGTCGAGGAGCAGGATTCCCGGATCTATCGACGTCGCGATCGCGAAGGCGAGGCGTGTCATCATGCCCGTCGAATACGTACGGACGGGCAGGTGAAGATAATCTCCCAACTCGCAGAATTCGGCTATTTCCGGCGTCTTCTGCTTAATCTCGTCTGCGGACATCCCCAAGAAGAGGCCACACGTGCGGATGTTCTCATAACCGGTGTCGTCGATGTCGATACCGGGAGCCGCAGTGAACAGCGGCGAAATGCGGCCGACGGTGACCACCTCTCCGGAAACCGGCGCATAGACTCCCGCGAGCAGTCGCAGCAGCGTCGATTTGCCGGCGCCGTTGTGGCCCACGAGACCGAGCCGGTCGCCGTGATCGAGTTGGAACGAGACATCATCGAGAGCGCGCACGACCACGCGCTGTTGGCGTGCGCCTTCCTGCCGGATCAGGCCGCCCGTGCGGCCAAACAGCGCCTGCCTGAAACTGCGGTGCGACGCGCCGTAAATGGGATAGTCGAGGGTGACGTGCTTGACAGCGATCGATGCCACGGCGCGTCCACTACAGCCAGTACGCGATACGGGGACGGAACCGCGCGTATAGGAACAGCGTGACGCTCCATCCCACTACCGCGAGACCAATGTCCACGTTGTATGAAAGCATCGGGGGCACTTGGCCGAGCAGCGGATCTCGCACCACCTCAATGATATGATACAGCACGTTGTAATTCATCAAATAGGCCTGCGCGCCAAGCTGATGGGAGTACCAGAAGATCGGCGTGACGAACATCAGCACTTGTACGAGATTGCCGACAAGCTGGGGAACGTCGCGGTACCTCGTGCTAATCATGCCGAGGAGCACGCTCATCCACGCACCGTTGATGGCCACGATCGCTAGTCCTGGAATGACGAGCAGCGTGTTCCAGTTCACGGACGCTGGAAACGCCAGGTACACGATGGCTGCAATCACCAGGTTGTGGGAAAATACGATGATATTCCGCCATACCAGCGTCCAGTTGAGGATGGACAGCGTGAAATTGAGCTGCTTGATGAGGGACTCCGCATTCGTATAGACCACGCACCCTTCGTTTATGATGGTGGCGACCAGAGTCCACGAGATCATGCCCGCCGTGACGAACGGTAGGTACTCGGAGACGTTGCTGCCGAAGAGCGGAGCCCAGATGACGCCGAGGCCACCAATGAACATGCCTAGGCTGAGCGTCACCCAGAATGGCCCCAATACGGTGCGGCGGTATCGGCGTTTGACTTCTTGCCACCCCAAACGGGTCCAGACCGGCCATGACCACAGACCTTGGGCGAGATCGGTAAGAGCGCGCTTGTAATCAGCTGTCAAGACGTGGGCCTGCCCAGAAGCGTCCGGTGCTACTCGCGATAGGCGATGTCCACCGGACGTGTTCCGTACCACTTCGGCACAGGGCAACGCAATATTCCTCGGTTCCCGCGGGTGTGTGCGTCCCCGCCTTACACAACGCTGCGCCCCGAGCCCGGGCTCGGCGTTGTGACCAGTTGTGAACCACGCGCGCGACGGGCGGTCACGGCCGTCTTTGCGCTTCCAGCAGGAAGCCCTGACTAGATCACGATCTCCGGCGTGTGCGAGAGCACAAATACCTACCGTGGCAAATTGCCGGATGCATAGGCGTAACTTGCCGGGTCGAAGGCTTTCGAGCGCAACCGAAGTTTCTGGTTTCGGTTGTTTCCTGTCGGCCCAAGCAGCGACGGATCGGTCGACCTCACTGAGCAGCTAAAGATCCGGCGCAAGGCTATCATCGGAAAGCACGCTCACGCAGGCCCGAACAGAAGGCCCATAAAGAAGAAAGCAGCCGCCCTTTCGGAACGGCTGCTTCCCCTCTCACACTCCACCCCCGGAGTGGGGCGGACCGGCTGCTTATGCGTGCAGTAGGCCCGGAGCGGCGGTGTGGTTGATGGCGAAATCGGCGGTGCCGTTGATCTCCATCACCGCGGCGTACGGATCGGCCGAGGCGTGACCGTTGGTGGCGTTGTTCGCCGCCGTCTCGCCCTGGAACCGCATGCCGTTGACGTCCACGTAGTCGACGTAGAGGTTGCGGTCGGTCTGGGCCGTGCCGCCCCACGCGTCGTTGACGAACTCGACCGACACCTTGTTCGGGCCGAGGCTTCCGAAATCACCGGTGAGGGTGACGTCTTGCCACTGGCCGTTGGCGTGCGACGCGGTCGCCGTCTGCAGTCCGCCGACCTGCTGGCCGTCGACGAGGACTTTGAACTGCGCGTTGCCGTTCCACGCATCCTCCGAGACGTGGAAGACGAGGGTCGACAGGCTGCTCGTGGTCGTCGGCGGCGGCGGCGGGGTCGTCGGATCGATCGGCGTCGCGGTGCCCGTCGTGTGGAAGCTGACCGTGCCGTTGATGTCCATCGGCGCGGAGCCATCCGTCGTGTGGGCGCCATTGGCGGCGTTGTTCGTCCCGGCGCTGCCGAGCATGGCCTCTCCGTTGAGCGCGATGCCCTGGACGTAGAGGTTGCGGTCGGTCGCGGCGGTGCCGCCCCACGCGTCGTTGACGAAGTGGACGTCGACGGTGTGCGGACCCGACGAGAACGTGCCGGCGACGGCGACGTCCTGCACCTGGCCGGCGGCGTGCGAGGCCGTCGCCGTGTAGGTGCCGCCGACCTGCTGGCCGTCCACCGACACGGTGAACTTCGCGTCGC